>JAFNKG010000035.1 GCA_017883965.1 Candidatus Methanophagales archaeon | reverse complement strand
ACAAGAAGAGTAATGACCATCGGTGGTTCGGATTGCAGTGGCGGCGCTGGGATACAGGCGGATATAAAAACGTTTTCCGCGTTGGGTGTTTATGGCACATCGGTACTAACCGCTATCACCGCTCAAAACTCGTATGGCGTGCAGGCGAAACAAGAAGTGCCCGTTGAGCTCGTGGAGGCACAGATAGAATCTATTATGAGCGACAAGGGACTTGGTGTGGATTATGCGAAAACGGGTATGCTGTATTCCTCCGCAATGATAGAAGTGGTACCGAAGGAACTAAAGAAGTATAAAATCCCTTTTGTGTTGGACCCCGTGATGAAGGCGGGCTCAGGCGGAATTTTGCTGGAAGAAAACGCTTTAAACAGACTTATCGAGCTTCTTATTCCCATTTGCGTGGTTGTAACGCCAAACGTTCCCGAAGCCAGCTTTATTTCTGGTATTGCGATAAAAAATAAAGAGGATGCAAAGGAAGCTGCACTCGAAATACACAAAAAGGGTGCTTCGGCAGTAATTATAAAAGGTGGGCATCTTGAGCAGGAAATAGCAGGCGGTAAAGCAACGGATTTGATATACGATGGCGAATTCGAGGAAATAAGCAGCGAGTATATAAAACTAAAAAAGGAAAAAATAGTGCACGGAGCAGGATGCTCATTTTCCGCTGCGCTGGCTGCTGAACTGTCGAAAGGTAAAAATTTGCGAGATGCCGCAGTATCTGCAAAAAAGTTCGTTTATGATGCTATATCGCGTGGTGAGGAACTGTCTAATTTGATAGTGGTAAACCAGGCGCAGGGATTGCGGAAAGACGCTGACAGGTATTTCGTGCTGGAAAACGTAAAGGAAGCTGTCAGGATGTTGAAAAACACGCCAAATTTCAAAAATTTTATACCTGAAGTTGGAACAAACATAGGTATGGCGATAGAGTGTGCAGAAAGCGAGTTCGACGTTGCGGCTGTGGATGGCAGAATAATTCCTGCGAAAGAGGGTATATACGCAGGATGTGTGGATTTCGGCGTAAGCAGTCATGTTGCAAGGATGATATTGGCGATGATGGAGCGTGATAAAGAGAAAAGAAGTGCTATTAACGTAAAATACTCGTCACAAATAATAGAAGCATGCAAAGAGTTGGGGATGAGAATTTCTTCATTTGAAAGGGAGAAGGAACCTGCAGATGTGAAAACGATGGATTGGGGTGTAAGGGAAGCGATAGAAAACCTTTCCTTAGAAGGAAAAGCACCTGACGTGATTTTCGACCTCGGTGCGGTTGGTAAAGAACCGATGATACGAATTTTTGGTAATACTGCGGTGGAAGTGGCGGAAAAAGTGAAGAGGGTTGTGGAGAGAGTAGTTTTGGAGTAGAGAGAATCGCTTTAATCCCTCCTATTTTTTAAATACATCAATAAATCTGCATTATATAGAACTTACTGCAACATGTCTGTGGACACTACAATTAGTGTGGAAATGATGGAAGGAGAGCGTATGGAAATGAAAAAAGGAGAAGTGCCCTATGGTCTGGTCTGGGATAAAAATGAAATCAGTTCGGAGGTTGAGAATACTTTTATCGCGTATTTCTCTAACTTTTTCAATCTCTTCTCATTAGACCAAAGCCCAATCTCATGCCCATTACTCTTAAAGGATAGAGATAGAGCAACGTATGGAACGTCTCAAATGTGGTGATAATATCTTCTCCGCTATTGACACGAATCTCTCAAATGAATCTCTGGGAATAATTTTTATGAACAATGGCAAGGAGGAGAACATTATATCAAAGTCCTGTGGGGAGAGGTGGAATTTAGAACAAATCTCCTCCTCATGCTTTCCAACTTCTTCTAACACATATTTCGGAGCGAATAAGTCCAAATCATATTCTAATTCAGGGTCTAAAATTAACTCTCTTGTCGTACTGTCTTTTTTGAAAAAGGAGAAGAGTATATTAGCGTCAACGACTAATTTCATTCTTAGACGTAGCCCTTATTTGACAAGACTATATCTCTTCGCCAATTCCTCGTTTACTTCCCTACCCAACCTCAAGCAATCTTCATCAGATAGTTTGCTGTTCTCCGTCATTCTATTAAATACTGACAGCAGCAATTTCCTGAATGCCTTTGACTTCTCTAACTTCAACTCAGCCAATCTCTCTTCTATTGCCTCTAAAGCGAACTTAGACTTATCCGCAGCCAATTCTTCTATTTCCTTCTCCAATTTCTCCGGTATCTTAACAACTAACTCCGCCATTTCCACCACCTATAACCCTATTAATCATACGCATATAAATACTTTCTCTTTGGCGAAAAACGCTCTCAGAAACTTCGTTTTCTTCAACCGTTTTTTAGTCACGCTTTTTATCAGGAATAAAAAACTATTTCTTTTGATAAACCTTTTCTTTTTAAGAAACGATTTATGCGAACGGCAATAAGAGACCCGATACACGGATACATAGAAATAGACGAGCTTGCGATTGAAATATTAGACACCGTGGAGATGCAGAGATTGAGGCGAATAAGACAGCTTGGCTTCTCCTATTTAGTTTATCCGGGAGCGAATCATACGCGGTTTGAGCATTCACTCGGAACTTATCACCTGATGAACGTTTTGCTTGACACGCTGGGCGTATCGAAAGAAGAAGAGAAAGAGCTTCTTGTTGCTTCTTTAATACACGACGTTGGACATGGTCCTTATTCGCATGTGACGGAGCCACTGATAAAAAAATACACAGGAAAAAGCCATGAAGACATTGAAGACGTGATTTTTGAGCCTGTGAAAGAAAAAAACAAAGAGGCGTCGGCAACGACTATTGCAGAAGTCCTGGAAGAAAATCGTATGGACAAGCGAAAGATAATGGGCTATATAAAAGGAGAAATGGCAGGAGAAGGGAATAAGAGAGGTCTATCAAAGATTCTAAACGGCGAAATAGATGTGGACAAGATGGATTATTTAGTCCGCGATTCGTATTATACCGGCGTGGCATACGGCGTTGTTGACAATATAAGACTTATTCGAGGGCTGGATTTCTTCAAAGGAGAACTTGTTATAACAGAAAAAGGAATATTACCTGCGGAATATTTACTTTTTTCGCGATTCCTGATGCATCCCACGGTTTATAATCACCACACAAGCCGGATAGCGCAGTTGATGCTTTTGAAAGCGCTTGAGTATTTCATCGAGTCGGGATCGAGGTCTGAGGACTACTCCCGGCAATACGGATTAGCATTAAGAAAGATGGACGATGCCGAAATAATTATTGCGCTGAGGAATGCAAAGGGCTATCCTGAGGAGATGATGGAACGTATAAACGAGAGGCGATTATTCAAACGCGCAGTATATACAGGCATAAATGAACTGAGCGAGAGTGTAGCAGAAGATTTAAGTGACGAGGGGAGGATAAGGGAAGTAGAAGCGGAAATAAGCAAGCGAGCTGGCGTAGATGAAAAATATGTTTTGGTGGATTTCCAGGGACAAAAAGGAGAGGAGTTAAAAGAAAGTGCGGCGAAAGTAGTTGTTGATAAGCCCTTACAGGGCTTGCGGGGTCGTGAGCAGAGCCCACGAGAGTTCAGGAGTTTACGTGAAGTTTCATCGCTCGTGTCAATGCTCAGTCAAGTATTCCGCGAAAATTATAAATTAGGCGTCTATACGCTTGAAAAATATAGAGGTGCGGTGAAGAAAGCTGCGGAGGCGATTCTATGGCGTTAAAGGAAGCGCGGCTGTATGAAAAGGAAAATGCGAAGGTGAGGTGCAATGTCTGCGCACATCATTGCAGTATAGCAGAAACCGGATATGGGTTATGTAGAACGAGGCAAAATAGTGATGGAAAACTCTACACGCTTATTTATAGTAGCGTGTCATCTGCACACGTGGACCCCATAGAAAAGAAGCCGTTATACCATTTCTTCCCCGGGACACTTGTTTTTTCGCTTGGCACAATCTCCTGTAATTTCCGATGCAGACACTGCCAGAACTGGAGCATATCAACTGCTAAGGTGGTTAACGACTACACGACGGAGATGCCGCCAGAGGAAGCAGTAAGTCGAGCAAAGGAATCGGGATGCGAGGGCATTGCATGGACATACAATGAGCCTGCGATATGGTTTGAATACACGTATGACAGTGCGAAGTTAGCGAAACGAGAGGGGCTTTACACCGTTTACGTGACGAATGGCTATATGAGTGAAGAGGCGTTAAATGAAATGGCGCCGTTCTTAGACGCGGCGAATGTGGATGTGAAATCGTTTAGTGAGGATTTTTACCATAAAATATGCGGTGCTAAGTTGAAGCCCGTGCTTGAGACGTGCGAGCGGATGCTGGAGAAGAAGATGCATATCGAACTGACGTATTTGATTATACCCGGATATAATGATAGCGAGGATGAGCTAAAGAAGTTTTCGGAATGGGTGGTTGATTTAAACGCTTCGATATCGGTGCATTTTTCAAGTTTTTATCCCGCGCATCAGATGCTCGATGTGCCACCGACAAGCATTGAAATCCTGGAGAAGGCGCATGAGATTGCAAAAGAGGCAGGTGTCGAGTATGTGTATCTTGGAAACGTTCCGGGTCACGAATACGAGAATACTTTCTGTCCCGAGTGTGGTGAGTTATTGATAGAGCGGTCAGGGTATCACGTTAGAAAGATGATTTCAAAACCTGAATGCCCTGAATGTGGGAGAAGTATAAATGTGAGGTTATAGGATATTCTCTCGTTCACAGCGTTATTCGTTCACGTAAATCCTCTATTTATAATTGAGACGAAAAAAAGTTAAACTACGAGACGATTATAAATGCAAAAACGTTTCATTTTTCATTTTGCACTTTTCATTCATCACGATTCCCCCTCCCCCTCTTTTACCATCAACAGCTCCTCAATCGGCTTCGTCCCATACTCCTTTATCCTCACGTTTATCTGCGATATTTCCGTTGATATTTCGTTACCTCTGACCGACTTCCTTCTCCTTTTACCCTGCTCTTTTGGTCTGTAACCCGGAGGAGAAGTGATTAAAATCCTTTTCCGCGCAGTCCCCGACACGTCTTTTCGCATTGGCATACCATCTTTATCCGAGCCACCAGTTATTTCCAATAAGTATCCACCCAAGCCGAGAATATCCGCATCTACAGCGTCTCCTATTCGTTTACCTATGAATGCGGCACTTGCTTCCGCATCCTTACCCTCCACCTTATATGCCTTCCCTGCTTTCGGGTCGCTTATCACGATTTGCATTTTTGTTCTTCCTTCTCCTTTATTTCATATTCTCATCTTCTAATCTAATAACTCTTTTAAAGAAAGTATTGTAATTACATAATCCTCCTCTAATTTTCTCTCTAAACTACCATATTCTCGCAGCATTTCTTGCCAGCACACCGGCATCTTTTGCTTCTCGCAGCATGTTTTCATCCAATAGCAAATATGCAGCACGCTTGTTAGAATAATGCTGCGAGCCCTTTCTTGAAAACAGCGTCAGAATCTTACCTCTTTGTCGCACTTCCACACCCTCGCATGGCTCGTGGCTTCTTATCAGCGTCTTCACGCGTACTGCACGAAGAACCTTCTCTGTTACGTCTTCCCCAAACATCCTGCCTGCACCACGCGTCGAATGAAAATAGCCGTTACCCTCGACCGGGTCACTCCACAGTATCTCTTCAAAGGTACTCGATGCTGGATGCGATTCGTGTGCATACGCAATATCCGCAATAGAAGCCACATTCGCGGGCAATCCACCGTGCAACATCAAATATTTGCCTTCTACCAATACGGAATAAGGCAAATACTCCCAAAGCCCCTTTATTTCCTCGTATAGCTCCTTCCCCTTATCTCCATATCTGCTCATAAATAAAAAAGGCAGGTCATGTGGCATAACCGGCATGTCCGGCGGTCCCTCGTGATTGCCCCTCAGCATTATTATTTTTCCCCCCTTCCCTTCCAAAACCTTCAACTTCAAAAGAAGATAGTAAACTTCAACACTTTCATCGCCTCTATCGCCATAATCGCCAAGAAAGACAATTCTGTCGGCATTTTTTACATCCCTGTCCTTTAATATATGAACAAAACTTTCCATATCGCCGTGTATATCGCCTATGACTACCACGTTCCTCACTGCTTCCGGAGATATGCGAACCAAGCCGCTTCCTTCTCTTAATTCTTTCTCCTGCTCCAACACCCCTTTTGCTTCATCAATCAGTGCTGAGAACTTTTCCGCACTCGCTTCAAACGCCTTCTTCGACCACTTCTCAACTTCCGCATTCATAATCATAATATTGATATTGCTTCCTTTGCTCTTATTCTAAAGATATTTTTCTTATTTTTGGTAAAGCTTTTTGCTTGCAAAAAGGTTTGAAAACGCTTTTCTTTTTTAAGAGAAAAGGGTTTAGTAGAGGTGTTCTATATTATTTTTATGTTCTCGAAGCCAGGATCACAACGACAGCCGAAAATCCAGGTACACACGCAGTTACTACTATTTTCCACTGTCACCCTCCTTTTCTGCATATTCATAGGTGCTATCGTCACGGTCCATCCACTTTACCTGAACCAATTTCTCGAAAAAGCAGAATTAGTTGGGCTAATCGCTGCAATTGCTTCTCTCGCTGGGCTGATATTCTGCATCCCAATTGGTGCTATTTCCGATAAAATCGGAAGGAAACGATTGTTAATCGCTTCGTTCCTTCTCATCTCGCTCGTGCTTTTCGCATTCTTCATCAATACCGGCCTTTATGCATTAATAGTGTTGCAAATAGCATTTGGTATTTTCACTGTCCCCGTCTGGATTGCCAGTGAAGCGTTTATTAAGGACATATCACCTATCGGAAGGAGAGGCGAGTTCAGGTCTTTTTTCGGTACCTTTGCAAATGCAGGTCTGTTTATAGGTCCTTTAATTGGAGGTTTCCTGGCAGAGCGATTCGAAATAAGAACCCCTTACATTTTCTCTGCTATTCTGCTCCTCGCACCTTTGATTTTAGCACTCAGACTGAAAGATAATCACAGGGATAGAAATAGAAACAGAAAGAGAGAAGGAGCATGGGGGGAGAATGATTTTTTATCGTTACTGAAGGAGTTCCAGCGGCAGAGCGAGCTTAAGATTTTGGCGCTCTGCACCCTCGCACTTTACTTCTGGTATGCTGCGAAATGGGTATTTGGACCTTTGTTCCTTCTCAACCTGGGCTATAGCCCCCTCGTAATAGGACTCTGGTTAGGTATTTCTACCGCTCCTTTCCTGCTTTTCCAGATACCGCTTGGAAAGTTAGGTGATAGACTTGGTAAAACCAAAATGGTATATCTTGGTTTCTTAATCTCTACCATATTTATCATACCCTTAGGATTTCTGAACTCGATTCCATGGCTCCTGGCAACGATATTTATCGTATCCATTGGCAATACCTTCACAGAACCGTTAATAGAGGCACGGGTCACGGATATTGTGCCAAGAGAAAGATACGGCGCTTACTCAGGCATATTTGAATTTGCAAAGACCTCAGGTCTCATGCTGGGACCCGTAGGTTCCTCAATCTTCGTCTATTTATTTGGAATCTCCTATTCCTTCATACCCTCTGTTATCTTCTTTATCTTGACTTTAGCACTTTTTCTTTACAAAACGTGAAAAAGGCGTGACGTGACAGGAACTTGAAACTAAGAATAGGAATAACCGGGAAGCCGAAGGTAGGGAAGTCAACGATTATAAAGGAAGTGATAAAGAGATTGAAAGCAGAAGGTGTAGCTGTGGGTGGCATGCTTACTTCCGATATACACGAAGGCGGAAGGCGAATAGGCTTCTCCATAGAAGACATAAATTCCGGCGTGACGGGTATTCTGGCTCATGTGCGTAAACACCAGAGAGGTCCGAAAGTGGGGAAATATGGTGTGAATCTAACAGATTTGGATTCTATAGGTGCGAACTCGATAAAGAATGCTGTAACACATTCCGGACCAATTATTGTCATCGTAGATGAAATAGGACCAATGGAACTGAAGTCAAAGAAATTCATAGAAGCGGTGGAAGAGGCGATGGAAAGTGACAAACATCTAATTGTTTCAGTTCATCAAAGATCGGAGCACGAATTGGTAAGGCATATAAAGAGCAATTTCGAGATATTTGAAGTTACGGAAGAGAACAGGGATGAAATTGCTACTGTAATAATGAATGAATATATGTTTAATTATAAGAAAAGCATAAAAGCAAAAGAAAAATGAAAGAAAGCAGCGAATCCGTAAACGCTTTGCCTCGAAAAGTGGCAAAAGGTTTAATTGCGATAATACCAATAAAAGGAATGATTACGTCAGAGGAATCTATGTTTGGGCTCATGTCCGCATCTACTGAAATATTAAAGGACATCGAGGAAGTGGAGAATAAGAGAAGGATAAAAGCGGTGATATTTGAGATAAATTCTCCCGGCGGGACGCCTTTTGCATCCAAGGAGATAGCAACATGTATAGAAAATACAGAAAAGCCCACGATAGCCTGGGTTAGAGAACATGCGACTTCGGGCGCTTATTGGATTGCAAGCGCATGCGATGAAATTGTAGCTGATGAGCTTAGCACGGTGGGCAGTATAGGCGTTATGAGCATAAGACCAGACATCGGCGAGTTAATGAAGAAGTTTGGCATAGACGTAGAGACGCTAAAAACAGGTATCTATAAGGGTTTGGGACTGCCGTATGAGAAACCGACGGAAGAGGAAAGGGAGTTGATGAAGAAAGAATTGGATGAGATTCAGGATAGTTTTTTGAATGCCGTAGCAAAGAACAGGAAATTAGATGATACGAACGTAAAGGAGTTATCCACAGGTAAGGTGTATTTAGGACGAGAAGCAAAAGAAATGGGACTGATAGACCATCTCGGCGGAAAGGAATTGGCAATAAGGATGGCAAAGGAGCGAAGCGGGATAAAAAAGGAGAAGATAATAGATTATGGCGAGAGGAAGAGAAAAGGATTTTTGAGAAGAGTGATTGAAGATCTGATGAGAACAAAATCCTAAATCACAAGCACCAAATTAAGCCCTTACAGGGCTTGCGGGGTCGTGGGCAGAGCCCACGGAAATAAATTCAAATATCTATTTGAAATTTGAGATTTTAAAGCTAAACAAATATACACTATTTAAGTATTTGCGTATCTAAAACAATAAAATTGGTGTGTGTTATGGACAGAGGCATAGATGTAGGTGTAAGCATAGTAGAAAAGGCGAAGATAGCGAAAGGGGCAGCGCTTAAATTGGCTAATGCTACAACCGCTGAGAAGGATAAAGCGCTACTAAGAATCGCGGATTCCATTGATAAGAATAGGAAGCAGATATTAGAGGCTAATGAAAAGGATATTGAAGATGCAGCGAGTTTAACAAAGGAAGGGAAAATGTCCAAATCCCTTCTCGATAGGTTAAAATTGGACGATTCTAAAATAGACGAGATAATAAAAAGTACGAAGGATGTAGCAAAATTAGAGGACCCTGTTGGAAAAACGCTGTCTGCAATCGAGTTAGATAAAGACTTAGAGCTTTTTCAGGTATCCTACCCCATTGGTGTAATAGGTGCGATATTCGAATCAAGACCTGACGTGCTGGTTCAGATTTCCTCGCTCTGTCTGAAAACAGGCAATGCAGTAATGCTGAAAGGCGGGTCTGAAGCACGCAACTCAAATGAAGCGCTATTCGATGTGGTATCAGAAGCGGCATCCGAAGGCGATGGAATCCCGGAAGGCTGGATTCAATTACTTGAAACGCGCGAAGAAGTAAGTGCGATGTTGAAATTGAATGAGTATATAGACCTCTTAGTGCCTCGAGGTAGCGAACAATTTGTGAAATATATACAAAATAACAGCAGTATCATGGTTTTAGGGCATTCTGAGGGTATATGCCATGTTTATGTTGACCGTGATGCGAATCTGGATATGGCACTGGATATATGCTGCGATTCTAAGGTTCAATATCCTGCGGTTTGTAATGCTGCGGAGACTTTGCTCGTGGATTCCGCAATTGCGAGCGAATTTCTACCCCGGATTGCAGAGCGGTATCAGAAAGCGGGTGTTGAGGTCCGTGGCTGTTCAAAAACAATGCAATTCCTGGCAGGTAAAACCGAGAAAAAGCCAGCATCAGAAGAAGACTGGCATACCGAATATAACGATTTAATTATCGCTATCAAAGTGGTTGACGGTGTTGATGAAGCCATTGAACATATCAATCATTACGGGTCGGGGCATACCGATGCAATCGTCACGGAGAATAAAAAAACAGCGCTAAAGTTCATGCAGTTTGTTGATTCGTCCTCGGTAATGCATAATGCCTCAACACGGTTCAGTGACGGTTTCAGATACGGCAAGGGCGCCGAAGTGGGTATAAGCACGTATAAGGTGCATGCAAGAGGTCCTGTCGGATTAGAGGGATTGGTTATCTATAAGTATCTGCTGGTCGGGAAGGGGCATATAGTGGCACCGTATGTAGGTGCTAAGGCGAGGGAATTCTCGCATAAGAAGTTGCCACAAAACTTTTCTTTTTAGAAAAAAGAAAAGTTTATTAAAGAAAAAACGTATCAAATTTCGTACTTGTGCATCTTACACTTAGCACATTAGCGAACTTCAAGTTTCACCATCTTGCTCATCCCGTAATCGTATCGAAATATCAAACCGCGGTCTTCGAGGTCCTGCAATATTCTTGAAAGCGTGGACTTCGGTATTCCAGTTCGGGCTGACAGGTCCGCCTGGTTCATTTCTCCATATTCCATCAATGCTTCTATCACTATCTTCTCGTTTCCTTTCAGTATCTTCAAAAGTCCTGCTCTATCATCCTCAGTAGCGGCACTTCCATTCGACTTGCTCGTTTCTGGAACTTGAACATTCATATTTGGAATATGTGCATCCTCCTGCACCTGTAACGCCGATTCCGAACTTGCTCCGCCAGGTTCCACTTCATGCTCAGCTCTCTCCTTTTCGGGCATCACGGAATATGTGATAAACAGATAAAAAGCGCTGACGCCGAGCAGGAAAGAAAAAATTGCAATTATTATACAATCCAGGACAGTATACACATTTGGTATCTCCCTTATAAAGCTCGACTGCCCTTCGATAAGCACTTGAATGGTCGTAGGAAGCATGAACTTTGACATGACCATGAATACGGATACTACAAACAAAACCATGGCAAGCGCAATCTTTCCTTCTATTTTCATACCTTTTACCTCCTCAATAAAAAAGATAAAGTCATTTAATTGTTGTCAGGGATTTATTCTTATGACTTCCTCTTTCTCCAGGCTTACGTGCACGGGGACTATTGTTCCATCTGTAAACTCGAATTTTACTGATGCACCTATCAATTCCTCGGTACTATCCATTACACTAAACCCTTCCGCTATCGGAATTTCGTACGAACTCATCTTTACTAATGGGCCTACCTTTATCTCATAATCCTTCCCATTTAGTATCTTCTTCACTTCAGTGTCTGAAAGTGCGATGTGCTTAGCCTTCTCTTCTTGCTCTTCTGTTAATTTGAAGTCTTTCGGACCTTCTTTTATTCCTGTGACCTCCGCTGTATTTAAATTTACATAGACGGAAACGTAGTGGTGCGAATACCATCTCCCCCCATAACCAGCCTTTGTAAGTAATACATCCGCAACCGTTATACCCGTTTCGTCGTTTTTATAAATGCAGTCAGGGCTATGCCCGCTTATATTGTACCCTTGGTCTAAGTATTGCTTCACCGTTTCATTCTGCATTGCGATCTGGTACGCAGTCTGTCTTTCTTCACGAGTTAGCTCCCAATACGGTAATGTCTTCTCATGGCTCGTGGTGAATATACCTATTTCTGTCACAGATTTAACGAATGCAAGTGCTATCACCACGCCTATTAATGCCAATACTACCAATATGGCAATACTTTTCGTGTTCATTTTCTTTTTCATCGCCTCCTAACGAGCGCTACGCCCTTCAGCGTTAAGGCACCCATACGAATCTTGGATGGAACAGCATAAAAGAGCGAGGTGGAACAGGCGTTCCAAAAAAATGGAACAAGGTGTTCCGGGAAATGGAAATCGTGTAAATAGGTCTTTTGCATTAACTATCTTTTAGAATAATCACATTTATCTATTGTTAATCCACTAATGTAGGAAAGGACCGTATGATTTACTTCAAAGTAACGACCCCGCTGGATAAAGAAATAAGAGTGACAAAAAGACATTGGGAATTTATAGCAACGGTAAAGCATCCCGTTATGAAAGGTAAAGAAAAGAGAGTAGCTTTGACTTTAAAAGACCCCGATTTTATCAGGAGGAGCAGGAAGGACAGAAGTGTTTATTTATACTATAGATGGGCTAAAGAAAAGTATATCTGTGTGGTTTGCAAACATTTAAATGCAGAGGGGTTCATCATAACAATATATATAACCAGTAGGGTGAAGGAAGGTGAAGAGATATGGAGAAAAAGCTGATTATTATCCATAACAAAGAAATGGAGACATTGGACATCTGGTTTGACGACCCAGAGAGAGAGTTTATATGCGAGGAGGTGGGAGATGGAGTCATTCTAAAGAAGGATAAAGATGATAAAGTTATAGGAATAGAAGTCTTGTATTTTACCAAAGAGGATACACCAATTGAATTTAAAGCACTTTCAAAAGCTATTATCAGCTAATCAGATATTTTATCTTTTTGTTTTTCATTATCAATGAAAACATACCCACAAAGACTTCATTACTAATGAAACTTTTATATTAATAGAAACACAAGTATCTATCATGAATACAAGACAGCTTAAAGAGATAGTTGTTCAGCAAAGGGAAGAGATAAAAGAGAAGGATAGAGGAATAGAGAGAGAAAGTCTGGGGGAGATAAGAAAATATCTGAAGATTCCACACGTAGTGATAATCAGCGGTGTGAGACGGTCCGGGAAATCAACACTATTAACGCAGATAATATCTGAGTGGTTCGATGAGCAGTTTTATTATCTGAACTTTGAGGACGAGCGGTTGATATCATTTTCGGCGGAAGAAGATTTTGATAGGCTTTACCAGGTATTCTTAGAGCTTTATGGAGAGCAAAGAACCTTTTTCCTGGATGAAATTCAGAATGTTCAGGGCTGGGAGAGATTTGTGAGAAGGATGTATGAACGTGGGTTTAAATTTTTCATCACCGGGTCGAATGCAAGACTATTAAGCAGAGAACTTGCAACGCATCTAACCGGGAGGCACCTGATGAAAGAGATATATCCATTCTCATTCCGTGAATTTTTAAGGTTTAAAAAAATCGGGTTAAAAGAGAATTTTGAATATATTACGGAGGAACGGGTAAAAATCATGAAAAATCTTTCACAATATATTGAAGATGGTGGTTTTCCGGAGTATTTGAAATATGAGGAGAAGGATATACTTCGCAGGCTCTTCAGTGATGTAATCTTTAGAGATATACTCGTGAGGTATGGCGTAAGGGAGACAAAGACATTTCAGGAGATTGTCAACTACCTTGTGGCGAATGTCTCAAACACCATCAGCTACAACAGATTAAAGAACATTTTTAATCTGGGGAGCGTGAATACCGTAAAGAATTATACAGAATATCTGGAGAACAGCTTTTTAATGTTCTTCGTCAATCAATTTTCATATTCCGGAGGTAAGCAATTAATATCGCCAAAGAAGGTTTACTGTATAGACACAGGCTTGAGAAATGCGGTCTCTTTTAAATTCTCGGAAGACATCGGGAGGGCGATAGAAAATCTCGTATTTATAGAATTAAAGCGTCGTTCTTCAGACTCAGCAGAGATATATTATTGGAAGAATAAGGGAGAGGTAGATTTTGTGATAAATGAGGGCTTACGCGTTAAGGAATTGATTCAGGTTTGCTATTCCATGGATGAAAAGACAGAGGAGAGGGAGGTAAGAAGCTTGGTAAAGGCGATGGATGAGTTTAAGCTAAAAGAGGGGCTGGTAATAACCGAAGACCTTGATAAGGAAGAGGAAGTGGATAACAAAAAAATAGTCTATAAACCGCTGTGGATGTGGCTGTTAGAATTGCGATGAAGAATGGCAAGCGGGTTTGCAAACATTTAATGTTCAGCTAATACCGAATTTATATTAATAAAATAACATTGAAAGAGCGGCTCTATGACAGCAAAGCAAAATGCGGAAAGATACGATGTGGTGGTTATAGGCGACGTGTTCTGTGACATAGCCACGATGCCAGTCCGGGATTATCCAGAGCGCGACAGGCAGATGGGCTGTGAATTTATGCATAGCATAGGAGGACAGGCGGGGAACTGCGCGGCGGCATGTGCTTCCCTGGGCTTAAAAACCGCTCTTATTTGCAAAACAGGAACTGACGTGCTTTCGAGATGGATAATATTCGAATTACAAAAAACAGGTGTTAAATGCTTTGCCACGACATCCGAAAAAGAAGAGCACCCGGGGATAACGGTAAGCATATCCTTTGAAGACGGCAGCAGGTCTATGCTGTCCGACAGGGGAGCGAATTTAGACCTTAAGGAAGAAGATGTGGACTTTGAGCTTCTAAGGAAAACAAGTTTCGTGATGCGTGCTGGTCACTGGAACACCGAAGGTCTTTTCATGGCAAACAAGAAGATACTCGGGTTTGCTAAATCCGCAGGCGTTTATACCGGTGTAGATATAGGATGGAGTGCTTATCGCGGGTGGACTGCCCGTGCAAGACAAAGTGTTTTTGATTTTCTTCCTTCTACTGATTTTCTTTTTGTTAACGAAGCGGAGATAAAAGGATTGAGTGCGAAGGAGAAAGGGGTAGAAGGAGAGCATGAATTATTAGAAAAAGGATGCAGAAACGTGATTGTTCATAGAGGTGCAAATGGCTCCTCATGGGTAAGCAGGGATTTTGAGGTAAGCTGTCCGGCGTTTAACGTGAAGCCGATAAGCCCAACAGGTGTGGGGGATGTGTTCAACGCAGGTTTTATATACGCCTTTTTGAGAGGAAGGGAAGCAGAGGAATGCTTAAAATTTGCCAATGCCTGTGCTGCGACATATATAAGTAAAAAAAGATTAGGGAATGTATTTCCTACAATAAAGGAAGTGGAAAATTTGTATAAGTAGGCGTGGGCATAAAAATAAATAAGGAGAAAAAATGAATGGACAAATGATACCGGGGGCGTTTTTCGTTACTTCCGGTGTGGGCATGGACTTCGAGCAGGCTAACGCTTTTGACTTCGCTTTATGCGATGCGGGCATAGGCGAATGCAATCTGGTAGAGGTTTCTTCTATACTACCTGCGAAAGCAGTGGAAACAGAACGAGACAATGTGACGCTAATACCCGGAGAAATAACATTCTGTGTGCTATCAAGAGCAGATGGTAAGGCGGGCGAGGTCATTGGCGCTGGTATAGGGTATGGCTGGATGGGTGAAGAAGATGGAAATGGAGAAGAGCGAAGAGACTTTGGTATCATCTGTGAGCATCATGGGCATTATTCAAGGGAATACCTGGTGGAGAAGATAAGGGCGAAGTTATATAAGATGGCGGCGATTCGTGATAAGAAAATAGTCGAAAAGGAATTAGAAGTAAAATCCATAGAGGTGGAAGAGGGCAAATTCGGCTCGGTAGTAGTGGCACTGGTGTTTTTATTTTGAGCAAAGGTTTAAATGTTAAAATATCTGGTGTATAATTATTGTATAATTATTTATTATGATTATGCGGTAGGAGGTGAAGGCAAAAGTGGAGTTAGAGGAGTTACCTGGCGTTGGACCTGCAATAGCAGAGAAATTACATGAGGCGGGTTTTAATTCGTTAGAGACGATAGCAGTGGCTTCTCCAGCGGAGTTGGTAGCAGCTGCCGAGATAGGCGAAGCAACAGCCGCAAAGATAATATCTTCTGCGAGGGAAGCCGCAGACATCGGCGGGTTTGAAACCGGTGATAAGATATTGGAAAGGCGGCAGGAGGTAGGCAAGCTAACTACGGGGTCTCAATCTTTTGATGATTTATTAGGTGGCGGTCTCGAGACGCAAGCGATGACCGAGTTTTACGGTGAATTCGGCAGTGGAAAGACGCAAATAGCACACCAACTCGCAGTAAACGTGCAGTTACCGCCGGAAAAGGGTGGTTTAAACGGTTCCGCCGTAATGATAGATACTGAGAACACGTTTAGACCGGAAAGGATAAAAGACATGGCGGAAGGTGCTGAACTTGATTACGAAGACGTTCTTAAAAATATACACGTTGCACGTGCATATAACTCAAATCATCAGATATTACTGGTAGAGAAGGCAGGGGAGCTTGCAGAGGAGCTGAAAAATGCAGAAAAGCCGATAAGGTTAATGATAATAGACTCGGCGACTGCACATTTCAGAAGTGAATATGTAGGACGGGGAACGCTGGCAGACAGACAGCAGAAGATAAACAAGCATCTACACGACGCTCTCAGGTTTGCAGACCTCAATAATGCAGTGGTGATGATAACTAACCAGGTGCAAGTGAGACCGGATGCCTTCTTCGGCGACCCTACAAGACCCATAGGTGGTCATATAGTGGGACATACCGCTACTTTCAGATTATACCTGAGAAAGTCAAAAGGTGAGAAGAGAATAGCAAGGTTAGTTGATTCACCTAACCTACCAGAAGCTGAAGCTGTGTTCTCTGTGTCACTGGCAGGGATTAAGGATTAGAGCCATACGATAGGGGTTAGGATTTGAGGGTAATTGGAATCAATCGGACCCCATCTCCATCTCTTCTCTACAACTCTCACAGAGCATCAGCCCACCTTCCATTTCCAGGTAATGTGAGAAGCTTCCGCATTTCTCGCATATACCCTGTCCCATTCTTTCACCTTCACTCTCTGTTCTCAATGTTTCTCTTTCCACATTCATCTCTATTAATTCCGCCAATATCGTGTTCATCTCCGACGAAACTGATATTATATCTACATCAGCAACTATCCCTACCAACTCGTCGCCGTCAATTACTGGTATCTTTCTTATCCGTTCCGCCGCCATTTTCTTCGCTATATCCGATAGGCGATCCATAGGCGATGCAGTTACCAGGGGTGTAGTCATTATATCCTTTAGTTTCACAGTGCTCGGCTTTATGTCCTTGCTTACCAGCTCACTGATTATATCACCCTCGGTAACTATTCCCTCCGGCTCTCCATTATTAAGCACCACGATACTATCCACATCGTATTTCCTCATCAGCTTCGCCGCGTCCATCACATTTAACTCCATATCCCCCTTCACTACCTCTCGCACCATTACATCCCTTACTGGTATATCCGTCTCCATGTATCCTCACACATTATAATATTGAAAGTATGATTTAAATATTGTTGAGCATGGGAATGAAATATGTGATTTTAATAGGAGACGGGATGGCAGATTATCCGATTCCTGAGCGTGGTAACAAGACGGCCCTACAAATCGCATCCACGCCAAACCTCGATTTCATCGCTACGGAGGGTATATGTAGCATGGTAAAAACAATACCTGAAGGACTGGATGCCGGAAGTGATATTGCTATTCTCTCCATTCTTGGATACGACCCTGCAAAATATTACACTGGCAGAGGTCCGCTGGAGGCGATGGGGATGCACATACCACTCGATGAGAGCGACATTGCTTTTAGATGTAATCTTATAACAGAGAAAGGAGGAACGATTGAGGATTACAGTGGTGGACATATAACAAACGACGAAGCGGGAGAATTAATAGAGGCGCTTAATGAAGAATTTAGCGGTAAGAGGCAGGAAATTGTATTTTATCCGGGAATTAGCTATCGAAATGTTCTGGTTCTCAAGTCTGAATCAAAAGATAATGATTTCCGGGGGGGAAAAGAAATAGGTGGTGCGCCTCCCCATGACATAATCGGTGCACGGTTAGAAGAGAACCTACCAAAAGAGGAGATTTTAAGGAATGTCGTGCTTACCTCGAAGAAAGTATTGGATGCGCATGAAGTAAATGCGAAGAGGATGGCGAGAAACAAAAGGAAGGCGAATATGGTATGGCTGTGGAGCGGTGGTAGGAAGCCCGTAATGCCTGCGTTTAGCGAGTTTTATGGGGTGCGTGGTTCGGTGATTTCGGGTGTTTATCTTATAAAAGGAATTGGAAGGTGCGTGGGCTTGGATGTGATAGATGTGCCGGGCGCTACGGGCTATATTGACACGAATTACGAAGGCAAGGCGGAATATGCATTGCGCAGCCTGAAGGATAAGGATTTTGTTCTGGTTCATGTAGAAGCGCCGGATGAGGCAGCGCATCTTGGTGATATAGACCTGAAGGTGAAAGCGATAGAGGATTTCGATGCGCTGGTAGTAGGCAAAGTGTTAAAAGGGTTAGAGGATGAATTTGCAGATACCGATGAGGGCTATAAAATTTTAGCCTTGCCTGACCACTACACGCCTGTGTCGGTGGGAACGCATACAAAAGAGGCAGTGCCTTTTGCTATATATCACTCGCAGGCGCAGGGCAAAAGTAAAAGTAAAAACAAAAAGGAAGAGAGTGGTTTTGATGAAACGTCCGCAAGGAATGGCGATTTAGGCGTGTTGGATGCACGAGCAGGCGATTTGATGCGTTTTTTCTTCAGCAAGAGATAAAAAATGTATAGTTTATACAAGAGTCAAATTAAACCTTATTCATTCCTTTTTACATCCTCTTCCTTTCCTTTTACATCTTCCAATTTATAACTGCCGAACTCATCTATTTTTGGCTTTTTTGCAAGTAAATAATAAGGCACAGCGAAGATGAGCGCAACTCCTGTAATTATCGTGAAGAGTATAATCCCTATCAAAACGCCGAATCCTATGAGCAGAGCGATGAGTGTGAGGATTTTGAAGTAGTGAAGTAATCCCAGAATTATTACTGCTGCGGCTAAAAAAATAATAGCGGCAATAATCGTGTTTCTCATCTATCTGCCTACCGTTTCCTTAAGCAGGGTGCCAACAACACCGGAAGAGCCTGAAGTACCCGAAGTACCCCTTGCACCCGGCAAGAAAGGTGCTAAGGCAGATGCTAAATTATGCAAAGTCATTGATTGAATGATTACCTTCCCGGGTCCGGTTAGAGCGGTCAAAAAGAGACCTTCACCACCAAAGAACATTGTTTTAATCCCTTTTACTCGCTCAATGTCATAGCCCACAGTTCCATCCCAGCCAACTACACTACCGGTATCTACTTTCATCGTCTGTCCTGATTGCAGGTCAAACTCTACGAAATCGCCGCAGGCATGAATAAAGGATGTGCCTTCACCAGAAAGTCGCTCCAGAATAAAGCCTTCACCACCGAAGAAAGCAGCCCCTAACTTTCGTTGAAATTCTACGCTTAGCTCTACGGTATCCTCAGCGCAGAGGAATGCGTCCTTCTGGACTATAAATTCTTTGTCCTGTGCAACCTCTACCGATTTGATTGTCCCCGGTGCGCTACCGCCAAAAGCCACAATGCCCTCGCCCCCTGCCGGTGTAAATTCCGTTAAAAACATTGTTTCGCCCGCGAATTTCCGCCCGATTGCTTTCAGCAAGCCACCCCTCATCTTCGCTTCCATATTCATATTTGGGCTCATGTACACCATCGTGCCTGCTTCGCCATATACCTTCTCGCCAGAATTTAACTCTACCGTTACTAATTGCAGGTTATCCCCTGTTATTTTATACTTCATAATATCACCAAGGAGAAGATATGTAAATGGAAATATAAAAGGGTTATTATATACCCTCGACATCTTTTGATTAAACAAAAATATCAAAGAAAACTTTTTAAAGAGGAAAATAAAAATACAAAAATAAGATGAGAACAGCGTGGCTGAAGATAAGGATGGGGCTCTGCGTATTGCTCCTGTTTGCGGTGATATATGCGTTATTAATCGTTATAGCTACTTTCACCGGAGCAGGTACGCCGATAATTTATGCCTTACTCGCCTTTGTAGTGGTGGGTATTCAGTTCTTTATAGGTCCGAAGATAGTGGAGCGGTCAATGCGTGTTCGATATGTTTTGGAACGTGAGCAGCCGGAATTGCACCGGATGGTGACCGAATTAGCGATGAAGGCGGGTATTCCGAAGCCACGAGTAGGGATTTCCGAGATACCAATACCGAATGCTTTCGCTTTTGGCACCTCAAAAAAGAAAGCGAGGGTTTGCGTCACGAGAAGATTGATGGAGATGCTGAAACGGGATGAGTTAGAAGCGGTTATAGGGCATGAACTCTCGCACATAAAGAATCGAGATATGGTGGTTATAACGGCGTTGAGTGTGATACCGATGATATGCTACTTTATTTATTTCAGCTTCTTCTGGTCGGGCATCTTTGGCGGTATGGGCGGCGGTAGGAATAGAGAAGGGGCGTTACCAATGATGGCTATTGCCCTTATTGCCTTCATTGTATATTTCATAAGCAACCTGATAGTGCTTTATGTATCTCGTATACGGGAATATTATGCGGATGCGGGAAGTGCAGAGCTCACGAGGAAGCCGCATGAACTCGCTTCTGCGCTATACAAAATGATTTATGGTAGTGCAAGAGCGAAGCCGGAAAAGGTAAAAAAGGAGATGGAAAGCATGCGAGCTTTCTTTGCCGCGGACCCTGTAACTGCAAGAAACGATTTGAAGGATTTGCGTGCTGCCGACCTAAATAAAGATGGGAAGATAGACGAGTACGAGTTAAGAGCTTTCGCAGAAAGTGCGAAAGTGAGCCGTGCTGATAGAATGATGGAATTCTTTTCCACGCATCCTAATCCCGTCAGCAGGGTTAAGAGGCTGGGGGCGTATTTATAGTAGAGTAAGAAGAGGACTTACACTTTTTGACATAAACATCCCCAGTTTCTTCCGTTATGTATTTAGAACCTTAACTCCGAATCACTTAGGGGATAGGTCTCATCAAATACTCCATAATATCTTATCTTTTGCTGATCAAACACTAAATAGAACAGATACTTTCGTCTTTTCCTATTCCTCAATATAGGGAATATGTTAGTGCCATAAAAACCAATCGTAACTGACTTAAATGATGGATAGACTTCGAATTTCTGTTTTTTATCATGGGCTATTCCCCATCCATGCGGAGTTAAGGTTAGAAAAATTATTCAAATGACAAAAACAATTATATTATTAAAGCTCCGTTTTTGAATAAATGGACGCTATGATTATTCAAAGAGTTTTGGAGAAAAAAGACCAGATTCTCACCTCTTCGCATGCAATAATAGATTTTATAGAAAACGTTCCATTTACTAATGATCAAATTCAACAAATAAAGAAGGAAATTGTTACTATTTCCCACTGTTTAAGTGAATTAAAACCCCATGCAGGATTTTCTGATAAAAACAGATTTAGTTCGCTCTCACGTGCTTCAGATATGTTAATGGTGAAATTGGATTCTGCAAATAGAAGACAAGATTGGGAGAGAGAGATATTTTGTTATAAGTTGAAATTAGATTTGGATATTTTTTGTATAACTGTTAATTCAATAGAGGCAACTCCGACTAAGAAAAGTATAAGAACTAGGGTAGGTCTTGACTTTGGAAAAATGAAAGCATCAATATCAAAAGATACAAGTAATTTCTAATTTTTATGGATTTAAGTCACATACACTCACTTAAGGCGGATACCTGATTTCCACTACCGTCCATCCACATTCTTCTCCCTGATTCCTTTATCCTAAAGACTTTTTCTTTAGAAAAAAAAGCTTTCTTTACTCACTTCACACGCTCCTTCGCCTTTATTATCATCGCTACTATATCTCTCTCGTTCCACCTTGAGGAGTCTATTACTAAATCGTAAATGGAAAGGTCGTCCAAATTTATACCGTAATATTTCTCATATCGCTTATGTTCTGACCGTTCTCTGTTTTTCATTGCAGAAAGAGCTTCTTCGTATGCTGTTCCTTCCCGACCTGCAATTCGCTTCGCTCTTATTTCCGAAGGCGCTTCCAGCCATATCTTCAGGTCTGCATCAGGGACGAAGAAACCCGACAGCCTGCCTTCTACAATGACATTCTCACGTTTCATCGCCTCTTCGCCCTGTTTCTCATCTATCCCCCTATCAAAATCATCGTTATTTTCCGCCAATTTGCTGAATCGCTCTAACTGCAATTTCTTTTTATTCGCTATTTGCCGAAACATCTCGCCAGCGGAAATTAGCTCCATTGATAACTCCTTTGATAGCAACTTCGCAACCGTTGTTGTTCCACTGCCCGGAAGACCGCTTATTGTTATCCGCATAAAACTTTCTTAAAAAAAGAATGTGTTATCAAAGAAATAGTTTTTCTTGTAGTTTTGATGTTGTGATTTATGAGTTACCCTTTTATAACGCCGATGGGTCTGAAAGCCGCTACTTTTTTCGCTATCCCTGATACTTCACAACTCCGAACCACCACCTCAGGGTCTTTATATGCCGCTGCAACTTCCTCCGCCAGTTCACCATACTTATCAAACGGTATGCCTCTTTTCCGCCTCACGTCTCTCTTACTTCGTTCTCGTGCTTTTACTATTATATCCCGCTTTGCTAATTCTGCTTTCACTTCACTGCCCCTATATTTCCTCATTGCCGCTGTCCTGCTCATTTCCCTACCGGAGCCATGAGCACAGCTACCAAAAGTCTCCTCCTTCGCTACTTCCGTGCCTACTGCCAAAAAACTGCGTGTGCCCATCGAACCGGGAATCAAGACTGGCTGACCAATGTTTCTATAAATAGGCGGCAATCTTTCATCGCCTGCTGAGAACGCCCTCGTTGCTCCTTTCCTGTGCACACACAACTTCTTTTTCTTTCCATCTACGAGATGCTCTTCCTCTTTCGCTATGTTATGTGCGATGTCATACACCAGCCGTATTTCCATATCCTCCGCTTTTCTTCGAAGCACGTCTTCAAACACTTTTCTTGTCCAATGCATTGCGAGCTGCCTGTTCGCAAAAGCGTAATTCGCACACGAACACATCGCTTCAAAATAATCCATGCCCGTATCGCTGTTCAAATAAGCACAGGCCAATTCTCGCTCTAAACTAAGTATTCTTGATAACGTTGCATCTTTGCTCATCTCGCGCTCAAATTTTCTCAAATAGAATGAGCAAACGCCATGCGAGAAGCCTCTACCACCAGTATGAATTAAAACAGCCACCTGCCCCTTCTCTTCTATTCCAAAAGCCTTCGCAAGCCGTTCATCAAAAATATCATCCACTACCTGCACTTCTAAAAAATGATTGCCAGAGCCGAGCGTGCCTAATTGAGGAGCACCACGCTTCTTTGATTTATCGTCTATCTTCTCCTGATTTGCAGCACCTAATCTCCCTCCCTCCTCTGTCCGCTCTATATCCTCCTCCCAGCCATAGCCGTTCTCAATGCACCATTCCGAACCGCCCCTCAGCACTTCCTCTAACTGGCTATACGACAACTTTACTTTCCCTGACAGTCCAAGTCCTGAGGGAATATAGTCAAATAAGCCATCCAATATCTCTGACAGATGCGGTCTAACGTCCTTCTCCTTCAGATTGGTGCGAATAAGTCTCACACCACAGTTTATGTCGTAACCGACACCGCCTGGCGATATCACACCTTCCTCGAAGTCCGTAGCCGCAACGCCGCCAATTGGAAAGCCATATCCCTGATGCCCATCAGGCATAACCATCGAGTATTTTTCTATACCGGGAAGCGAAGCGACGTTGATTGTCTGCTGCAGCGTCAGGTCACTTTTCATCTTCTTCAACAGCCCTTCTGCCGCATATATCCTCGCTGGCGACCGCATGTAGTCCTTATACGACTGCGGCACTTCCCATACATCTTCCCTTATTTTTTTAAGCGGAATTTCCACTTTAAAAACACCTCGCTTCTTTCTTTGTAATTGCAAGTGAAGTGATGCCAAAAGTAGAAAAAAATTAAGAGATGAGAAAAAAAATTAGGTCACCGTGCTGACCAAACTATGCGCCCGGCGGCTGTGTAACCGCACCTAAAGCCTCTCGCAACTGTTGTTGTAGCTGTTGATATCTCTTCTGGACTCGTTCCTCCTGTCTTTCCAGTGTCTTCAATCGCAAGTCGTAGGTCTCCTTCCTCTCTGACAGGTCCTCCATCACCGCTTCCTTACCTGCTTTTATCATCAACTCGCCGACGTTTTTGTATATCACGGAATTTTCATCAAGCTTTTCCAATTCCTCCAATGCATTTTCAGCATCTCGCAGCATAGCTTCTACCTGCATCTTCTGCCTTCCCGCAGCTTCTATTTGAACCTTAAGCTGCTGGAGCTGAGCAAGCTGATTTTGCACCTGAGGAGGTATTTCTCCACTTCCACTCATTTTATCATCCTCTTTATTTTACTATATTCTTGTTCTGGTTAAATTATTCTTTTGACTCTTTATAAATATAAATACATTATGGATGGAGAAAGCGAGAAAGTAGGGGTATTGGTTATTTCTTATGGCTCGAGGGCGGCTGCGGTGATAGATGCGTTAAGCAGAAGCGAGGATTACAAAGTGTGTTTATACGTTGCAGACAAGCAAAGGAATCCGTTTAACGTTAAGCATGCGGAGAAGCACGTGGTCATTCCGGATTTGGATGTGGGAAAGATATGCGAGTTCGTTGAAGCGAATAAAAACGAGATAGATTTTGGGATTTGCTGTCCGGAGAAGCCGATAATAGAGGGTGTTAGAGACGTGGTTGAGAGTAAGACTGGTGTAGCGATGATATGTCCCACGAAGAGATATGCGATAGAAGGGAGCAAAGCTTCGCAACGGTATTTGATTGAGAAATGCTGTGCGGAGGCGAATCCTGAATTTAAAGTGTTTCATCGCACGGAATATGCAAGCGTAAGTGAAGTGAAAGGTTCTGTCTGGGGATTTTTAGATGAAATAGGGAATGAAGTAGCGGTGAAGCCTGATAAACCGACAGCGGGTAAGGGCGTGGGGGTGTGGGGTGACCACTTCACGAGTAGAGAGCAGCTATTCGACCATTTCTCGTCCATCTTTGAAAGTGACAGTGATGTGCTCATAGAGGAGAAAGTGGAGGGCGAGGAATCGAGTTTCCAGGCGTTTTGCGACGGTAAAAGAATCTCCGCTCTTCCTGACACGCGCGATTACAAACGTGCTTTTGATTCGGACATGGGACCAAATACAGGCGGAATGGGCTCTTATAAGGATAACAAAGATTGGCTGCCTTTTTTGGATAAAAGTGGTAGGGAAGAAGAGGAGAAACTGGTTCAGAAGATATTCAACGAACTTAGCGGTAATGGAGGAAATGAAGGACTGAGAGGGGTGCCCTTTTATGTCGCTTTCATGCACACCGGCGAAGGTGCGAAGATACTGGAGATAAACAGCCGACCTGGCGACCCTGAAATACTGAATGTATTGCCTGTGCTGAAGAACGATTTTGTGGATGTCTGCTTCCGCATGATAGAAGGTAATCTCTCGAGAATCGAGTGTGAGGAGAAGGCGACGGTGGTGACGTATGCGGTGCCAATGGACTATGGCGGTTACAGGAGAATATATGGCGGGGATAAAAGGGTGGATTTGAGTGGTGCGTATATGCTACAGAAGAAATATGGCGATAACCTCAGAATCTATCCGGGGTCTATGGAGTTGAGAGAAGATGGAGCTACCTATGCGCTCAGTTCAAGAACCGTTTGCACCGTAGGTATTGGTGAAAACATCGAGGAGGCGAGGGAAATTTCGCTGGCTGGCGTCAGGAATATAGACGGTGCGTTGTGGAACAGAGGGGATATAGGGGCATCGTATTATATAGAGCGGAGCATAAAGAGGATGGAGGAGTTACGAACGAAGGCGAAAGGATGATTTGCTCCAACGGGATTTGATTTTAAACTATTGATTTCGAAAAAAGCGAAAAATATATGAAGAGACAGAATGTCGTATTTATGGAATTAAAAAAGAAAAGGAGGTGAAAAGAAGAAAATGAAAAAACTATCTTTCGGTGTTTTAGTGATTTTAGCGGCGATTGCAGTGGTTATAAGTATGAGTGCAACAGCATTAGAAACGGATGTATCGGTTACCAATGTAACGGTATCGCCAGAAAGCGTTGAAGTTGGTGAAAATGTAACGATAACGGCAACGGTCGAGAATACGGGCAATACCACCGAGAACGTGACGGTAGTGTTTACGGTAAACGAAGAAGAAGTAAAATCGGTTAATGTTACGGTTGAGGCAAATGCAACGGAGACGGTAGAACACGTGGTAGCCGAAGAAGAGGCAGGAACTTACAATGTGACTGTGGATGGTGCAAGTGCATCTTTCACGGTGACGGCACCGCCTACACCAAGTCCGTCACCAACACCAACTCCCTCACCTACGCCAACAGCCGAAGTAACGCCAACGCCTACACCAACACCCACGCCAGCACCAGCAGGGTTTGAAGTGGTAATTGCGATCGCAGGGCTATTAGCGGTTGCGTATATTCTGATGAGAAAGGGATGGAGGAAATAGTTAAAAATAGGCGTTAGTTAAACCATCTCTTTATTTTTTTATTTCATTCCTCAGCTCGTCTATAATTCGTTGTCAAATATGTATTTGCTCA
Organism: Candidatus Methanophagales archaeon; assembly: GCA_017883965.1. Taxonomy (GTDB): domain Archaea; phylum Halobacteriota; class Syntropharchaeia; order Alkanophagales; family Methanospirareceae; genus JAFNKG01. Next base: position 1,754 of record JAFNKG010000035.1, on the reverse strand, counting down.
ATAAAGTGTGGAAAATCCTAAACCCTAATTTCTAAACCCTAAACAATTTCAAAATCCAAAATCCAAGTACCAAAACAGCCACACGACCCAACGAGCATGTAAAACCCTGTAAGGGACCCTGTTTTGAATTTGTAATTTTGGTCATTGGGATTTGTTTAGGATTTCGGATTTAGGATTTCTGCCCACAAGATATTGGGCAGTTACTCAAATATTAACAGGGGGTATGAAAAAGCGAGTCCCCCTGTTCAAAGTTTCAAGTTTTACGTTAGTTACTTACATCTCTGCGCCAACCAATGTCCTTGTTCTGGTAACTCCCTTGATGGCGTGAATCTTATTAAGTATGGCTGCTGTGGCGGTTTTTAGGTCCTCGGTTTCTGCTATCACTATGTAATCGTACTCGCCAAACAAAGGATACACTTCCAAGCCGGTCTTTTTAAGCTCGTTCAGTACCTCTTTTGCTTTGCCAACCTCTGCGTTTAGTAGAGCGAATATCTTTACCATCTTCTCACCCGTTTATCATATATGACATGTATATATTTAAAAGTATGCTTCCAACGGGCTTTGCTAATAAAGTAACTTTTGCTCATAAAGTTTGATGCTTGCTCATAAAGTAGTTGTCAAGGTAGAATAAATATATCAAATTCTTTTTAAAAAGATTCTTCTTCTAAAAGCTCCACATTTTACCTTTAAAATAAGAAATAAGGACAGTAGAAGAGAAATAATATTAGCACTGTTTACAGTAGTTCCGAAAGTAACTCCGGTTTTATGGTTCCATAATTTTTAGCCTTCGCTTTTCACCTTCATCACTTTTTCAGATAAAAAGTAGGAAAGGATAAACCGTTAAATCGAAGGTGATAGCAGGGATAAAACAATTGGTAAAGAAGTTATTTTTTTAAAAAAAAGTCGAAATATGCGAAAGAATATTAATCATATATTTCAAAAAAGTTAAGGCTATATGAATCTTTTTATAATATAATGAACATACTACATTATAGATAGTAAACACGTGAAAAAAACACCATCCTTTTTATATAGATGTCGGCATTTGAATGTTTGTTGGTTAATTTTTTCTAACGAGAGGTGAAAGTGGGGCGAGAAGAAGGGGGGATATATCAAATACCTTAAAAAAAGGGGGGAAGGATGAATGATACCGTTTGTTATAGCAATATTGATAGCAATAGGCGCAGCAATTCTTTGGAGATTTGTTTTTGGAATCCCGTTCGTTTCAGGTTATGGCGTAGGACAGCGGAGTGATAATAGTGTAGAATCATTATTCAAAGAACACATAGAGCGAGTGCCCACACCGCAAGGGGAAGTCATACATTTATGTGGAACTCTAAACAGCAAACTTTGGAAGCTGGACACATGGATTCACTGGCTTAATGACATTAAAGAGAAAGAGATACCTGCACGAGTAATTACAGGACCAATAGTACCATATGACACCTAGTTACCCTTACCGTCTATATTCACCTCCTTTCTATTTAAATGAATACTTTCCGGGTAGTATGTTCTGATGATCTCCAGATACTCCTCCACGAGAGAAGGACCCATTCTTGTGATTCGAGCAATTGTTTGCACATCTTTAGAAGCTAATATTTTCACTCGTTCCATATCCCCTATGTATGTCTCCACGTTTTTCAGGTTGTGGTCAGTCATCCTCGCTATTTCAATAGGATTGTAACCCTTTGCGTACAATTCTACCACATCGCGTTTATGAGTAATGCCAGGCCCGATATCCAACGTATTACCAG
>JAFNKG010000034.1 GCA_017883965.1 Candidatus Methanophagales archaeon | reverse complement strand
ATCTATATCCACATCACTTACCTCGAAGTACCTTAACTTCTGACTACTACTGACGTCGGATCTTTTGAACGTTCTTTGGCCTACCTCTGCAATTTTTGTCAGTTGTATAAAATCATTTTTTGCGGCTCCTTCAAATTTAGGTAACCAAGATAGGAGCCAGGAAGGATCCCATCTGTCATATATTGTTAACAAATCAGCAGATATCCAACAAGATTCAGAGAAGTTCCTTTGTTGAAAGCGGGCAATTACTTGGTCGATTTCGGACCCAGGTATAGGGCGGCCCCTCCGATCAAAACCGAGATTCTTAACCTGGATCACAAATATTGGAGTCACAGGAGATTTTTTCCCCCCCTTACGTTTGAAAACAAGTAATGCCGTCTCAATTCCCGTCCCAGTATGAACCAGAGCATCTTTTGGGAGGCCGATGATTCCTTCTACCCATGCTTGTTCAAGCAACCATCTCCGAAGACTTACAAAGGGAGTTGCTTCAGCATTTAGGACACTGACTGGGACCAATAGAACCGCAAGTCCTCCTGGTTTGAGGAGTTGAGTAACTTTCATGATAAAAGGGATCACTTTGTGTACTCGTGCTCCTACCCCTTTCTGTATTGCTTGCCGATTTAGTTCCCCAATCAGGTCGGGTGGTTCCACTTCATAACCCGCAAAGGGTGGATACCCTACAATAAGCGAAAAGCCTGTTAGGGGGACATAATCGTTAGATTTACGCCAATCTTCAAGGGAAACCTTGAGACCATCCCCATGAATTATGTGTGGTTGGTTTACTCCGTGGATTAGAGCATTGAAAATCGAAGTAAGGACCATCCGTTCTTGGATGTCAATCCCAAAGACTCTGGGTTTAGTTCCACGATTAATTTTCGATACGGAGGTATAGGCAGTGAGCAGAAACGTCCCAGAACCACAGCTAATATCGAAGATGGTTTTCACTGGAGTACTGAGATCACAGACCCCAAGGGCAAGCTCACAGATAGGTTTTGGAGTGAAATATGCCCCTAAACTTCCTCTGAATGTAGAACTCACAGTTTCTTGGTAGAAAGTTCCAAGAATCTCCGCATCTGGACTTAAGTGAATCGTATGGGTTAAAGAATAGGGATGAAGTAATTCAAAGCAAGATGAGAGTGTGGTTGCATCAAAATCAAGGGTGTTCGTTGGCCAGTCGCTGAGCTTGAAATACTGAAGAGCCTTTTGTAAAAGGATGTGAAAGGCCTCAGTAATTTCTTTATTTTCGAGGAATGTTGGGCTAAAGTGGAGTTCTTCGGGATTGCTGCGCTCATCATAAACTTTCGCTATCATGATAGCTAGTAAATGGTCAAAGAGTCGAAGCTGATCATGGCCATGCTTTGAATAAATCGCATCTCCAAGGCGCGTTGCTATGAGTCGTACTTGGCTAATTGAGGTAAAAGGGCGGAGGTCTCGAAGCGTTAACCGTTTATATCTTGGTAGGCCTGCAATAATGGGTATAAATGGTAGGTAATCAGGGGATCTAGACTGAACTATGTATGTTCTGAAGGTTTTTCCATCAGAAACTATTAGGAATGGAATACGATCTTTTTGACAAGTATCTCTTGCCTTATCAAGATCCAACAAATTAAGTTCATCAAAATTGGGACATAGATAAACACGTGCGACAATCGATTCTGGATGATCTTTAGCCAGAAAGTCTGCTTTAAGCATAAGGGACATGTCTGAACGGTTTGGTTGCTGTGTGGTTCTCAATTTACACCCGTGTTCGTCAGCTATTAATTCTTTGAGGAATGAGGAAACCAATCTATAACCTTCAGAATTTTATTTACAATCTAACCTTAGATACGTAAAACTACAGATTTTAAATTTAAGTAAAGCCGCCAAATTACGTAGTTTCTTCATTATGAGGTATGTTTTATCCCCTATGTTGCGAACTGGATCCGTCTGCTCCTCAAATACTCTTCCTATTTTCGATCGCTGTATATTAAAATAATTAAAATAGGGTGGCTCCATTCCCATTCAGAGTGTTTGAAACTTGTAACCCATCAAGTGACGACTCTGGATCCACCATCATATCTAAACAAGGAGTATTTGAAATTACGCCAAAATATTACTATAAAATCAAGCTTTTATAACCTTCATAGCTTCTAGGCTGCTTAAGGGTTCCTTAAAAGCTTTAATTTTTGCTAAAACTTTGTCCAGATAAACTTCCTCATATTGAGCTCTATCTTTACATCTCTGTTCACTGAAAAATTTTAAGATTGCATCCCGCTCCGACTCAAGCTTCCTTCTTGGAACTTGAAGATTTGAACGCGTCTCATAATGCTTTTCGGTAATTCTTACGAAAAATTTTAATTCGTCCTCGCAGGTTCGTTTGGTTAGATTCCCCTCCTGCTCAAGAAGACTGTCTAACGCACTTCTGACACATCTATCAGATAATTTCGGACCCAGTTTGCTTCTCACGCTTGTAATTGCTGAAATGAGAGAAGATTGTTCAGTCTTTTTCCGTGATAATATTCGACCACGTTCACTGGCAATTTCTTGATATATCGACCAAGGTACATTTTCATTAATTCTATTTTCGACCGGGATTACTTCATATAAATAATAACAAGCTTCAAACGTTCTTTTTCCCCACGTAAACCTTTCTGGATCCTTGTCCTTGTCGGGTGAACTTTCACTAGGTTCAGAGTCTGAAGGACGAACATTACCTTCAAGCATCTCTGATAATGCTTCATGGGGTAGTTTTCCTCTCCCCATACCCCTTCTAGCAGCTTTCTTTCCACTATCAAGGAAATATTTCTGTTCTTTTCCGATTTTCCAATACATTCTCGGGCTAACAGATCTTTTTTTCATATAGCCATATTCCCTCCAGATATTCAAAATCTTCAAGTGCAACTTACCTAGATACAGCCTAAGGGCAAGTTTTGTCCAGTCACTTTCATCTCCTATAAGATTGCTGAGTAACAGTCCGAAACTGGCTTCTTTATAGTTAGCCCGTTGTCCTTTTTCCATAGAATCACCTCTTAAAAAAGTTGTTTGCTGCGAATTCGAAATCCCACCACTTCATATCTTCATCAATTCTATTAGCATCTGCCAGTGCATAATATAAAATAATAAAGAGATTTGAGAGAAACTTGGCTTTTGTTAAATTCTCGATATCTCCCATCCTGTCGAATAAAGGATGTAAAACATTAATACGAACTTTTCCATCATTTCCAATATAAGCTGGAAGTTTTTCCTCGGGAAGACGCGAATAATCGATATCGCTTAGAATTCCTCCCGTTTCTGTTTGCTCAACTCTCACACGAACTAACTCTAAATCAACACGATAGTTATGATCATCAAAGAGATCACAAATAATGGAATAATTCCCCTTCGCTTCCTTTAGTCCAATTATTAGGGGAATTGCTTGGTCTTCCCAAGTTTGATTGGGGTCCAGTTCAATCTCTCTCACTACACTCCCACAATTACCTATCGGTCCTTCTGCTTTGAATACGGCCCTTCCTTTAAATTTCGTTTTAAGGGGATTTATTATCTGAACTGAAACCCGTAAGGGTTCCTTATCACTTCTAATATGATCTTTGGGTGCTTTTAACGAGAGGATAAAGTTTTCCACCTCAAAATCGACGTATTTACCCTCGACTACCCTATTCGTTTCAGGATGGATCATTTCACATAATAACCGGTATCTTCTTCTTTCAGCATCTTTCGGAATGGTCCATGATTGAGATCGCGACAAACTAAGTGTTGTTGCAGACTCGGGATCGAGAATAATAGATGGGAGGGGGGAAGACTGAACAAATTCTTCTTCTCTTCCCTTTAAAACTCTAAACCGTACAAAATACGTTTCAATATGGTTTTTATCGGCTTTGGTGATTTCTACTGTTGGAAAAACGGTGTCAGATCTTCGATAGTCTGATGCATCGGTCTTTAATGAGATTATAATGGGATTAATCCGTATTCTAAGCTTTCGAGGAGAACCATCAACTTTAAAATCCCCTGAGGGTAAAATATAACACTCTACGGTAACGTCCCGTGAATAGAATGGGAAAACTTCCGGAATCTTTGTTCTAATCTGTTTCACTTCAGCTTCAAGAAATTCACCATTAGAGTCCTGACCAGTTAGGGTGAATTCCTCCCGATTATGATGAAGTATAGAGTTATCTTCATTAGATACGAACCGGATTACTGCAGACAGCTTCTTTTTCCCTTCTTTCAGGTGTTTAAATGAGATTTTAAAGGTTGGAACCTGTCCTGACTTTGGTTGTCGATTATTAACTGTAAAATTCACAATTCTTAATGCAGCATCCGAGTCCATCTGTTTCCTTTTCCTTGCACCAGTACCTCTTTGAATTGGTTCAGGTAGAAGGTTATCAAGGAGGTCATTAATCTCAGCCATGAGATTACCACTAGACTCGATCATGATCGATCCTAGCTCTTGATCGCGGATTTGTTCAACCAAGGGAATTAAAAACTTATCAAGTTCTTTTCGTGTACTTCTTACTCTTGTGTCATCCTTCAATCCTTGGTGAGTGGTATTCTCCGATTTTTTTAGATAATCTGCCTCTACAAAGCCATAAATATAACCATCTAATCCCGCTGCGAGCTCACTCTTGTACCAGTCGATTGTATGCCCGTTACAAATTAGTGCTATTCCTTCGCGAATTCCTCTGGGAAGAGAACGAAAAGAATGATAGATTTCTAAATTTCTTAGGGCATCGATTCTTCGTGGTCTCTTACTAGATTCGAAACGATGGTCCTTTTCTTTAATTGGGTCTATCCCCTCCATCATTGGAGGTAATATCGGTAATGTATCTGCAGAGATAATTTCTGGATCATCATCCTTATGCTTTATAATGATTTTATAATTAGAACAACGCTTAATAACACTCCACCAGCGTTGAATAATGATTAAACCTGCCCTTTTCTCTAATTCATCTAGGAATTCTTCGTCAAATCCAGCGATGTGGATGGTAGTTCCTTGTTTGAAGCGTGTTCGGGGAAAAACCGCATTGTCTGGGGTAAACCACACTTTAGAGACAGAGATTTTTCGATTTATGTGATCCGCTTTAACTATGGATTGGTAATACTCTCTGAGAGAGGCTGATACTTGTGTTTCAGTTCGTACAATAGTTGAAAATGGTAGAACTGTTGTTTTCCAGCCTTGCCCTCTAGATCCTCGTTCACGAGGATCTAATTTAGTTTTTTCAGAGAAGGTGGTATATGCTTCTCGATTCAGGATGCCCGTTGAGCCATCCTGTTCGATGGAGACTTGAAATTCTGGGTTGTTTTCTCGAGAGGAAAAATCGATGATCATAATTGCTTGAGGACCATCCGACTCGCGCTTGGAGGCCTCTTCCAGAGTGGCTCTAAATGCGAAAGTGTGATCAAAGAAGTTTTGGGTTAATTCATCAACGATAGCGTCAACAGGATCTCGATAAGCATCTTTGGAGGCTTCTATGGTGTTATACACATTAACTTCCATTGGTTTCATATTGTCTTTGTTTAAAGCATTCATCGAATTTGTATCCATTCCTTTAATTATAATGTCTGTAGTTATAATAAACAAATTTAAGTTAAAAAACTTGCTAATAAATTACTTCGAAGTGGATTCTAGGGTTATTTTATCAATGGGGGAGAATATGGACTTGGCCGATTCAAATGACCAGAATAAAGTAATCAAAGCAAAAATTGCGATAGATCAATTAATTAGCGCAAAACCTGGAGCTGGAAAAACATTTACTTTAATCCATAAGGTTAGCGAGCTGATAGCTGATCCTAATACAATGTCTGCCGAGATTTTGGTTTTAAGTTTTACAAGAGCCGCGGTGAAAGAAATTAAAGACCGAATAAAGGAGGTTAAAACAGATAATACCGAATTGGTTCGTTTTGTGACTGTTCAAACCTTTGATTCATTTGTAACATGGATATTGGCGGAGGCAGGCCTTGAGGAAGTACTCAAGGAACCGGTTTCTGAAGATGAATCAAGTTATGATAAGCGGATCGATGCCTTGTTAAAGAGAATAGATGCTAGTGAAACATTAAAGGAAGGGTTCTCTATATACAAACACCTGTTAGTCGATGAAGCCCAAGATCTGGTAGGAGTCCGTGCGGATTTAGTGAGTAAATTATGTGAGGTGATCGGAGGGGGAAAAACAATTTTTATGGATGAAGCTCAAGCAATTTTTAATTATCTACAACGGAGTTTCGGGGGAACTACCTTTGAGAAGTTTCTACTTGACCTTAAAGATAGGCACAACTTTGAAGTAATTTACTTAACTCATGATTATCGGACAATAGGGAAGGATAAAGACCGCTTATTTCAGATAAAAAGTGATGCCCGGGAAATTATACTGGATTCTAAAAAATCAGGGGAGGAAAAATATCAAGCTATCAATGAGTTAATCAAAGAACTCCAGCAGATAAATTTAGATGCCCTTATCAACTTTATTAAAGCTCCTCCGAGAACGCGGGTTCCAATAGTTGCCGTTCTTTGTCGTACAAATGGACAGGTGCTTCATGTAGCGGATGAGTTTATCAAAAAGGGAGTTTTTCCAGAAATACGACGTGGACAGGGATTTAAGTCTTATCCCGCGTGGATTGGACGACTTTTTTCAGAATATACAAACCAGTTCATTACCAAAACCGAGTTCAAAGATATTTGGGATCAAAAAATTTCCACTAGTTCTCGTATTCCAGAGTTAGAACTCGAAAAATCATGGGAACTTTTAAAAGCAAAATCATGGGAGCTTTTAAAAACCGCTGAAGGACAAAAGGATCGCTCTCATGATTTAGATTTAAGAGCATTGAAGAATTCAATGAATTTATTTAAGGTACCTGATGAATTGCTTCAACCTCCATTACATAGTCTGGTAATTTCGACAATCCATCGGGCAAAAGGACGAGAATTTGATGCCGTTCTTTTGGTTCCTCCTCATACGTCTAGAAAAGATAGTGATCTCGCCGAAGAAGCTCGAATTCAGTATGTAGGCCTTACTAGACCAAAATATAACTTGGGTACCCTAACTATATCTCCAAGGAATTTGTCTTTACTTAAGGACACAGAACGGTGGGTTGGTTATGGTTGGAGCAATAAAAATCATAGAATCCAAGTCGGACTTCAAGGGGATTTTGCATCAGGTTCAATTATCGAAAAGCAGTTTAATTTTCCCACTATAGCGGAATGCTGTAAAACGCAGAACTTTCTCTGGGAGGGCATTCGACGTGGGGATGAGCTTAAAATTAGAGGTGAATTTCCTCCCGGGCATGCAATCTATAATATTACTCACAGGGAAACCGGTCTAAAACTTGGCCTGCTTTCAAAATCCTTTACAGCTGATCTTCGAACATTTAAGAAATCAATAAAGAACGGTCCAAATTTGATGCCACTTTTCATAAATAACGTCATAGTTGATAATATTGTGACAGAAGTGAGTCCCATTTCTAATCTGTTGAAATATCATCACCCGTACACGACTAGCGGTTTCTGGTTGGGAATCAGGGTGCATGGCTTAGCCCGACTTTATTTTAAAGCATAAGAAAGTGGAGAATTTGAAACCTGTAAAAAGCAATCATATGGAAATACGAGCTTTTCTGATAAATTATCTCCGAATAAATCTTCAGGGTCCAGCTAAAGAGGAGGAGATTCTCGATGAACGTCCTACTAAACGTTATGTAACCGGAATCCTATACCCCCGAGAATCTAATATTGATCCCGAGGAAGATCAGGATGCAAACCTTGTAGGGGAAACCGAAGATGAGACAGATGAAGTCATCGTTTTAACTAACAAGTTATTGCCCGCTGCAATGGGGATGACATTTTTAGTTACCGGCGAACCCGGGGTCCCTTTACAATTGACCTTTGAAATTACCGCAGCAAAATACAGTGAATTTGAACACGATGTTATGGAAAAAGGAGACCCTTCGAAAAAACGAAAAGTACCTAGGTGGAAACGTGTCCCATTGAAAAAAAGGGTTGTAATAACTCTTGATAAAAAGATGCGTTATAGTGAATCCTTGTTTCCTTCCGAATATTTAGATCTAAGGATCATTACAAGTGAGAGAAGTGGTAAACTTCTCGTTACCGTTACTTTGGTGAACACACGACTCTTTGAAGGAAAGTATTACAAAATTCATCATTTCTGTTATTTCCAGCCTAAAATTCGTGTTTATACTTCAGGTGAATCAACGGCAAAATTTACTGCCTCTAAAGAGCGGCCTTTTGGGGGTGATTTATCTGATAAAGATTTTTTTGATCTACTATATCGTGGTGTTTCCGAATATGCAGTTGGACATGGGGTTTCTGTCAAATGGAATGAACCCAATCACCCCACGATGATAGAAACCGAATTCATTGGTGAACATGAGGTTCCATCTGTACTATTGGAAGGGATGATCGATGCAAACTTCTTACTTGATTTCCTCGCGAATGGCTCTATATCTCAGATACGCGATGAGTTATCTAAAATTCCAAATTGTTACAATCAATGGATAACCGAACAGGAAGCTCAGATAAGTTCACTTCCCCACAAATTAAAAGCAACAGCAGAATTTAATCTTTCAATCTGTAAAGAGGCATCTAACAGAATTCAGGAGGGATTAAATGAATTATCGGTGAATGAAGATGCATTCCGAAGTTTTCAGCTTGCTAATAAAGCAATGTTAATTCAAATTAGTCGGAGTCAAATACGAAAACGTGGTATTACCGGACAAAGCATTCCATCTTTGATTAAATCAGAAATAAAGTGGCGTCCATTTCAAATTAGTTTTTTTCTTCTAAATCTTGTTTCAATCGCGCGACCTGAATCATCTGAACGAAACGTTGTAGACCTTCTCTGGTTCCCTACCGGAGGAGGTAAAACTGAGGCGTATTTAGGTCTGATTGCTTTCACCATTTTCTATCGGCGGATTACTCATAGCGATGGGGAACTTTCGCCCTATGGTGTCACGGCTATAATGCGATATACCTTAAGACTGTTGACTATTCAACAGTTTGAACGATGTTCGGCAATGATCTGTGCATGTGAATCTATACGACGAGAGGAAACGGATCTCGGGGATGAACCCATTTCAATTGGTCTTTGGGTGGGTGGTGAAGCAACACCTAATAGTTTAAAGGATGCAGCTAATTCAATTGATGAAATCAGAAAAAATCCCGCTCAATTTTATGGCCCAGACCCCCGGCAAATCAGTTCCTGCCCTTGGTGTAACACTCCTCTTAATATCGAAAATTTTTCACTTCAAAATGATCCTGCTCGCCTTGTTCTCAAATGTTTCAATCCCCAATGTATTTTCTCTGATGAGTATGGGTTTCCTATTCATGTAGTTGATGAGGATATTTACAATTTCCGTCCGACGTTACTCATTGGAACAGTTGATAAATTTGCTCGCCTTCCTTGGAAGTCCGAGGTTGGGAGGATTTTCGGTAGCGATGCTAGAAACAATTTAACCTTTCATCCTCCTGAATTAATAATTCAAGATGAGTTGCATCTGATTTCAGGTCCTCTAGGAAGTTTAGTTGGACTCTACGAGACAATAGTAGATATGTTGTGCACTTCCGTAGAGGGGTATTCCCCTAAAATTATTGCTTCTACAGCTACCATACGTCAGGCTGAGGGCCAAGTAAAAAGTCTCTTTAATCGAAAAGTAAGACAATTTCCTCCAGCGGGATTGCACTCAAGTGATTCTTTCTTTTCACAGGAAGCTTCTCCGGAGGAAAAGCCGGGTCGAATCTTTCTCGGGGTTCATACATCCGGAATTAGCGGAAAAACCTCATTATTACGAATCTATGCAGATTTGCTTCATGGAGTTCAAATTGCAGAGTGTGATGATGAAATTAGGGATCCCTACTGGACTTTAGTTGGGTATTTCAATTCGATCAGAGAGCTCGGGGCTGCGAGAACTTTAGTAGATGATGACGTTCAATCAAGGTACCGATTGGTTCGAAATAGAACCACTGAATTGCTAATCGAAGAATATTTAGAAACGAATCCTTCTGAAGAATATCAAGATGTGAGGAAAAAAATCCTTGAAGAAGAGATAAAGCATCGAAGTTTATATGCGGAGGAGTTAACCGGCAGGGTCCCCTCTTCCAGAATTCCGAATACACTAAGCCGTCTTGAAACGAAATATCAAAGCATGAATCCTTCAGCCGCGATACCGGTTCTTCTGGCTACAAATATGATTTCAGTAGGAGTCGACATTGATCGTCTGGGATTAATGGTAGTAACTGGACAACCTAAAACAACAAGTGAATATATTCAATCAACAAGTCGAGTGGGTAGGAAATTTCCCGGTCTAATCGTTACACTATATAATTGGAGTCGTCCTCGTGATCGTTCTCATTATGAGCACTTTACTAGCTATCATTCCGCGCTCTACCGCTTTGTGGAAATCACAAGTGTCACACCATTCTCTTCTAGAGCGCGTGATAGAGGATTGCACGCCGTCTTTATTAGCCTGATAAGACACATGTTAACTCAAATGTCAAAGGAATCCTCTGCAAAACGCTTTGCTCGTCTATCCGATTTTGATTATGCGCGCATAAAAGATTATATTCTAACACGTATTGGGGATGTTGATGGGAATATATCAAGAAAAGAGGCAGAACGCCAGCTCGATGAAATTATTTTAAATTGGCGTCAATTTGCACAGGGTCCTCTTAGCTCTAAGCTAACATACAGTCGAAAATTTCCACCCAAAAAGAGAACAGAACCACACCTTATCTATCCTGCTGAGGATCTGAATCCCGAATTTACTGACAGCTACCCTACTTTGAATTCTTTGAGGAATGTAGAACCAGAATTAGGACTTTTTCGAATTAAAAGCAAATAAATTCAATGGGATGAAATTCTATGTCACTAAAAATTAGAGCAAATCAATTAATAACAACTTTTGGCCCCGGTTCGATCATAGATTTTCCTAATTTATCAGTTATGCCCGTTAGTGTCAAACATTGGTCTATACAAAATTCCCATAGGATTGAGGAACCCCGTTTGGCTTTACTCCTCGGGGTAAAATGTTTCTACACACCTCCTCAGAAAAAATTCTTTTTCGAATCAAATGATATCCCCATTCAATTTTTCCCCACATATGTTGTGTGTCCCCGCTGTCAGTTTCTAGGTCATTTGAGATTTCTTTCAAGGTCTCTCCGGCATTATAGGAGTGGTTTGAAATGCAAGGGGTGTAATTCACGCCTATATCCCGCAAGGTTCATTATGGCCTGTGAAAAAGGTCATATTGATGATTTTCCATGGTCTTGGTGGGTACATAGAGGAAAATCCGATTGTCCCGGGCACAAGCTAAAATCTTATAGCATGGGGCGCTCCAGCGGTTTGGAAGACATCATGGTAGAATGTCTTGATTGTAACGCAAAGCGTAATATGGCTGGAAGCCTATCTGGAGATGCTTTAAAGAAATATCATTGTACAGGAAGATCACCATGGTTAGAAGTGGAATTACCTGAACTGAAGTCATGGTACGAGAAAGATACATCATGTGGAGAATTTCCACGAGCATTGCAAAGAGGTGCATCGAATGTATACTTTTCCGTTCTCCAGAGCGCGATTTCTATTCCCCAGATGATATCAGAACTTGAAGGTCTGGTTAGAAAAAAGGAGCTCCTCAATTCTAGTTTTGTTAAAGAGTTCCTCAAAACTAATAATGATACTATGTTGAAAAAAATCATCGACTCTGTAATAAATGATGACCCTGTGTTCAAGCAATTTAGTTTTAGTGAGATATTAAGAGTAGTTAAAGAGGTTCATACCCCTAAAACTGAATCTGAACCTGCTAAATCTCCAGGAGCCCTCCGGAGGAGAGTTCGTTTAGAGGAATGGGATGTATTATCCAGTTGGAGTAAGATAGATGATAAGGAGACAGAATTTACCAAAGAAGCAAAAGACCCCACTTCTCGGATAATCCCATATATAGATCAACTTTGTCTTATAAAACGACTTCACGAAGTCCGTGCTCTTCTTGGATTTACCCGGATCCAGCCTCCGAACTTCATGGAAGAGAGCCAGAAAAAAGTAGTAAAATTTTCGAAGGATACAAATGGCGATTGGCTTCCTGCAGTTGAGGTCCGTGGTGAAGGAATATTTTTCCGCTTTAACATAGATCGTGTTAAAGAGTGGAAAACACACTACAGTATTTATGAGAAATTTAAAGGGTTATGTGGAAATTATAGGGGGCTAATTTCCAAGTCCGGCTGGGTAACTCATGAAACGATTACTCCAGAATTTATTCTGGCGCATTCGACTGCTCATAGCCTTATCCGTCAACTGTCTCTCAATAGTGGATATTCTAGTGCCTCATTAAGAGAGCGAATTTATGCTTTAACTGAAGATAAAGTTGGTGTTTTGATTTACACATCGAGCTCCGACTCAGATGGAAGTTTAGGAGGGCTGGTAAGTCAAGCAGAAGAGGGTAATTTCACAACTACTCTTATTCAGGCACTTAACGAAGCCGCATGGTGTTCATCCGATCCGTTATGTATTGAGACAAAGAGTCAGGGAATTAATGCTCTCAATCTTGCAGCCTGTCATGCTTGCTTACTAGTCTCCGAAACATCCTGTGAGGAAAGGAATCAATTATTAGATCGTGCTTGCTTAGTAGGAACTCTAGAAGAGCCAGAAATGGGGTTCTTTAAACCGCTAATTGAATAAAAAACTCATCTAACTTTCTGGATGCGTGATTTATTTTGAATCCTCAAACTATTTTATCCATCACTAAAAATTCTCAAAAAGTAGTTGATTCTCTAGACACAAAATCCTTGAATGAATTCTTTAAATTCTTAGATATGTATAATAGATCGATTCTTGATCCATATTTTATTTTTAAGAAGAAAATTAATCTTCCAGTTGGAAAAGAGAGGTTTATTTATCAAATTTTGCAAGAACAGGTTACTGAAATAGGGGTACTCGATACCTATCCATTAAAGCTGTCTATCACAAGTATCTTACTCGAAAGAAATCGGTTAACTGAATATATTAAATCAATAGATTTTGTTCTTAGTGGTTCTGAAGTAAAAAAGACTCAAAATACACAATCGGTCATTTTTGACATGATTTCTAAAGCTCAACATGAAATTATTGTTCTTAGTTACCTTTACATAAAAACTGCAAAAGTAATAATTGACGCCTTGAAAGTAGCTGGTGAACGTGGAGTCAAATTGATGTTTCTCGGAGAGGAGGAAAACTTGATGAGAATTGCGAAGGGGTGGGAAAAAAAAGAGACACAATTACCACAATATTTTGTGTATGATCCTAAAGATTCCCATCAGACAATGCATGCAAAGATCGCATTGGTTGATAGGAGTGATTTACTTATCACTTCTGCAAATTTAACACAATCCGGCTTGAAATCTAATACTGAATTTGGAGTACGAATTCGTGGGAATATTTGTTCTCAAGCCTATGATTTAATCCAGAGTCTAATTGAAAAAGAATTATTTACTCCCTTTTTTCCTTAATCCCAAAAGTAAAATTCGTTTTTACTATGGACTCCTCTCTTCCTTTGTTACTAAAAGTGATATAAGCAGAATTGTGAAAGTTATAATATGTCCGCTTTAACGGGAAATTTTACATTTGTTTTTAGCGTTATTCTAAGCCCTTAAGAATTTCTAATGCGATTGCTTTGGCTAATAGAGGAGGGACAGCATTTCCCACCTGTTTGAATTGGTGGATTCTTGCTCCCATAAAGCGAAACCTGTCCGGAAAACTTTGTAGTCGGGCAGCCTCCCTTACGGTGATTATTCGGGTCTGGGTTGGATGAATATACATGTAGCCATCCTTGTAGAGATGAGCAACAACCGTCCAAGAGGGCTTACTTCGGTCAAGGCGTTTGAGTTTATCGTGAAAAATATCTTTGCGATAGGGCAGCATGTTCATTATGTGTGGGGGGAGATCTTTGAACCACATCCCCTCCTCAAAATACGGAAAAACTATGGCGTCCCGTTCATTACTATGTTTTCAAGTGATAAAAAAACATAGTAATGTGGAAATGACTGCAAAGCAGCTAATTCTCTAACGGTTCCGCCCCGGTCTTCTGTGGGATGGACCATCTCTCTGGGTCGTTTCCAGTAGTGGGATGCTAAAACAGATGAGTAATATTCACGATGAAGGTTCCGCCCCTGTTGAGAAGCCGGGCACCTTTGTGGTCGCTGGTGATCCGACATGGACCGATTATCGGGTAACTGTCCAGTTTCAATCGGATACGGGTGGTGCGATCGGTGTCATGTTCCGTTATACGGATGATGAAAATTACTATCGGTTCTCCATGGACGACCAACAGGGCTATCGGCGGCTGGTGCGTAAGGTGGGAGGCACGTTCACGGTGTTGTGGGAAGATTCAATGCCATACGAGAGAGGCCATGAGTATGTCTTAATGCTTGATGCCTAAGGTAACAGGGTACGAGGTTCCTTAGATGGAGTAACCATATTTGACATCACTGATGACAGTCCTCAGACTCTGATCAAAGGCAAGATTGCCCTCTATTGCTGGAATAATTCCGATGCCACTTTCACTACGGTTCGCGTTAATCGGTTAGTACCGGTTGTCCGGCGCCCGCCTCGTTAACGTCCATGTTGATCCGATAATACGAGTTGTAAGTGCATCGTCGATTCAATTTACCAGTTAAACACTTATAGAACAAAATTTATTGATACTTTAAAATTATGGCCTAATTTTTAGTTCATTGACGATTTGAAGTATCGGGGCCTTAAAATCGCAATAGACCGACAACATTCTATGAAAAAATCGAAAATAAAAAAAGAGAGGAGGGATGGGGTATCTTAGCGTCGCCGGCGGACAACTACGACTACAATTAGGACTAGTGGAGAAATGAAGCTGAACATAATCGCAGTGGGCAGAAGAAGTTCCGGAGTCGGAGTGATGGTTTTTGTAGTGATAGTGGCCGTCTCACGGCCGACTACCACTTCGACTTCGACACCACCGATGAGTTGCCCGTCGATATAGGCATTCACGGTGAAGTTGCGTGTTTCGCCAACCTTTGCGTCTATTGCATCCACTTGGAGAACTACCGTCCGATTTTCCTCGGGGCTCTGGACTTGCGGGTAGTCTCGCTGTATGTACGCTGGCCAGATGTTGTAGGCCTCCCCGACTTGCCGAGCTTCTAGATACGGTAAGCCTGTCGTCTCCGTGGGATTGCCAAGGGTGAATTTGACTTCTCCGGGGGAAGACACGGGATGGACGTCCGTGTTTTCCTGTCCCTTGTTATGAGAAGTCAGGTGACGATCGATATCCAAGGGATGGTCGACCGTGACCATAAGACACGTATGCCCGGTGATGGAGGGCGTCCAACGGGCCTCTGCCACCGCGGTTCCCTGGACGGGAACCGTGACTAGGGCGGTGCCAATATTATGCCATGTCTTCTGTCCTGAGCCCCAAAAGGCCCAGGTAAACGTGACTTCAGTATCCCCCGCGTCCGCTATAGCATCATTATGAATAGTTGCGAGAACATCATAAGTCGTACCTACCACAAGATCATTAGACGCTACGGCATTCCCATTGGTGTCATAGAGCCGGATGTCCGGATTGTTCCATCGCGGATCACCACCCCCAGGATTAATATACCATGTGGAAGAATCCCATTGACAGTAAAGGTGCGGGTTGGGGAGGGGTTGATCGGGGAGGCGGCGAAACAGAGTGATCGCAACCGCGCCTGACTCACCTCTCGCAATTATATAGACCGGGCCCACAGGGCCACTGGGCATACCAAAGGATTCAGAAAAGCTGATACCGTTTGTGGTCATGATGTGGTCGCCGGGATACGAGGGATTCGCCATGAGTGCCGAGAGCGACACCACGAAAATGTCGACACGTTCCCCATCCATGAATCCGGACCCATCAAGCTGGACTGAGATTCCACTAGGACCAATGGTAGGATCCACGAAGATTGTGCCTGCTGTAACAGGAATAGAATCCTCATAGGGTACATATTCGTAGTGGGTGACGGTTATATCCATTTCTCCAGAACTTTGGGGGTTGATGTGAAAATAGGCATAGCCTTCCGCATCCGTGTATTCAACGGCGTACACCTCGAATTCCTTTCGCAAGCACACCTTGGCGTTCCGAATGGGGAAGGTATAATCGGGGGGATCACCTCCCCACACACTTACTACGAAGGATTGTGAACCCAAACCAATGGCGTCGGGATGAGTCACTCCCATCCAGTTGGGTACATCGGTCCAGATCGGCAACTCGGGATCGCCAAAGAGATTGAAAAGTTCAAATGTAGTAAGAGAACTCCCGTAAACACTAGCCATGTACACTTTCCCATATGAAAGCACTAGACCCAAGTTATATAAGCCTCCTGATGCAAACGCTGGATCGAACCCAGGCCAGATCGCATCAATAAAGCCTCGAGCCAGCTGATCATTGTATCCACTATAACTGATCCTGCTGGCTCCAATTGCAGCGATAGCTCCGCCATTGGCATGCTGGACAAACTCTTCACAGAACGACTCATGGTTTCGGGTCAAGGCGGGGTCATTTTGTTGATCGACTTCACCATCAAACCAGGCTCCCATGCATTCGATACTAAACACAACTGGAGTATCTGGACCGTTTGTTAATCCCGCAATATCCCCGGTCGTATAGTGCGGGTCACCCCATCCATCATACGACCCCCCCCACCCTCCACCCACATGATTCCACCAGTTTCTAGATGTTCCATGATCACGGTGATAGACAAGGAACCGGCCAGCATTGATAGCATTGGTGATATCCGTTGCATCACCATCCCACGCAAACCCGTTGGCTCGCAACAAACTGGGTGGGAGCGGATCGCCATTATCATATGATCCACTGTTGTAGTTTGTGGGGGTTACAGCAGCGCCTGTCGTATAGATTCTTTCAACATTGTAACCCTGTGTCTGTAAATAGTCTCGGATCTCTTCAGAGGTCAACACAAACCGTCTATCCTCATACCCGTCCCCATTATTATCTTGAAATTGGGCACAAGTAGAGGCCCGGTTATAAAACCCTGAACTCATCATCCGTGGATCGCGTTCGTAATCTATGATCTTCTGGATGACAGCGTCAGCCTGAGCAGCGGTATCCACCGAGAGTCTCCCTACGCAGATGTCGGGGAAGTAATCGGTCCCATCGACAGTTCCATAATAGAGGTCTGTTGCAATATCAAAACCTCCGTGATAATTGCTTGGATGAGGATTGGCATAGTGCGGAGGAATGAATTCGGAGTCACCAACCAGTAGAACATAGCTAGGTGGCATGGTCCATGTGTCATATGCATCTTGAATGTACGCTGCGATATCCGCGGCGGTGGAACCCGTCCGTGAAGTCGTTACAACCTTGCTCGTTACTCCTTTCTTCTCTTTCCAGTCTGCTAACTTTTGAGCTTCTTGGGAGAAATCATCATGGGTAATGATTAGGTACTCAGCACCTGCTCTTTCTTCCAAGAAGAAATAGGGCCATTTTACGAATAAACTACGATACCAGTCGTACCAAATCTTATATCTCGTCAAATTCTCTGGATTAAATTGATAATTCAGGATAAGGCCATGCAATAAGGGGTCGAACACAGGTGATCCTAGACGCGGAGGAATCGGATTGACTTGCCCTGGTCTATCGAAGTTTAGTCGGGCTTCAATCTTGGAAAAGGCTCTGATCTGCTGCTTGACTGGATTGAATTGCACCGGATAGAACCTCACCACCACAATTCGGTGGCCTCGGATGATAATCGGGTCGAATCCAGCTCCGCCTTCCAGCGACACGATGTTTGGATCTGCAGGGTAGAAGGCATCGGTCTGGTAAATTGTCTCATCGAAGATAAACGGGGGCTCCGGGGCGCCCGGGAAGTCTTGGTGTGGTTCTCGGGTAGGGGCAATATTGAATTCTCCTTCTAGAATTTGCTTCTCAGTCTCGAAGACGCTTATACTAATATCGACGTCATGAGGGACTTCTAGAAATCTCGTGACCACGGGTACTGCAGGTTTTCCTACTTCCACGGGGTAACCTCCTCTGGGCATATGTAGGTACTGATATATCGTTGCATTAATTTCCAAAGGTATTGCCCACATCCCGACAAATGTCGAATCAACGCTGAGTCCCAGGGTATCTCGCGATTTGGGGAGCACTTCGAGGAAATTTTCCTCCGGATGAGCATATGGAATAATCGGCACCCATTCTCCATTCCTACCCCGGAAGGAAGAGGCATAGTTCTTTTCAAGGTCGGTTTTAGTTCTATTAAAAGAATCTATGAAGCGAATTGGGGTCACTTCACGCGGATTTGTCCTCGCAAATGCACTGGCATTAGGTGAGTGTGAGGGGAAAAGCAGCGGCAATATCATGAGAGACAGCATCATGAGAACTAGAACTTGCTTAACCTTTCTTATTTTTCGAATAATAACCATAAGGTAACTCAACCTCCTATTTATTTTGTAATACAAGTTTAAGATTCGATATATAAATATATATATATATATACACCATTTATTCGTTTCTGGGAGAGGAGGAAAACTTAATGAGAATTGCGAAGGGGTGGGAAAAAACGAGACGCAATTACCACACTATTTTGTGTATGATCCTAAAGATTCCCATCAGACGATGCATGCAAAGACCGTGCTGGTTGATAGGAGTGATTTGCTTATCATTTCTGCAAATTTAACGCAATCTGGCTCAACCTCGAATACTGAATTTGGAGTTCGAATTCGGGGGGAATATTTGTTCTCTACTTATGATTTAATCCAGAGTCTAATTGAAAACAAATTATTTACCCGCTTTTTTCCTTAATCCCAAATCCGTTTTTACTAAGGGTGTCTCTCTTCGTTTGTTACTAAAGGTAATATGGTCAGATCGCTAAAATTATGATATGTTCACTTTAACGGGAAATTGTGCACTTGTGTTTAGTGCTATTCTAAGCTCCTAAGAATTTCTGACGCGATTGCTTTGGCCAATAGAGGAGGGACAGCATTTCCCACCTGTTTGAATTGGTGGACTCTTGCTCCCATAAAGCGAAACCTGTCCGGAAAACTTTGCAGTCGGGCAGCCTCCCTTACGGTGATTGTTCGGGTCTGGGTCGGATGAATATACATGTAGCCGTCCTTGTAGAGATGAGCAACAACCGTCCAAGAGGGCTTACTTCGGTCAAGGCGTTTGAGTTTATCGTGGAAAATATCTTTACGGTAGGGCAGCATGTTCATTATGTGTGGGGGGAGATCCTTGAACCACATCCCCTCCTCAAAATACGGAAAAACTATGGCGTCTCGTTCGTTAATAGTCCTCGCTTTATTATTATATACCTTGGTTGAGTTTTTTCGCATTAGTATTACGTATTCGATTTTTACATCCTTAAGCGGGATAGTATAGTCCATTTCTTCAGCCCCTCCCCCAGCAGGAATTTTTGGAAGGTCCATTATAGCTTCTCCCACTGTAACAACAGCTTTTGGAAAGGTTCCATCCAGCCGCATTTGTTTGGAATCGGAATGAGTGATTTCAGGGAACTTATTCGGTAAGTCGAGACGGTTTCCAAGGAAGAAGATTCGTTTACGAACCTGAGGGACACCATAATTCGACGCGGTGAGAACTTCTGCATCAGTCTTATATCCGATTTTTGTAAAATCCTGTATAATTTGTCGTACAATTTCTCCATTTGCGTAACTCATCATTCCTGGAACATTTTCCATCAGAAAAAAGCTGGGTTTTAAAGCATCAACAAATCTGATAAAATGTTTGTAGAGAACATTTCGGGGGTCATCAATAAAACGTGATCTTGAGTCAGTAAGCTTCCATGTTCCTTCTCTTATAAGAGATGCTATTTTTGTTCTACCGATTGACGAGAAGCCTTGACATGGTGGCCCACCAATAATCACATCGGGATCCTGAGGTTCGCAGGTTTTAGGATCCAATTCTCCAATATCTTTATTTATAACCAATGTTTTAGGGAAATTGTGTTCATGCGTATGGCAACAGTGTACTTCATTGTCTATTGCAGTCGTTATCCGGAACCCGGCCTGCTGAAATCCAAGAGATAACCCCCCGGGCCCCGAGAAGAGGTCAATCACTGTTTTCATTATAAACTCCACCCGGCCAGAAATTTGCCGTAAAATATTCCACAATTCTTTAGGATTGCATAGGTATATTTTTATTTTGTATAGATGACACTATTTAAACTCATCTTTCGAAATAGAAACATAATTTGGGTTCTTATCACGAAAAATGAATTTATCATGTTTTATGAAAAAAATTTCCCGACGAAATTCTTACTATTTTTTATCATCAATATACCGGTTTCATACATCTCTTACTAGTATATCTTAAGGTAATTACTGTTCATTTTTTACATTGCGAAGCCCATATATCTAAGTGGAATTTAATTTAAGAAGTTCATCATAAGAATCAAAATTGTGGAGCTTACCTCAGTCATTCAGTATTAGTGTGAATAATCCTGCTTGATAGACAAGGTCCTCAAACACGTAATAAAGAAATATAAATTGAATTGTTCATGATCTTTAAGTATAACAGTGCTGAAGGTTCTCGACAGAGATGATGATCTCATTATGATCAAACTTAGTGAGTCGATAGAACCTAGTAATCGAAAAAACTTAATTATTCAATATGGCTCAATCCATCAAAAGAGGTGCAATTTTTGAATAGTACCCAAAGTTCAAACAAATTTTTCTTGGTTCAGATCGGACCAAGGGGTTACTCTGATCTGAATAAATTTGGAAAATATGAAAATCCCAACTGGCGAAAGAGTAGGAAGGACCAAGCACACGGGGATGTAGCAAAAGGAGACTTAATTGTCTTCTATACAACAACCCATGTAGAAGATGCACCGGGACTGGTCAAGTACGTGTATTCCGTTGAAACAACAAAAAATGATCACAATGTGTTTTTGCTAAAAAAATTGAAAGAAATCGAAGAGGCATTACATCTATATGTTATTCGAGAGATGGTTGAAAATAAGAAACTCAGTCCAGCCTTCAAAAACGCCGGAAGATATGCTTTCAATATATGTGAGATTAGTTCTGATGACTACAAGATAATTACTAAAGGAAAAGAAATTAGATAACATTATTGGTACAAAACAAATCTCAGTGCCTCACCTTGCATCGTGTTAGAACTTTTGTCTAGGTTTCGCGATTTTCCCTTGCATATTTTTGATTACATTACCACTTAATTTGAGCGCAATATATGCGTTTTCACCTTCTAACATCTTATAGAATTTTTAAATGGTCTGTTGTGTTCCTCCTGTATGGTACCTCTGGTTTATTCTTCTGATAAATTCTTCTGCAATGTATCTGGTGTTTTCCATTAGCGATGCATTTTGCTGTAGATTGGTCTCCGAGAAAATATTTGCTGTCATGTCCGAAAATTCACTGTGAGGTAACAGAATTGTTGATGTTTGGCTACCCCTTCCTCTTGCACTGCTCGCCATGCCCGGACCTCCGGCGCGCAAGTTCCAGCTGCATTTCATTAATACCTCATCAAGGCGTATTATCTTCCAACCAACTAATTCCCTCTCTCTTGTTTCCTCGACCTCCCTGACAATGTAGAATCCGGTTGCATTTATCGGAAGGCAGATTCGGAGCATCATCAAAATTCTACCAGCATCAATGCCTATTGTTTGACCTATTGTCCTGTCTGTGAATGGAAATTTCTCCTTGAGTTCAATAGGAAATATTTTACCATCGTAAGAAATTATGAAACCATCGGTATCATAGGGGTCCATCGTGTTCGCCCTATAGACTGCCTTGAAAAATCCATTGTAGAATAGTTCTGGAAGGGCCAAAGTTGTTAAATCAACCTCTCCCAGATCTGTAAACTTGTCTTCTATGCTCGACATCCAAGGTCTGGGTCGGGATACTCTTCCCCTCCCCCTCCAGTGGCAAAAGTAATCTTCAGTTATCTGTTCTCTCAACTGTTCATCCTGATAGCGATAAAATCGCCATATCAGTCTTGGTATCGTTGCAGGCTCTTCTTGAACGATCGGAAAGCATTGAATGACCTCAAATCCGACACCATTTAGTGAACTGCACATAGCATGGAACTGTCTGTTACTCGATAGGGTAGCAACAATATCCAGAAGGTCATCATTTCTCTCGATTTCTGGCCACACAAAGAAACAAGTTCTGAGTGCATAAAAATCGGATTCTTTCCGTGCAACCATCCAGCAGCCCGGAAAATACTTGTTACTGACTCTTTCTCCCTGTTCTTCAACCCATTTTCTAAGTTTAAGCTGTGCAAGAAGACCCAAAGCCTTGTGTCCGGGCATCACACTCTGCAGATATCTAAGTGCTTCCTCTCTTTCAAGATACATAGCTCAACCTCTCCACAATTTTTATTTGTATTATGTGTAATAAATATTAATGGGATATGGTTCATGGATTGAGTTTCTCTGATGCCAAATCATGACAAAGTCATTCAGGTAGCTTTTCCACTACCACTTCTAATTTCTGAACCGACTTCAACTATCCTCCCACGTAACCGAGTTATTATCGTTTCTCCGAGTGCTTTGGCGAGAAGTACGGGAACGGCATTGCCGACTTGGCGGTACTGGAATTGGAACTTGACGAAATTCATGGCCATTATGGGACCCTTGAAAATAAAGTCATGTGGAAATGACTGCAAAGCTGCTAACTCTCTAACAGTTCCGCCCCGGTCTTCTGTGGGATGGACCCAATCATCTCTACAATGACCCGTGATGGTTCTTGATGGCACATCCAATGTGTCCCTGAAGCGCCAGCTCTGCCATGCAGACCCGGGTTTGATTTTAGCCAGACGTTTGATTTTCGCTTCTGTGTGTCGTGGCATTTCTTGATTTGGCATGTCCGGAGTCAGTTCTGCAAACGTCTCACCTATTGTTCTGTAAGGTGGAAGACCCAGCAGGTTAGTTTTGTAGGGCGAATGTGTCGGCTGGGGGAATGTGATCGGTCCGTTATCAGAATAACCTATTATGAAGAACCTTCTCCTGAGTTGTGGAACACCGTAATCTGCTGAATTTAGTATTTTCCATCGCAACTTGTAGCCGAGACCCTCAAAAGTTTCCAAGACTCTCCTTAAAACGAAACCTTTCTCCATATTAGTGATACCGGGAACATTTTCCATTAAGAACGATCTTGGTTTTATGTATTCTAAGAATTTCGCAAACTGGAAAAACATATTGTTCCTCGGATCATCTAAATGTCTCCCACCCTTTGATGTTTTTGCTATCGAAAATCCCTGACAGGGGGGCCCTCCAGCTATTAATACAATATCTTCCTTGGAAAGCTTTAACTTCTTCAGAACTTCCTCCGGTGTGATATCTTCGATCGGTGTTTCAAAGATTTTTGCTATCGGAAAATACTTTTTTTTATTCACCCGAAGTGTCTGACAGCAGTATTCATCCTTCTCAACAAGAGCCATAGTTGTGAAACCTGCCATTTCTAGACCTAGAGCCAAACCACCCGCTCCCGCAAAGAGTTCTATTGAGTTATATTCAGCTATCAACGGCTCTATAACCTCCCATAATTTCTATTCTGATCCTGCCTTATATTAATTTTTGATATATGCTTGCAACTCCACTAGGTTCTTCCTTGTCAAATCGACTATGACTTTTAGGCTTCCATAGCATCATCCCAATATTCATGAGGTCTTAATAAGGAAGATAGCTAGATAATCTCTATCCCTAACTGGTTTATAGTTCATTGTAAAATAAACAAAACATTCTTAGAGTCCCTTTTGGGATCTGGAATCAGGTTGAATTTGGAAACAAGTCTTATAAATATTTATGAAATTAGGTATGAAAAAATTTTGGTTTCTATTTCCCCTGTCCTTAGGAAGAGGGAATTAGTCACTTTTCCTACTTTTTAGGGACCAACTATTGTATGCACAAAGATCATTTATTGGACAAATATGACATTTTGGGTTTTTCGGGATGCAGACCAGAGCTGCAAAATCTAACAAAGCCAAGTTGAACTTCCGAGCTTTTCCGGCTGGCAGCATTTCTTGAGCAATCTTTCTGAACTTCGGATCTCTCCGTGCCTCCCCTTTTGCTTTGATATCAAAAACTCTACCTATAATTCTACATACATTCGAATCCACGACAGCAACATCTCTCCTGTAAGCAAAAGAAAGAACAGCATCTGCTATGTATTCGCCTACCCCCGGAAGAGAGAGGAGTTCGGTTCTGTTTTCTGGAACTTTTCCTTTGAAGCGATTCATCAGCTCTTTCGCCAGATCTTTGACCAGTTGGGCTCTCCAGAGGAGACCTAGTCGACTGAAATATTTTCTGATTTCATCTTCACCAGCTTCATTCAGTTTCTGGATAACTGGAAACTCTTTCATGAATGAAAGATAAACTGGCAAAACCTGATCCGCTTTGGTCCTTTGTAACATTATTTCAGCGATAAGAATCTTATAGGGATCCTTTTTTTTTCGCCAGAGGTAGTCTCTTTTGTTCTTCTCATACCATTCAAGTAGATGTTCTGAAAGTTTTTTCTTGATCGTCACAGTTTTTCCCGGCGATTTAAGACCTCTATTTTGCCATCTCGCCCAATATTGAGTTCCAAGCTTTCTCCAAAAGTTTTCACGAAAGCATTGACAAGCCGAACAGTGTCACCTACCCGTACAGCATTGATCTGTGATTCTCTCCACAGGTTAAGTCTTGTGGATCCAGTTTCATCCTCAATCGTTGCCCATGAGACCAAAGCAGGGCCATATCTCGTTGTGACATCCCTAACATCGCCTTTTTTGGTAACCTGACCAGTAACGATGATGTTTCGCATGTTTTCTCTGATATTACCAATTTTAATTTCAGGCAATTGGCATTCCTCACAGTCCAGCATGGTCTTTCCTATAATAGTTAGGATGATTATGACCAGAAACGGTAATATCATGTTATCTATCTATTCAAGCTGGGATGTTCTGCATATGTCGGACGAAGGGCACTTTAGGGTCTATCAATTCTTCATTCCAAGAAATGAATACGTATAGATAAGCATTTTCATTGATAAAGATCTCTAAGGTCATTTATAATGTGATCCAATGTCTTTACGGTTTCTACTGTTGTGTTATTATTGGTATTGTAAGCATAATCAAAGAATTTGAACATTCCACGGTGTTGTGGCTGGTTTATCTCTCCATAAAGATCTGCAGTTATGAATCCTACACGAATAGGTCTTTCTGACTCGTAAGAGATATCTAACTGTTTGAGCCGACAATTGGGTTCATGTTTACATAAAGAAATGCAGGATGCGGCGTCAACAAGGAGCTTCCATCTATATGTTTGACCGGCTCTTTCTCTCAGTGATGTTTTGCAGGAATAAATTACTGCAGGTGTGTCTTTTTCCTCCTTGTAAATCATGATATCCATATCTGGCTTCTGTTCTTCTCCTCCTACTTTCACAGTTAGATATTTTTTCGCAATTTTGTGCTTTTTGGGTTTGAGTACGACATAAAAGGGTGGTAAATTTCCTGAAATTATGTTTTTTACAAGCGCATAAGCAATCAATGATTGATAGTTACTCCCAGCTGCATTAACTCTTGCTTGCCCGGCGTCCCGTATTATGCCATCATTTAGTCTCTGCTGAATGATTCTCTCAACTCCATCGCTGGAGGCTATGAGGACTTCTGTCAGATTTCGCAGAATCAATTGAAGAGCAACATTCTCATCTCCATTGCTCTCCATGGCAAGTCTTCGCAGTTTCTCATCAAAAATATCCTTAGTTGGTCTCCAATAAATATGAGAATCAAGTCCTACAATCATCTCTTTGTTTTTATTAATTGCAAAACTTTGAGACATACCACATTTTGATAAATAATCGATTGAAAACCATATATTGCCAAAAAGATATCATTTTACTACCTCCTACTTACCTAGTCAGATTCTCAATCCTCTCTGTAGACGCCAGATTGAACTTCCTACAAGTTTAATTCCTCAACCTTGAAGATTCCTTCATTAAGGCTGACATTGACCTTGAATCTCGACATGTTGTCCGTAAGCTTCCATGTATTTCTATCCTTCTTGTACCTAGGGATTAACACCTCGTTAGGGCGCCCTTGAGTGTCAATTGTGAGTACAAACCTCAAATTCCGAAGAATTCTTTTAGGAATCCTCGATGAATCTAAGACTCTTAGGTTTCGTGGCCGATCGACGATGTCATCCTCGCATACTACTGCCAAATAGCTCTGTTCAATACTAGCATAAGTGGGACATTCGATTCTAAAAGCACACAAGCTGCAGGAAAGCGGATTTACTCTTCTGATAACAACACTCTTCGAATGAAGTACTCCAGTCTTTATGCAGAACAGAATATCGTTGAAAAAAGGCTGGTTTGTCTTTCGAAGCTGCACAGTATTCCAAATGAACCGTTCGAACTTCCCCAAGTTGTTGCCAGACGTGACGATGTCCACCTTCGGAACTTGAAGCACCTCCTCGAAGAAAGAGGCAACCCAGATGTCAATTGGAATACAGCCATATTTCCCGAACGCCTGTTGAAGAAAACATCCTAAAACCTTCGGATAGATGCCTCTTGGTTTATCTTTGATTATTCTGGCGTAGTCGTCTTTGTTCCATTCGGAGAAGTTGACTTCTTTGAGAATATTATACATATAGGTGATGAACACAAAAGGCCGTTGGTAGTTCCTATTGAAGTCTTCCTTTATCTGAACTATCAGAACCTGAGTTTCTTTGCTTAGACCTTGGAGAAGCGTATCCCAGCTTTCCTGATTTTTGGGTATTTCCTTTGACAGATCTAACAAATAGAGAGTTTTATCTCCTGCGCTATATTCCTCAGTAAGATGTGTGTTTCCATACTCCAGTACTGCGTTCTTCATATCTTCGAAGCGATCAAAACCTCTAGTCTTACCAGCAATAGCTTCTACGTATGAAGGTACTAGAAACAGATTCAACCCTTCCCAGCCCATGCAATTGTTCACTCGTGTGCCAATCGTACTCAGTAAATTGTTCAGCATTATGAGTTCCTGTTTCCTCCCTCTTGTGGTGTTCCATGCGGAAATGAACCGGAGAATACCATAAAGTTCTGGGTAGAACTGCCCACAGGGGAGGAAATTTCCGTAGTACTTCCGCAGACGAGGGAATACAAGCTCGACGATTCTTTCCCAGTGCTCGCATCCTTCACAATACTCCTTGAGTGATTCAAGGTTTTGAGCTTGTGAAAGACCGAGCCTTTCTTTGAGATGCCCGACAAACAAGTTCCTTAAAATACTGTTTTCCGAACTGAGATCTACATTCGATAAAACGTGAATATCAAGCTTGCAGGTTTCGCCATCTCGGTTCCCTATTGAATAGGTTATGGGGATGCCTATGACTCTTTGACTGTTCATTATTGAATGAACTCTGTGAAGAGGGAAGCCCGGTAGTTCCGGGTCGAAGAAACTCAGCAAGGGCACCCATTGTATTGGGAATTCTAGTACTATTGTGGTTTCGTATTCCAATGTGAACATTCTTAATTTTAATAGTCAAAAAAGATAGAAAACTTAATATTGCCAGAAAAATACCTTTTCCCTGCCACTTACTTGGGCAATTGGTATAGAACTACCTCACCTTCCTGTGTTAGAGCGTAAATTCTTCCCTTCTTCTTAGTGGGTGTTAGACATTTGACTAGACCCTGCTGCTCTAACTCTTTGAGTGATCTGCTAACATGCTCTAATCGAATGTTTAGTTTTTCAGCTATTAATGTGGGAGTTTGTGGGCGACCAGAGAGCAGTTGAAGTATACTTGATCGATATTTACTTGCTATGACGAAACTTACTTTTTCCCAAGACGGCAATGACAATCACTGGAATTGCATAAACTAGCCCCAAACTTAAACTATAATTGCCAGATAGTTACCAATTGGTGATGAAAGTTTCGATATGGTTCTCAATATACACCCGAGTTCGTCAGCTACCAATTCCTTGAGGCCTGAGGAAACCAATCTAGAACCTTCAGAAGGTTAGTTACTATCTTATCATAGATAAGGATTAATTGTTGGTTTAATATTTAAATGATGCCGGAATGGCTTGTGGAGGTTGTGAACCTCAAAGAAAGTAAATGTAGAATCAGAGATTGGAACCACTGCATAGAACAATATCAGCCAAGTAAAAAAAGCCATATAAAACTTCAAAACTGAGAGTACTTACTTCTTAACAAACAAGCCACAATGACAAACACCGTCTCGTTCGATTTCATCCGCTGAATAGATACACGGACAAATTATGGATTTATCTTTCTCTGGATTTCTTGTTACCCTTCTGCAAGGACAATATCTCCGCTTGTATAGCCGCTGATTCTCAATAAGACCTTCAATGTTCGCCCGAACTGCTTCTTCATTGGAATTCAACTGCCAGCCTTTCTTTCCAGCAACCTGTTCTGCCCATTTAAGCACCTGTTCGAAGGTCCATGGCGCTTTAGACCAAGTCATGATAGATCCCGACTCTAATAGTTTAATCCCTTTGGTGTATAAAAGCCA
>JAFNKG010000033.1 GCA_017883965.1 Candidatus Methanophagales archaeon | reverse complement strand
AGAACGTTTGGGTAAAAATACGAAGATTTCACGTGCTACTAAACATAGATTACATTTCCTATTTTTGGGATGAAGCCAAAATTTGCGGAACATATTCAAATGCATGAATATGTGCAGAATATGCATGTTGCCCCTAAAATATTCCTTAATGATAAATTAAATGATAAAGAAGAAGAAATTGGAGGGGGACACCAATTTTCTCCTCCTAATGAGAATCCAAGCGTTAATCCGCAGGAAGAACGCAATCCTCGTTCAAATGATTTTTGTAAGCATTTTGGACCTTTCTATCGTGATACAACTATTAATGATAACTATGTATCTTTTCAACTATATGGAACTATTTCTGGAGTTAATTGCAGAAGAAGCATATCAAAATTAAAACAGGGTGAGAGTTTAAAATCACGTTTTGGATTATATTTGTGTAAAGACTTTATTCCAATAGTAAACAGGTATGATTTATTAAAAGAAGATAATTATCATCATTACCATTTGTTACTAAATTCACAAAACTTCGAAGTAACAGCTGATAGAAACAATTTATCAAATGAAAATTCACAAGAAATTAAATGGATTTTTGAAGAGTTTGATAAAATTGTTTTAGAACAAATAAAGCCCATCGCAGAACAAACATATTTTAAAATTAGAAAAGATGAAGAAATTGCTTTTATCCAAGAAGAAAAAATAAAAGAGCTTAAAAAAAGAAAAACGAAGTATGCTACTATGCCTGCGTTAAATAATTGCGACATACCAATAGTTAAAAAACCCGATAATGAAGCACAGTTAGCATTATTATTTTCTGGATTGCTGTCGAAGTATAGCAATAAATACTTTGGCGAGTTAAAAATTGGGCATTATTCTGACAAATCTACAACTGATCTTATCTGTATCGATAAGGATAATAATCTTGTTTTAGTTGAGCTTGAATATAAAGTTAGTAATATATTCCAGCACGGACATCCATTCGATACTTTTGATTATGTTATTTGCTGGGAAGTTGATCTTGAAATCAATGAAACAAAAAAAACACCAGAAGGAAAAACATTGAAATTGACAAAAGATAAAAATAGATGGATTTTAAAATACGGACCATCAAAAATAATTCCAATTTTTGAGATCAAAAGTATTATAGACAATATAAATAATGATATGTAGACATAACAAATCAATGCACCCGACTTTTTCCCGCCGCTTCGCTCTGGGAAAAAGCGGGTGATTTCTAGTGTTAGCCCTCTAATAAAAGAGAGAACATGGAACAAAGTCCTGACAATAAAGAAATCGTCGAATTACTGGCTGATTATTGCCGTGGCACTGTTGAGGATGCCGACGAAGGTTATCTCGTTAACATTACTCGTAGAGACCAAGCAATCCGGCTTTCAATTTCTAATCAAGCCTTGAACAAAATTGCACAAAGGTTAGTCGAGCTAGAAGTTAATGATGAAACTTCTCTGTATGATGATAATAGCTATGAAATTATTGTAAGGGAAGAATCAACAGGCCCTATGAGAAGGATACGCGAAGATAAAATCGAGGTTTGTAATGAGGAGATGGGGGTAACGTATGAGCTATCACCTGCATCTGATGAATATCTTGTTTGGTTGCTAAATGAAATTACGACCAACCTATCGCCACGTGATTTTCGTTTTGGTATGTTCTTTAGCCCAAGAATTAAACTGCTACTTGAAGAAAACGACGAAATAAATCTACTGGAGTTTATTCGGTCAACCTCGTTTCGGCTTCTGACATTAAAGATTCAATCTGAAAAGAAAATTCCACTTAATCAGTTTACAAAACTCACACATTCCTTCCTTTTTCATATTGGCTACAACCTTGATGTCGCTTTGGTTCCACAGCGGTTGCTTGAGGAAATTGCTCGTAGAGGTCGTATTACCCAAATGCGCAGGTCACGTGCTGAAGAGCTAGACCCACCACGTCGCTTCTATACAGAAGATTTGGTTCAACATTATCTTCGTGCTATCTCTACAGATAATCCCGTAAGCGAATATTTGTCTTACTACCATGTTTTGGAACACTTTTTTGAATCAGTATTTAATGATGATCTGATAGATTCGATAAAAGAAAAAATAACTAGTCCCGGCTTTTCATATAAAAGAAAAAAGGATATAGGACAGTTGGTTGATTCTATTAAACGTTCTTTGCAGATTAGAAGTGAAATGATAACATTTAGTGAAAGTGAAGCATTGCGCCTTTGTTTGCTTAGGTTTGTTAATTTGTCTGACCTTAAAAAGAAACTAATGGAATATGATGACTCATTAGTTGATTTCTACAAACAGAATAAAGTTGAATTTTCAGGGGGAGCGGAATTTGACTTAGATGATGCAGACCAAGAGAAGATACTAAAAAACTTGACAAAACGAATTTATGCTACAAGAAATTCACTTGTGCATAGCAAAGATGGAGATAAAAGTCGGTATACTCCTTTTCGAGATGATAGAGTTCTTGTTAAAGAGGTGCCATTAATGAGGTTTATTTCTGAAATGGTCATCCTTTCAGAATCATTGTTACAATAAAGGGCTAACAAACGCTTGCACTCGGACAAAATAAAGTTGCGCCGCTACGCTCTGCAACTTTATTTTGCCGGTGAAGCGAGGCGTTCCGCGTACATAACGCACAATGCTACATCTCTGGTATTGATCATACAATCTGCTCATTGGTGCTTCAGATCATCCCTATACTCTCACGCAGCCTTGTTGTCGTATTTCTATCTATCATCCCAAATACTTACTCACACCCTTATAATCAAACTCCTCCGCATCAAGCACGTTCTTTATGAAATTAAACAATTTCCTTCTCGTATCCACTGAAATATTAGGATACCATATAGGAGAAGCAACCACGAGCCCTCTAAACGCATAAAATGGCTGTATCACCTCCAATAACTCGTAATCGCCAGTTTCTTTAAGATACACATCAAAAAACGTCTCATACAATCGCTTAAAGTCATCGTCAATCGCTTCGCCATCCGTTTTTAGAAGCCCGAAAAAGAGATAATTTATAGTCATCGAGGAGACGTCATCAGCCGCTTCGCCCCATTCACCCCTGCTACGGTCGAGCACCGTAAAATCCGTTCCTTCGCGGAACATAACATTCCACGGATGGAAATCGCCATGAACCATACACAACCTCTTTGTTTTCGTTTTCAGTTTCCATCTCCAGTCTATGCTCTTCTTCTCTATATCACTCAGTTCGTCGCTCGTTATGAACTCACTTCCGGGTGGATAACTGTCAGTAAGCCCGAATATACATTCGCTATGCCCCACTAACTCCCTCATCCTTCGCACATAAAGTCCTGCATCGTCTCTCTTGACAGCGTGTATATCAGCTAAATAGGAAGCCAGAGCGGATACTCTCTCCTCATCTTCTTTTCTTAATCTCCCACCGGCTTTTAACCTATCCAGGTCCCTAACATATTCTTCGCCTTCCACTTTATCGCATACAATGAAATATTCCTCTGCATCACTTGCTGATTCCATCCTTCCGTCTTTCGTAAAGTAACCGACATCGCGGGATTTTACGTGTTTCGGTAGCGTATTAAACGCATGGTGCTGCCATATCATTATTTGCGCACGGTCAGAGAGATGGTCATGCCCGAACCCATCCCCCTTCATCGAGGAGATAACAACTTCTTTTAGTTCCCCTTCGCCAGTCTCAAACGCCACGAAGTAAGGTTTACCATACCCGAACCCTTTTATTTCGTGCTCCTCTTCCTGCTTTGACTTCGATTCCAGCCCCAACTCCTTTACGCTTATTATTTTTACAGGAGTTCCAAACTTGTTCTCCAAATATTCTTTTATTTTCTCTTTCAACATATCGTACCAAATAAAACCTGTTACTTTCAATAGATATCACAATTTTAAAAACTTTTATCCTATTTTTTAATGTGTGCGACGGAAGTTAGAAAAAAGTCGTCTATGAATTCGAGCGATACTTTATATATACTCTATACTCTTTTTAATCATGTTTAATAGGGGGAGGATATATGATAGGAATAGTCTCGTATGGCGTGTATGTGCCCACATATAGGGTAAAGGTAGAAGATGTAGCGAAACAATGGGGTGAAAATCCTGCGAATATAAAATCGGGGCTACTTGTGGAAGAGAAATCCGTGCCTGATCTGGATGAAGATACAGCGACAATGGCGGTAGAGGCTGCTCGTGCTGCTATCCTTCGTGCTAACCTCAACCCACAAGAAATAGGTTCTATATACGTAGGCTCGGAAAGCCACCCTTACGCCGTAAAGCCTACTGCTACCATAGTGGGAGCGGCAATAGGTGCTCCGAATTCAATCACCGCCGCGGACTTCGAGTTCGCATGTAAAGCAGGAACTGCGGCTATACAAACTTGCATGGGACTCGTGTCGCTAAATAAGATAAAGTATGGACTTGCAATAGGGGCTGACGTTTCACAATCAAGCCCTGGCGATGCGTTGGAATTCTCAGCAGGGGCTGGTGGTGCGGCTTTTGTCATCGGGCAAAACAATGTAGCCGCGGAAATAGAGGAGTATGCGTCCTTTACTTCCGATACACCGGACTTCTGGCGAAGAGACCTGCAGAAATACCCTTCACACAGTGGTCGCTTCACGGGAGAACCCGCTTATTTCCGACATACAATCTCTGCTTCTGAGGCATTGATGGAAAAAACAGGACTGCGTCCAAACGACTTTGACTTCGTCGTTTTCCATCAGCCCAACGGTAAATTTCCACTCAGGACTGCAAAGAACCTCGGGTTCACTTCGGCGCAAATAAAACCCGGTCTGATGGTAACTCACTTTGGGAACACCTACTCAGCATCATCGCTGATAGGACTTGCAGCGACTCTTGACAAGGCATCGCCTTCACAGCGAATTTTGATGACTTCCTTTGGCTCAGGTGCTGGTTCAGACGCATTTGCATTTCGTGTTACTGACCTTATCGAGGAGATAAGAGAAAAAGCAGTGAAGGTCGAAGATTTTCTTACTTCAAAGAAATATCTGGACTACGCTGCTTATGCAAAACATCAAAGGAAAATAAGGATGTAAAATGAGAGAAGTAGCGATAATAGGTGTAGGAAATACGGTATTTGGTGAACTCTGGGAGAAGTCCTTCCGCGACATCGCAGTAGAAGCCGGATTAAAGGCGATAGGGGATGCAGGGATAAGCGGAGAGGAGATAGAAGCGCTATATGGCGGGAACATGTCAGCAGGTAGATTCGTCGAGCAGGAGCACGTTGGTGCACTGATAGCAGATTATGCGGGATTAGCGGGGTTGCATATCCCGGCTGTGAGAGCAGAAGCTGCTTGCGCCTCCGGTGCTCTCGCATTGCACTTAGCAGTTCTTTCTGTGGCTTCTGGCTGGTATGACCTCGTAATAGCAGCGGGGGTGGAGAAAATGACCGATGTGGAATCCGATATAGCGGATGATTTGCTTGCTTCTTCGGTGGATAGAGAATGGGAAGCGATTTGCGGTGCCACACTTCCTTCTTTGTTCGCGCAAATGGCGAGGGCGCATATAGAAAAATATCATACCACGAGCGAGCAAATGGCAAAGGTCGCCGTGAAAAATCATTCCAATGCTGTTCACAACCCGTATGCACAATTCAGAAGGGGAATATCCATAGAGGCAGTGCTTGGTTCTCCTCTTGTCGCTGACCCTCTTCGCATGCTGGATTGCTCAAGCATCGCAGATGGCGCGGCTGCTGTTGTTTTATGTGCCGCGGAGAAAGCGAAAGAATATACGGATTCGCCGATATATGTAAAAGCATCCGCACAGGCGAGTGATACCATCTCGCTTCATAATAGACGTGACATAACAACGATGGATGCAACGGTGTTCGCAGCAAAGAAGGCTTACCAGACTGCATCTTTAGAACCTTCGCAAATAGACCTTGCCGAGGTGCACGATTCCTATACGATTGCAGAACTAATAGCCATCGAAGATTTAGGATTTTTTAATAAAGGTGAGGGAGGAGTCGCTACTGAAGAGGGGCAGACAGAAATAGGCGGTCGTATATCAATAAACCCTTCCGGCGGATTAAAAGCATGCGGGCATCCTCTTGGTGCAACAGGCATAAGGCAGGCAGTAGAAATAACCGAGCAACTCAGAGGAGAAGCAGGTAAACGGCAGGTTCCCAACGCTGAAGTTGGACTGACACATAACATAGGCGGGACTGGAGGAACCGCTATCGTCCATATATTCTCCGCTTAATTAATGATAATCGCCATCACAGGGACACCGGGCACTGGAAAGACGAGCGTGTGCAAAGCACTTGGACTTGAATTTATGGATTTGAATAAAGTAGTAGAGGAGGAGGGCTTCTATACGGGTGTTGATAACGAAAGGGGATGTCTTATCGCAGACCTCGATAAAGTAGAAGAATACGTGAGGCATGAAGAAAAAGGGATGGTGGTAGTCGAGAGCCACTTAGCTCATTTCCTGAAGCCTGATGTAACGGTCGTGTTGCGAGCAAATCCTCTCTTACTTGCCGATAGGCTAAAGCAAAAGGGCTTTTCTGCGCAAAAAATAAAGGAGAACGTGGAAGCGGAAACGCTGGATGTTATATTAGCGGAGGCGGTAGAGAGATGTGAAATTGTATATGAAGTGGATACAAGTGGAAAGAGCATAGAAGAAGTGGCTTCTACAGTGCGAGAGATTATAGACGTAGAAATGGAAGGTAAAAAGGAGGGTAAGACGGTGGAAGAGACAAGGGATAAGTATAAGCCGGGGTCAGTGGACTGGACCTGTCACCTGACGGTGACAATGAAAAATCATAAATCCTAAGCACCAAATTAAGCCCTTTCAGGGCTTGCGGGGACGTGGGCAGAGCCCACGAAAACAAATTCAAAATCCAAATATCAAAACAGCCATACGACCCCATGAGCCTGTAAGACCCTGTAAAGAGGTTGGTTTTGAATTTGTAATTTTGGTCATTAGAATTTATTTAGGAATTAGAAATTAGGGTTTAGGATTTATAAGCACAGGATAGGATATTGAATAATTATAAAATGGCTCTTGATTCTCTATTGCGTGCCTTTGTGGATAATTGCAGGTTTGCGAAAAAGATTGCGAGATTTTTCGCGGCCATAGGTCTCTCGCCGAATTTCCTGTCCCTTCTCTCTTTCTTCTTCGCGGTACTCGCCGGTTTATTTTTCTTCCTCTCCGGCAATAGCAGCTATCACTCTTTTAACCTTATTTTGCTACTGGCTGGCGTCTTCGTATGCCTGAATGCTTTTTTGGATGGTTTAGATGGCGTTTTAGCTCGTGAAATCGGGAACGCAAGCAAAAGGGGTGATTTCCTCGACCACGTGCTCGACCGATATTCTGACATGTTCATTATCGGGGGCATTGCCTTTGGCGGATATGCCGGATGGGAAATCGGCGTAATAGCGATTATTGGCGTTTTGCTCTCCTCGTACATGGGCACACAGGCGCAGGCAGTGGGACTGAACAGGGTGTATGGCGGATTGCTTGGCAGGGCAGACCGCCTTTTGATAGTAATGGCAGCAACTTTTCTCACTCTTCTGTATCCAGATCCGGTTCCAGCATCGGGAATGCTAAGCTTCTCTTTCCTCGGCTGGGCGCTGCTCATTTTCGCACTTCTCTGCAATGTCACTGCGTTACAGAGGTTCTTTTACGCCTGGAGAAGAATTTAACTTCGTAAATGAAAAATGCAAAGTGCAAAATTTTGCATTAAGCTACGGCTTCTTCACCTTCAGTATCCTCAAGGCAAGCAAAGCCGCATTTTCTCCATTGTCTATGCCCACCACACCTACCGGAACACCAGAAGGCATTTGAACCATAGAAAGAAGAGCATCCATGCCTAACAACTTACCACTCACGGGAACACCAATAACAGGCTTTTCGGTTTTTGATGCTATTACCCCGGGCAAAGCCGCCGATAGTCCTGCAATCGCTATTATCACCCTCACGGATTCATCGCTTTCCTTCAGATACCTGTCCAGTTCATCGGGATTCCTGTGTGCTGAGATTACCTTCACTTCATAAGATATTTTATGCGCCTCTAAGACCCTTACCGTTTTATCCGCCACCGCCCTATCGCTTTCAGAGCCCAATATTATCGCTACTTGCATTTTTCACTTTGCTTTCTTTAGCTCTTTGCCCTTTCCTCCATCACACAGGTGAACTCTTCCGGGTCTCGTATTTTTTTCAACTCCTCCTTCTCTATCAAAACAGTATTATCTACTTGCACACGTTTGATATTCCCATTCACCACGAACACCGACTTCGTTTCTGTAACCTGCGATAAACTGCTCACTATTCTCGCCCTTTTTATCATTCGCTCTGTATATTTACTTACCCCGGTGAGAATTTTCACTCTCTCGCTTCTTTCTTTTGACTGTGGTTGCAAAAATGAGACAGCGCTAAAAGGGGCATGTGCAGTTGTAAATATCTCAAATCCTATCTCTTCCATCATACTTAAAATATACTTCTCCAGGCTCGAAGCCGCTTCTTCCACTCCGCCTCTTAACGGTGGTTCTTCAAATTCGTCATTTAAAAACTCTAACGGCTCTATTAGCAGCTCATCTAAAATTTCCTCGAGCTTAAGTGCTATGTCTATTGTAGTGCTCATTCCTCCTTCCTCGTACTTGCTAACACTCCTCCTTGAAACACCTAATTCCGCAGCAATATCCCCTAAGGAGCATTCCTTCTTTTCCCTCGCCTTCTTCATCGCTTCTCCGTCTATATTAACGTACAAGCCCCCGGTGGCAGAATAAACGCATGGATACGCATCCTCAACGAAATAATCGTGTAGTGTATGCGTGTTTATGGCAGGGACACCATATCTATGATATACAACGTCATCTTCTAAGAAGAAATCACCTTTTCTATCACCTACGACGATAGGCGAAGCAAGTAAGCAAAATGCGGCACGTTTTATACTTCGCGCTACTTCCTCGCTAATTCCGTCTATGTTATGCAACATCTTTGCCAATAATGTTATTTCGCTTCTCCTCGCCGCTAAATCAAAACTTCTCGCTTCGCATCTACTCGATACGATAAATCCTGCTTCCTTCAATATTTCCGTCGCCTGAGAAATCAAATTTTCCTTCATCTGCCCGGGTATATATTATAATATATATAACATTCGCATTTTATATTTTGCTTTTTTCCGATATTTCCCTTGCACGCTTTGTTGCTTCGATTACCGCATCCATCATCGCCGCCTTTACACCTCTCGCTTCCATTGCGTATATCCCCCTTATGGTCGTCCCGCCTGGAGAAGCGGTCATTTGTTTTATCGAGGAGGGTTTATCCCCCGCAAGAATCATTTTCGCAGCTCCGAGCGCAGTCCGGGCTGAAATCGCCAGTGATAAATCATGCGGTAATCCCTCATACACACCTCCGTCTGCCATTGCAGCTATTACCGTAGCAAAGAAAGCGATGCCGCTGCCACTTAATCCCGTAATAACGTCCATATCACTCTCCTTCACGATGTAAACAGCGCCAATAGCACTTAAAATCTCCTCTGCTATTTCTTCATCCTCTTTCCCCGCATATTCGCCCTTACATATCGCAGTTACTGATTCGCCCACACGTGCCCCTATATTCGGCATCACACGAATCACTTTCCGCCCTCCACCAAGATATCGCTCTATCGCACTCGTAGGCACGCCGGCAGCCACGGATATTAATATTTCCCCCTCGTTCATAAAAGGTGCAATCGCTTCTACTACTCCTCGCACGTCGTTCGGCTTAACAGCCAGAATTACCACTTCCGAGTTCTTCGCCAACTCTTCGTTACTCGCACATATTTCAATTCCTGATTCGCCTTCAAAAGCTCGGAGTTGCTCCTTTATTTCGTCACTTATAAAAATCTTCACGTCTTCTCTGCCCTTCTCCATATCAGCAGCCCGTAGTCCATGAAGAATGGACGTCCCTATGTTACCCACGCCGATAATTCCTATTTTCTTCCTCTTTACCTTTACCTCTTGCGCGTTCATTCCTTCAAGGGGTTTATAAGCACAACATTATTGCCCCGGAGTATTACAGAGCCAAGTAATCTCTTTCTTTCTCCGTTCAGTATCTCGTTCGCTCCACTCAGATGTAAATTCAAATAGTCGTCTGCCGATGTCAGCACGCCCTCCAGTACGAACTTCTCCCCTTTCATCTCCACGTGTATCCTTCTTCCCACCAGACTTTGCACTCTTTTGTTTGGAAACATATTCTCCCCCTCTTATCTTTTTATTCTAATCCTTTATTAAAAGATATGCCCAATGACTTGATCGTTGAAGGTAGAGTTGTAAATCCAGATGGGATATACGAAGCTCAGATAGGCATTCAGGGTGGATATATTACAGAAATAAAAAAGCAAGGTTTAAAAGGCGAAAGAAAGGTAGAGGCGCCGAGGAGTTGTTTAATTTTCCCCGGGTTTATTGATATACATGCGCATTTAAGGGAAGATAGCAGTCATAAATGGGACTATAAGGAAGATTTTAAGTCCGGCACGGCGGCTGCACTTCACGGCGGTATAACTACCGTTGTTGACATGCCAAACACGCCTCTGCCGGGCATAAATTCAGAACGAATAAGAAAAAAGAATGAACTCGCACGCTCAAAATCGAAAGGATTGATTGACATCTTTTTCTGCGCCGGTGTGACGGAATCCAACATGAATGCGATTGCAGAGATGCAAAAAGAAGTCGTAGCTTATAAAATATACCTCGCCGAGACCGGTGGATTGTATATACGAGACGAGACATTACCAAAGGCGATTAAGGCGGTAGAAGCGACTTCCAAACCCGCGGTAGTTCATTGTGAAGACCAGCGAATTATAGAAAAGAAGAAAGAAGAGTTACATGCAACGGGTGAAGAATGGAGTCGTAAGGGAATAATCCATTCCGAGCTGAGACCCCCGGAAGCGGAACTATCTGCTGTTAAGAAAGTTTTAGCCGCGGCTTCAGCTTCGGCAGACACTAAAATCAATATAGCCCATGTTTCCGTTTACGAGACGTTGCGTATTATAAGGCGATACAAAAAAGTTCACTGTGAAGTCACGCCGCATCATTTGTTTTTCAATAAAAACGATGTATTGGCTAAAAAGGCGTTTTTGAAGACGAATCCACCGTTGAGAACAGAAGAAAATAGGCGGCGGTTGCTGGAAGCAGTTAAAGAGGGTGAAATAGATTTTTTGGTGACTGACCACGCACCGCATACGAAGGAAGAAAAAGCACGTGATATTTTAGAAGCGCCTGCCGGTGTTCCTAATTTAGACACTTATGGTAATTTCGTCGCTTGGTTGATTGTCTGTTGTGATGTCCATCCAGAGCTTATATCGAGGGTATGTTCGTATAATCCTGCGCTGTTTTTGGGATTGGACGATAGGGGTCGTATAGAAGTAGGAAAAAGGGCTAATTTGACTATATTAGATATACAGAAGCAAGTGAAAATCAGCAGTGAACACTTATATACAAAATGTGCGTGGTCGCCATTCGAGGGCTATGAATTCCCCGGTGCGGTGAGGCATACCATATTTAATGGTGTTGCAGTGAGTGAAGATGACGAAGTAAGGATTTGATAATGCTCTTCAAGCCCCTTTTTAAGTTTGCTACCGCTTCTTCTTCCGTTAGTCCTTGATTGGTTATCTGTATCTAAATAACATAGTTTTCCCATTATACTGGATAAATTATTATAACAAAAATCCCATTGTAGTGGTAATGTTTATATATCGAAACAACCATTATAATGGTGATGATAAGTTCTGAAGTTGGACAAAGGATAATCCGGATATTGTATAATCAAAATATATGGTGGTCCACACAAGCAGTGCCAAATACGCTTTCTAAACCTTTCAAAAGGCGAGATTTTTATGTTTTGAAAGATAAAATATTTAAATCATCTGGAATCAATATTCTTGATCTCCAAAGCGGAATTTTACGCTAAGAGCCGTGCATCTCGAATTAGAAAGCAAAAAAAGATATATTTGAGTAACATTGGATTGAGAAATGCGCTTATTGGAACACTAAACGAAGGTTTGTTGAGGGATAACGCAGAATTGGGGAACGTTGCTGAAATGTTAGTGCATGAGCACTGTAAAAGACTCAAATTCTGCTTAGAACCCGAATTTAAAACAGAATTATTTTATTGGAGAACGACTCAAGGAGAGGAGGTTGATATAATCGTAGAATTGCACCGGAAACCAATTCCAATAGAATCTAAATATAGAAATGATATACATAAAAGGGATTTAAAAGGATTGTATCACTTTTTAAAAGAATATAAAGGGTCTTTTGGTGTTGTAATAACAAAAGACCTGTTTGATTTAAGAGAAAATATCATATATATACCACTATGGCTTTTCTTACTTATGTGCTAGATATCTTACTCGGATTAGTTTTTGAGGATTTTAAAAGCATACTGATATAAATTTCAAATCATCTTTTAAGTCACAACCATTCCACACCCAAATTAATTCGGATGCATCCACGTTTGCCATAGGATAGGTATTTGGTTTGTTTTATGGATTAGCTTTTTACTACTTTGGTAAATAGCCCAATTTGATAAACAAACCTATCAATTTTTCTTTAGGGGCATCTAAACTAGAATCATAAGATAAAACTGCTGCCAATGCTTCAAATGAACGAGCTAATATTTTTCTATCTTTTATTATTTTATACTCTATCCGTGTATACATTTGGCAAGTAACTATTTGTTCACCCAGTCCAATCTCTTCTGCTATCTTTTTCCACCCCTTGTCATCAACCAACGGCTTTTTTAAATTATTCATTTCTTTGAGAGAAAATTTATCTTTATGATTGAACAAATATTCTCGCACGATGAATTCAAGATACGCATCACCTAAAAACGCAAGTCTTTCTGGCTTGCGAGTCCCTTTAGGGCTATAGTCATTATAATGCGTCAAAGCTTGATTATAATCTTCAATATACTTGTCATCAATCGCAATGTCAAATCCTTTTTTCATGAAATTCTTTATTTGGACTTTTCTGTTTTCTTCCATTGACACCACTTTATTTCAACTGATTGTTTTTTCCCACCGATTCTCCTTTAAGTCACATACCCCTACGGAGCCTGTATTATGCTCTAACATGAGGATGTATAAAAACTTTTCGCCTTATTAAATTATTTTATAGAATAAAGTTATGCGAAACGTTTTAATCAAACTTTCCCAAAGTTTGAAAAGGAAAAAAGTCCGAAAAAATTGAGTTTAATATGCTAACAAACAATTACGTATCATGAACCCCATTATAGAAACCGTCATTGTTGCGATATGGCTGATGCTGCCCACATACATAACGAATGCGAGTGCGGCGTTCTTTGGCGGTAAAACACCCATAGATAGCGGTATTTTTTGGGGTAAGAACAGGTTGCTGGGTGAAGGAAAGACATACGAAGGTCTCTTAAAAGGATTCTCTTGCGGGTTCCTCTTCGGTATCTTTCAACATCTGTTTTTGAGCGAATATATAGAGATAAATTTTGGACTTTTTCCCTTCTTTTTAGTCACTTTATTTTGCTTATCGGCGGGTGCAATGCTCGGAGACGTGCTTGCGAGTTTCATAAAAAGGAGATTCGGGCTAAAAAGAGGTGCGCCTCTTCCTCTGGTGGATCAACTGGACTTCGTGGGTGGTGCCTGGCTGCTTTTGTTCCTGCTTGCAAGAGATTGGTTTATCGAAGCCTTCTCATTAGATGTAATCATTGCTGTTATTATTATCACCCCGCTGTTGCATCTGTTTACAAATTACATATGCTTTAAGATAGGGAAGAAAAGGGTCCCGTGGTAAAAACGCACCTATTTTAGGCGCTACTATACAAAACAAAAGCCAAAAGGCGAGCGAGCAT
The DNA here is from genome assembly GCA_017883965.1 of Candidatus Methanophagales archaeon. GTDB lineage: Archaea > Halobacteriota > Syntropharchaeia > Alkanophagales > Methanospirareceae > JAFNKG01. The sequence goes on along the minus strand of JAFNKG010000033.1, from coordinate 14,844 downwards.
CCGAATTTCTGCTAACTGGCTGTTTACGAACAACGGAGTCGCTTATCCTCTCCATTTTTTCTTCAACGGGCATTTCAAATCCTCGCTCCTCATTCTCGTCTTACAGCCACCACACACTGACTCATATTCGCAACCATTACAATCATTGTCACGGTTTGCATTATCATACCCGAACTTTCCTACATTTTCCCATATTCTATCAATTCCTTCCTTCCTCACATTTCCCACCGGGACAGAAAGGAAAGGACATGCCCATATATCACCGTTCGGCTTAATATACATCATTCCTTTACCAGCTAAACAACCGCCGAAGAAACGTCCCAGGAAATTTATCAGTCTCCTGCTGTGAATCCCGCGGCTTTGAAGCACGTATGCCCAGTATTCAGGAGATGCAACAGGAATTATTATTGCCTTCACTTCACGCTGTTTTTTGAGAATCAAGTCCAGAAGTTTTTTAAAATCATCACTTTCGAGTGCATAATCTCGAATCGCATCTCCTCTACCAAAAGGAACGAAATTATAAATAAAATAAGAATAAACGCCTATTCTATCGCCGTAATCTATAATTCGTTCGATTTCATCGAAATTCTGCATGGCTGCAACGATATTCAAATGCAAATAAAGATTTTCCGCGATGCAATTTTCTATCCCTTCAATCACGGCATCGAATGCGCCTTTAACACCCCTGATGGAATCGTGTATCTCAGGATTCATACCGTCCAGGCCTATTACCACACCAACATCGAATTCTCGCAGTAATTTCGCCACTTCTTTCGTTATCAGCGTTCCATTCGTCGCTATGAAGACGGTGAACCCTGTTGACTTTGCGTATGCAATCAAATCAAAAAGGTCTTCACGTAACAATGGCTCGCCACCCGTGAATACGAATGACCTGATGTCTAAAGAGGCTATCCGGTCTATCAATGCCATCCCTTCTTCTTTTGTGAGTTCATCATAAGACGCCTCCTCGCCACCGAACGCATGGCAATGGATGCACTTCAAGTTACACCTGTCCGTCATTTCCCATACCACATGTGGACTCAGTCCGAAGCAACATATCTGTTTTGCGCCTGCACCTGCGTGGATAAGGTTCTTTAACTGAACCGCCCACTGAAGAAAAGCCTTTTTATTCCAGCCAGTAAGCAACGCATATAACATAATCGTTACTGCTTGCTTCAATACCAAGTGTGGAGGATTATAGAAAGGTTTTACCTTTTTGCGTCTATTTTTCATCTCTGAAAAACACCTCCCTTACTACATTATTAAATTGTTCTACGCTGTTATCTCTTCTTTCGGTTTTCTGTTCTGTGCAACAATCACGCATTTTGCTGCGAATGCCCCTGCGCCAACGCCGTTGTCTATATTCACCACTGCTAATCCGGGCGAGCAACTCTGGAGCATAGAAAGAAGCGCTGCAACTCCTTTTCCACCAAGTCCATAACCCACAGAAGTAGGAACTCCTATCACCGGCACGTCCACAAGACTTGCTACTACGGAGGGCAAAGCTCCTTCCATACCTGCAACCACGATTATCGCTGCTACATCCGCGTTTACTATTTCCTCAATAGGCGCTGCCAGCCTGTGTATGCCTGCGATGCCTACATCATAAGTTCTTATCACCTCACAACCGCAGACTTCGGCAACAACTCTCGCTTCCTCGGCAACAGGTATATCCGCGGTTCCCGCCGCAATTAGCCCTATTTTACCCCTCTTCTCGAACTCATATCCATGTCTTTTTACTAATATCGTCCTCGCAACTTCGTTATAGTCAACTTCAAAATCCTCTTTTTTCTCTTCTTCCACACGCTTTTTTAGCTCCCCGGCATCCCTCACCCTGCTTATCAACGCAAAGCCCTTTGCGGTTGCGTGTGCCATCGCTATATCAGCCACTTCATCACTGCTTTTTCCCTCTGCAAAGATTATCTCTGGTATGCCGGTCCTATGCGGTCTGTTCACGTCTATCCTTGCAAAATCCTTTACCTTTCTTATGCTTTCTAACTTCAGTTCCTTACACGCCTCTTCTATACTTATTTTCCCGTTGGCGAATCTTCGCAGTATCTCTTCCATAACACTTTTTATTTTTACAAAACACTTTCTTTTAGAAAAAGATAAGCCCCTACTGGGCTTATGGGGTCGTGGGGCAGAGCCCCAACACTGTGCTAAGAAAATAATTCTTTTGGTAAAGCTTTTCTTTCTAAGAAAAGGTTTGTGCTAAAAGAAAAAATTTTGGGGAAAAGAATATAATAAACTTTGGGAAGCATTAATTAAGCTATGGAGATGAAAATAGAAGAGCTCGGTGAAATAGGATTGATAGAACGAATAGCGAAGCAATTTCGTGTGGAGAAACAAATCGTAACGGTGGGTGCTGGAGAGGACGATTGCGCTGTTATAGATACAGAAAAAGCAAAAGCGGGATATAAATTTCTCGTAGTAACCACCGATACGCTGCAAGAATCAACGCATTTCCCTACTGGCATTTCCCCCTTCCAGATAGGTTGGAGTGCCGTTGCCGTGAACCTAAGCGATATTGCCGCGATGGGTGCACATCCTTTTGCTTTTACTATTGCGATGGGCGTCCTTGCACAGACCGAGACATCATTTGTGGATGAACTCGTGGCGGGGATAGAAAAATGCGCATCCGCCTATAATACAGCAGTAGTTGGCGGAGACATAACAAGGAGCAAAGAACTTATCTTAACCGGGACTTGTTTCGGTTTTGCAGACAATCCCGTAAGGCGAGCCGGTGCTAAAGTTGGCGACTTAATATGCGTGACAGGTTCGCTTGGGAATGCCGCTCTCGTATTGAGAACGATAAAAGGCGAGTTAAAAACAAAAGTGCCAGGAAGTGTTGAAGAAGTAGCGAAAAAAGCGCTTTTTCAGCCAGTGCCAAGAATAAATGAAGGCATCATCATCGCAAACTCCGGCATGGCAACCTCACTGATTGATATAAGTGATGGTCTCGCTCTTTCATTAGCTGAGATAGCAAAAAGTAGCAACGTAGGTGCTGAGATATACGAGGATAACGTGCCAGTATTGAGCGCGGAGATAAGAAGTGAAGGGAGTTTGGATTTATCAAAGCTCGAACTCCGAGAGCTTGCGTTTTATTACGGTGGTGATTATGAATTACTTTTTACGATTGACGCACGAACGCTAAAAAATGAAGAATTGATGAACAGGATGAAAAGAGAAGTGAAAATGAGCATTATCGGTAAAGTAGTGCCGCCAGAGGATGGTATTTATCTTAAAAAAGGCGAAGAGAAGGAAATGATGGAAATGAAGGGCTATCAGCATTTCTAAGAACTGGAAGTTTGGGCATATTTTTCTGTCTCAATGTCTAAAAATGATATTTTCCGACCCTTTGGAGCGAGTTCCATAAGGATTTGATTATGTTCTTCAAAAGCCTTTTCGATTTTTATGAGCCCATACTAAAGAAAGCTTGCCAATTCGTTCACGATCTCCTCTGCGATTATTTTTTTCGCACCTTTCACATGCTTTACCTCCTGACCTTCTCTTATTATATACACTTCGTTTTCTTCGGTTCCTATTCCACCTTTGCCAACATCATTTGCAACTGCCATTTCAAGGTTATATTTCTCCATCTTTTCCCTCGCCCTTCGTATTAATTCATCCTTAGAAACGTTCGTTTCTGCTTTAAATCCCACGATAACGAGGTCAGGGAATTCATTCCTCACTTCTTCTATCAACTTCCCGGTAGGAATGAGATGCAAATGGAAATCTCCATCCGAGGGGATTTTTACTTCCAACGGCTCAACAGTGAAATCAGAGATAGCGGCTGCGGAAATAAGCACATCACATCCTCTTCGAAGCTCATTCACGCATGCATCAATCATTTCATGTGCTGTTTCCACCCTGACTTCTTTTATTCCCATCAAATTCAGCGCTTTGCTGTGTATGAGGGTGACCTCAGCACCCTGTTTATACGCTGCCTTCGCGAGTTCAACCCCTGTTCGACCGGAACTTCTGTTTGTTAATAGCCTTATAGGGTCTATCGGCTCGATGGTAGGACCGCTTGTAATAATGACGCGTTTTCCGGCAAGTTTTTTCGGCGAAAGCAGATACTCAACGTTAAGAATTATGTCCTCAGTCGAGACAATTTTCGCAAGCCCTTCTTCAAATCTAGGTCCTAAGACAGTTACGCCGAGCCTTCTCAACTTCTCAAGGTTCTCTATCAGAACCGGACTCTTATATATGGACTCGTGCATTGCCGGCACCACTATAATAGGAATTCCCGAGCCGAAAGCAGTGGTTGCAAATGCCGTCACTGTTGTATCTGATACGCCCCCGGCTATTTTGTTTATCGTGTTTGCAGTGCACGGCGCGATGATAACAATGTCCGCTGACCCCTCCATGCCCAAAAACTCCACGTGTTCTATATTTCCCATTAATTTCGTTATCACTTCGTGCCCCGTGGCATAATGAAGCGTATATGGATGAATTATTTCCGTTGCCGCTTCACTCATCACGCCATATACATCTGCACCGTGTCTTATCAATCCGCGTGCGAGTTCAACAGCTCTAACTGCTGCGATAGAGCCAGTAACACCTAAAACTATCTTCTTCCCCAACAAAGAATGACTTTTTGTCCCTTTAATCCTCAGTGTTGGATGTGGTCCTCTTTCTGCCATAATGGACCGATCGGGATTTGAACCCGAGGCCTCTCGCACGCCAAGCGAGTGATCTTCCAACTGATCTATCGGCCCTAACAGATATTCCCCGATGCATCCTCTATTATTCTCTCACAATAGAAGCATCTGAACAGAGGCGGGGTCTCGCTCACTGTGATGAATCTGGATATAACCGGCTCTTTTTCCGCATTGGATATGCAATTAGGATTCGCGCATCTTATAATACCCGCTATTGACTCTGGAAGGTAAACATTATGCTTTGCTATTACCTTAGAATCCTCTATTATGTTTATCGTTGCGTTTGGTGCGATCAAAGCGATTTTATCCACTTCTTCTGGTTTTAACTTCCGGTCTTCCACCTTTACTATGTCCTTCCTACCCATCTTCTTGCTCTGCACGTTCATCACAACGCTTACAACCGTATCCGTCCTTGCGTTTATCTCTAATATTTTCAACACGTTCAGCGCCTGCCCACCGGTAATATGGTCAATGACAGTTCCATTTTTGATTGGCAGTACCTTTAGTTCTTTTTCCATTTTTATGGGACCGCCGAGATTTGAACTCGGGACAACTCGGTCTTCAGCCGAGCGCTCTCCCAGTCTGAGCTACGGTCCCTCCTTTACATCTTCATATACTATTTCTTTTTCACAATTATAAATATTCCACTTTTTATATTTCCCTATAATGGAAGAAGAGATAAAAAAAGCGATAGATTTTGTAGCATCGAAAAATGCGAAATACGCTGACATCCGCCTGGAGAAAGGTCATGCAACGGTTATCGAGCTAAGAGATAATGTCTTCAGAGAGATGAGCTATGGTATAGACCAGGGCATAGGTGTAAGAGTCCTCTATAAGAACTCGTGGGGATTCTCTTCCTCTAATGACCTTTCAAAACCCGGGCTGAAAGCTACTTTTGAAGATGCTTTGAACGTCGGTAGAGCGCTATCGCTATCAGAATCGAATAATAAGAAGAAGGCGGAAGCCATAAAAATAGCAGATGCAAAGTTGAGTAATGACTATTTTAAGTTAAAACCGAAAATAAACCCCGATGACATCGGCATTGAAGAGAAGAAGCGCCTGGTTAAAGAAGCGTATGAAGCGGCAAAGAAACACTCCACGCTCATAAAAAGCATTTCTATCTTATATTTAGATGGTTACGAGGAGAAGATATATGCAAATTCCAATGGAAGTTATATTGTAATGGAAACGCCGGCAGTTTTTATGCGTGTGCGTGCAGTAGCGAGAAAGGGGAACGTCTTGCAAGAGGGTGTAGAGAGTATAGGAGCTGTGGCGGGTTTTGAAGTCATAGAAGAAGAAAATCCTGAAGTCGTAGGCGTAAAAGCTGCGGATAAAGCTGTGAGGCTGCTTGACGCTGAACTGCCGCCTGCTGGTGCGCTTCCTGTGATAATGGACAACAAACTTACCGGGGTTTTCATGCACGAAGCGCTTGGACATGCTTCTGAAGCTGACCACGTTTTATACGGTGAATCAATACTAAAAGGGAAATTAGGGGAGGAGATAGCATACGAAGGTCTAACTGTTGCTGACGACCCGACCATCGAGAACTCGCATGGATATTATAGATACGACGATGAAGGAGCGAGGTCAAAAAGAACAGAGATAATAAAAAACGGCGTTTTAGTTTCTTTTTTGCATACGAGGGAAACCGCAGGTAGGTTAGATGCGATGCCAACCTCGAATGCGCGCGCAACGGATTATTCGGAAGTTCCTTTGGTCAGGATGAGCAATACGGTTATTGAAGAAGGGAGCTGGAATTTTGAGGATATGCGGGAGGATATACGGTTTGGAATCTATGCCAGAGGTATGCGTGGCGGGCAGGTGGATACAGTAAGGGGCGAATTTCAGTTCAGCGCAGAAGAGGCTTTCCTGATAGAAAAAGGCACTTTTTCAAAAAGGCTAAAAAACGTTTCGCTCTCCGGTAGAACCCTGGACGTATTGAAAAACATAGATGCCATAGGGAATGATAAAAAGCGAGGCACAATAGGTTTTTGCGGTAAAGATGGTCAAGAGGTCCCTGTTTCGGAATACGCTCCGCATGTCCGCGTGAAGAGTATATTGGTCGGTGGGGCTTCTTCTTAGGCTACTCTTTTTACATTTATAAAACTCTTTTTCCTAAACATCAATTAAATGTTTGAAAGGTTAGAAAAGGGATGAATCTAAGTGAAGAGAAGGAAAAGCCAGAAAGAATACCCTGGGACGAATACTGGATGAATATCGTAAACGACGTGGCGAAGCGTTCAACTTGTTTGCGAAGGCAAATAGGTGTATTAGTGGTTAAAAATAACGTGATAATATCTACGGGCTATAACGGCGCACCGCGCGGATTTCCTCATTGTCTCGACGTCGGATGCCGGCGAGATAAATTGAATATAGCATCAGGTGAAAGACACGAGGAGTGCGTAGGCATACATGCAGAGCAAAATGCGCTCTTACAGGCGGGTAGAGACGCAAACAGTGCTACGCTATACGCAAATGCATTCCCGTGCAAGATATGTGCTAAACTAATAATAAATGCAGGGATAAAGAAAGTAGTGATGTCTGGCGAATACAGCGATGAGGAAGGGTTGGAATATTTGAAGACGGCGGGCATAGAGCTCGTTTATCTTTGAGCTTTGTTTAGCTCCTTTTATAACTTATAACCACAAAACAATAAAAAGATAGCTGACATAGATAGCAGCCAGCACACCTGCCTCTTTTTTACCCAGACTTTTCCTGAACATAATTACGCCTAAGAAGACGAAGACCGATAATAACAGATAGAAAGCTGATAGCCCTATACTTCCATGAATAGGAGTTACAGCTACGAAACTGAAAGGCAATCCTATCCCAGCTAAAATATCGAAAATATTGCTCCCCACTGCGTTAGAAACCGCTAAACTCCCCATTCCCTTTAGTGATGCTTGCACTGATACGAAAAGGTCTGGAATCGAAGTCGCTATCGCTATAATAATCAAGCTAAAAAGCGATTCCGATAAACCTAAAGAATCCGTAATATAAATTGTTGATTTCACCATTATATCAGCACTCAAAGCTATACCGACAATTCCTATACCCGTATAAAAAACCGCTTTCTTTGTTGTAACATACTTGAACTCCTCTTTGGGCACGAACTTCCCGTTAATCGCATCCCGGAAAAGCCAGATGAAATAGACGATGTAAAGCAAGAACCAGGTTAGTGCCTCCCAACGTGTCAAATCACCATCCATAATCATTACTATCGTGACTACCACAACGAAGAGGTAGTATGCACCATCCCTTTTGAGCACTTTATCATCGAGAACGCATTTTCTTACCCAGAGGGAAAAGGCAATTAATAAAGTGATATTGAAGATTGCCGAGCCAACGATTGTCCCTATACCAATATCCGGATGCCCTTCCACAACCGAGAAAACTGATGCACCCATTTCCGGCGCACTGCTTACAATTGCCGCCACCGAAGCACCCACAACTGATTCAGGCACGTTGAAACGTTTAGCAAGAGAGCCTAAACCGCTCACAAAAAGACCCGTTAGATAGAAGAACGCTATAAAACAGCCTACCAGAGCAAGAAAGGCAACCCCTAACCCCAACCCGTAGTCCAATCTCTTCACCTCTCGCTTCTTTATTTTAGCTTATCTCTACCCCCTTAAAGGAAGTCGCTAATATTTAGTTTTTCTTCAGCAATGTATAACAAGTCATCGTCTTTTTTTAGTTCCATTTATTTCAAGGAAGGTTTTACCATCCAACTCGGCTGTATTTTTTTCCTATTATACGTCCATCCCCTTCGTGTCCATTAACTCATTTTAAAAATCAGAAATTTTTAGAACAAAGACGGACCTTGAGAAAAGCAAACCAAAAAATTCTTCTGTGGACAAAATCTGGTCGACACCTGTTTTTTTAAAGCATAAGAGAAACCATTACTTTTAAAACCAACCTCGGGTTCATGTGTTTAAGTATAAAAGAGATATTATATAAAAGGAATAGTACTGAAATTTCAAAAGGCGTTTTAATTGAACTCAGCGCTGTATGAGTATGAACAAAAATAGAGTAATGCGAGAGAAGGACTATGAAACCTACACAGAGTTAGAGCGTGTAATTCAAGAGATGGACGATTTTGTAGATGCCATTATCGTTGAAGGCGTCCATGACAAAGAAGCGTTAGAAGAGATGGGTATCACGAAGGAAATAGTGACGTGTTCATCAAGGTCTTATAGCGATTTTGTTGATTATCTGAGGAGCAGGCATAGGAAGGTTGCTATACTGACCGACTATGACCGAACTGGGAAGAAATTTAACAAAAAATTGACAAAAAGGCTGGAGCGTGAGGGTGTAAAGGTAGAGAAGAGGTACAGGGAGAAAATAGGCAGGGTATTAGGACTCAGGGGGATGAAGTGCATAGAATCAGTGAACTCACTCAGGAAGAGGATTCTTTAACCACTAATTTCTCCAGCATGCTTCTTAGCTCCGCCACGCTAAATTGACCGGGTGCTACTTCTTCTCCTTCTATGAACCCGTAAGTCAATACAGACCCGTATAGTGGTGCAATTACTCGTAGATGTCTTCCTACTGGTCCCATTCCAATAGTGGCTAACAACTTACCTTCGCTTGATATATCCCGTGTCATGTTGAGTAAAAGCAAAGCATCGCTTAGCGTCTTCGGCGTCACCGCAATCTTTGCAATGCTTCCGCCTTCTTCATACATACCCGCAATAATTTTCAATATATCAGAACGGCCTGGCATACCTTTGAAATCATGGAAAGAGAAAATAACGGGTATATGAAGACTTTTTGCCTTTTCCATTAGCGCAGTCTTCACTTCTTCGGCAGAAAAGAATTCGATGTCCACTGCGTTTACCATAGCAGTTTCGAGAATGCCGCTCAGCATACCAATCCTTTCTTCTTCAGTGCCTGCGAACGAGCCACCTTCCTCTTTTTTCCTGTTCGTCACTATTACAGGCATTTTTAGCATCGCAACGAATTCTTTCAGCCGTTCTATGCTTCTTTCTTCCTCCTCCAAGCGGTCTATTCTCAACTCTATTACATCAGCGCCGCTTCCCTTCGCATCACGAATGGACAACCTTCTCATTACGCCTACTATAACAGGTGCTCCCCCTGATAATTCTACTTCGCCTATTTTTTCCACTTTTAAAATAAGGGCAAAGATTTTATAAAGTAATTTATACTGTTCTATAAACCTGATTACAAAATGCCGGGGTGTGGTAGGGGTTATCCCTTGGGACTGTGGATCCCAAGACCTGGGTTCAAATCCCAGCCCCGGCCTAAATATATAAGTTTAAAGCCCTATATTGGGATGTGGCTGCAGCATTCAAAAATTTTTGGGCATCAAGGTTTTTGAAGTGTGGTTACTTTAACTACACCTAAAAGTTTCACTGCGAAGTTTATAAGATTGAAAGTATGAGCCCTATAATTGAGGATAGGGCAGCTGCCCTATTGAACCATAGTTCTCCTTCTGACTGTTTTAACTCCTGCAGTTTCTCAATTACTTTCTTTGTATCGCTCGTTTCAGAGAGCTTTGGAATTACCTCAATCGCGATTTCATCAGCAAGTCTGGTTATTTCATCGTTTAGGATACTGAGGTCATGATGCTGCAAATTCCCCAATTCTGTTAGGCTTAATCCAATATTCTTAATATCTGTTTGAATTGTTTTAAGATTATTCAATTCTGTTTGTATCTCATGCAATGTTGGAACTATTTCTCCAGAACGAATTTTCAGCTTAAAAACGCTGTAATTTATAGTATCAAGTCTCTCTAGGACTGAATCCTTAAAATACTCAATCCATCTGCCCCGTTCGACTAATTGTTTTTGCAAATTACTTATTTGTACATAAACAGCACTTATGGCACTCTCTATTATTACCACTTTATCATTCAGGTCTGTTTCCTCTATTTCATTAAGCTGGCTGCAAATCACTTTTCGGCTTTCCACAGGGAGAATGGTGCACATACTTCTAAGTAGTGGATAACCTATTCAACCGAGTTTCGACTTCAATTGGGTATTCAACTTCCTTCAGGCCTTTAATACAACCATACGCGCTTCTACTTATATTTTTAAGAGGAGTTTGGCTGAAATCCAAACAGAAATTCTTTGTTTTTTCTTCAATTTCCCCGATTAAGTCTTTTATTCTTTTGTCTATTATAGGCAACCCCCTCGTCAGCATTTCTGTGGCTAACGGTGCTTCTTTTTTGGTTATTTTCATGAGTTCTGCTGCACGATCGCAGTATCGCCTATAAGTGTTGAGATCGCATTTCACGATATCGAGTCTCTTTTTCCTGAGCCCTTTAGCTTCTCTTAGAGCGTTTGCAAGGTTTTCTACAGCTTCAATTAGTTTCTTTTTACTCACCGAACCCTCTGATGCACTTTTTGCTTTGGTAATATATTTCTGCACTTCAGCTTCTGATGGCTCTTTAAAGGTCATTACGTAGAACGAGCGGTAAAATAGATAACAAAACCTACCGGGATTAAACGTCGTTTCTAAAGATGATTTTTCAAAAAATCCTAATGCATTTTCTAATTCTTTTCTGAGGTCTTCTTCACTTTCCTCCTTGGTTGCCTTGAATATTGATACCCTCCCTAAAGAGTAATTTGCAGATTCCCGTACATAGATATCCTCGTCCTTTGTCAACTGATGGAGATCTTCCCACGCCTGTTTCTTGTCCGTGATGTAAGGAAGAACAGAACCTATTGATCCCACAGCCACAAACCGCACATTGCTGTCTACGTGCCTTGTCAATCGATGGAGGTCGTCCCATGCCTTTTTCTTGTCCGGGACGTGAGGAAAAGCGGAACCCAGCGATTCCCCTGACGCCAACTGTACTTCGCTGTCCATGTCCATTGTCAGCCGATGGAGGTCTTCCCACGCCTGTTTCTTGTCTATGAGCGCTGCAAAATTATCGCGGAGTTGATTCAATGCCTCGTGACGTTCCTTTGGCTCATCACTTATTGTTTTCCTGTGAATCTCTGCCTGATTTGTCAACTCATAGCTCCTTTTATCCTTCTTTAATTTCTCCATCTTTTACGCATCTGCTAATTCAATGTCTTTGATTTTTAAATTTCTACTGGACATTATTTTTATTTTTATAAGCTATTGGGATTCATCTTACCTTCTCCGGTCGAGCAAGCGTTGGCTCAAGCGAAATAGTTTTTCATTTTTAAATATTAATTTCTTCCCTTAATATATTTTGTAATCCTTCCTCATCTTCTGCATCTTTTTCAGGGATTACAATAGCACCTGCATCTAACAACTTAGTCGCCTTGGCTTCTCATGTTTTTTTAAAGAAAGAGGCCTTCAACTTTTGTTTCAAATCCCAGCCCAGTCCTTTATGGATCACTTACCCCTTTTCATACATTCTCGAGCAATTTCAAAAATTCCAGGTACTCTTCATGACCAAGCCTGAACCCTTCTCTAATCATCAAATTCACATTATCCCTTGCTTCCTCTTTTTTCAACTTCCCTATTCTTACCATCAAGAATATCAGAAATAGCGTGCCATGAATTTCTATTCTAAAAACACTTCCTACTTCTCTGGCTATGCTTTCATCTAAAACAGCTACGCCTCCTTTATTTTTTGCTAAGACAAGCACTTCCAACTCACCTTCATGCAGTTCTTCCTTCAGACTTTTTAACATCTCCTTGAAACCATTCTCTACCGTTACGACCTTAATAACCCCTTTATTCACCAATTCCTCCGAAATTATTGCATCGGCATCTCCCCTGCTTTTCCCCTGTGTTATAACCTGTTCATAAACTTGTGTAGGTATGATTTTCTCTCCTTCCAACTGCTCGAAAATCCAATTTAATCCCACTTTATTCAGATATATCAAAGGAGAGGAATCGAAGACCCATATCATTTCATCGCCGCCTCGAAATCTTCTCTTACATCTTCAATGCTTATGTGCAATGAGATACCTTTTTCCTTTATTAAATCCATCATCTCTCTGACTGATATATCTGCTATTTCCGCAGCCTTCGCCAGAGATACTTTCTTATCCCTGAACAACTCCAGTGCATGCTTTTTTAATTCCTCGTTAATACCTGTGTTCAAAATTCTTCTTATCAACGCAGACTTCTCTGTCTTCTCAATTCCGATTAACCTTTCGAGTTTTCTTTCTATCTCTTCCGTTGGTCTAATAGATATAATTTTTTGCATGTTTACTTATTTGATTTTTGTATACTTAAATATTTTTATTTTTGTCTTCTCGCTCAGGGATGTACCGCACCAGCGCGATGTTAAATCCCAAAAGTGAGAGCATTGATGCAAATTGGTGCCTTCACTCATTCTATTCCAAAAGAAGCAGCCCGAAAAAGTTTATCTTTTCATAAGGCGATGTGAGCACTTCCACTTCATATCCCACATTCCTGACCGTCTTGAAAACGTCTATTCCTGATGCCTCCATTCCGGGTCTCACCTTGTGCTGATGTTTACAAAATCTCTTCGGGACTTGGTCTAAAACAAAATCCCGCCGCTCTGGTATGCATTCATCGCAATACGTACAACAAAGCCCGACCATTGCGAACGCTTTGTAATACCCGGCTAAAAATGCATCTCGCTCCATCTCAAACATCGTGTCATATAACTCTTTGATGGCATCCCAGAGGAAATGGTGCATGTGCGATGGCTGGACTTCTGGGTTCGGTTTAGCGTCAAATCTCGCGAGTATCGCCCGCTCATAACAATTTATCAGTTTCCTCGTCTCTTCCGGCGGTGGAACATAAGGCGGGCAGTTCAGATGCATGCCATACGCTTTACAACCATACCTGCATTTCCACCTCACCCAATCGGCAACCTCAATCTTATCGGTGGAAACGAGTTTGAAATCCGAATGTATATCTGCCAATTCCTCTAACAGCGTATCTAAATCCTTTTTCATCTTTACTCCTCTATTTTTTAAATATAAAATGTAAATATGAACATAGCAATAAAATAATAAGAAAAGTCGCAGAGACGAAAAACTGGAAGAAGAGGGTTTGAAAAAGGTATAAGGAGGAGTAATATGTGGGTTGAAGAAATTCGTGAAGAACTGAGAGGAACATTAGATACCAAAGAGGGAGCATGTGGCATTTGCCATGACGTTCTTGAGAAAATCTGCGATAAAGGCGGGAAAGCCGTCTCTTATGAACGACCTGAAGGTGTTTTAGCAAAGATTTACGATAACGAAGGCAACGTTGTATCCGAAGGCTTTGATATAGTGAGTGCACCTGCCATTCTGAGAGCAGAGCTGAACGCAGGGTTTATACCAAATCCGCTCGATTCAGAACTCCAAAAAACCGTTCCTTCGGGAGAGGATATAAGGCGGGTTAGTAGTGTTTACGGATATGGGCGTGTGATAACACCTGCAAGTGTCGTACTTAGGGAGGTAAAAGAAATAGGCGGACGGACGGTTATCAAGCGTGAAGGAATAGGGATTGTAGCAAGTGCTTATGAGGGAAACGGTGAAAAGATATTTGAATCTTCTGCTTCTTTTTGTCCTGTTTGTGCAGTATTAATAGGAGCTACGAGAGAGCCCGAAATTGCAGAACGGGTTAAGGAAACAATGCAGGGTAAACCGAATACGGGAAAAGTAAAATATGAAGCAGGTGTTGAGAATCACTACTCGATGAAGAATGGGAAAGCATTTGTAACGATAAAACAAGGAGAGAAAATCCTTGCTGATAATGTATTAGCTTGCTGTATGGTTTATGGGATGGTAAAGGCAGAGATAGTTGCGGGTTTTACACTTGCGGAATCAGCCAGGCAATTCAAGGCTTATTGCAATATATGTCCCCTTAAACATTGCTGGCTCGGGAAAACAACTGCTGCTCTGGGAAATATTATGTTAGAGCGGATATCTGAGCTGGGTGTGGAGGTAGAGGTCACAAAGGATGGATATATCAAGGCAAGAATACCCGGAAATGGCATTATAGAAGGCAGAGGCAATTTATGCACGTTAAGTGCACTGACGGATATGCTGCTCAGGGGCGATGCATCTAAAATACTAAAGCCAAAGAGGGGCTCTGCTCCTGAGCATGAACTATGAATATGAATTGCCTGAAATCATTGCTAAAGCGATAGGCTAAGCTCTGAAATTCTAAATCCGAAATCGTTTTGGATTTTGAGTTTAGATATTTGCCCTTTGTGTCATATGACACCTGGTTCATGAAGGCATCTTTCTCTATAAATAGGTGATGCACATGAATC
>JAFNKG010000114.1 GCA_017883965.1 Candidatus Methanophagales archaeon | reverse complement strand
GCAGCGCTTTGCAGGATATTCGTTGAGGATGGCTACGAAGTCGCACCGTTCAAATCGCAAAACATGGCTCTTAACTCGCATGTCACTAAAGAAGGTCTTGAAATAGGGAGGGCGCAGGCGTTCCAGGCTTTCGCCGCTCGTAAAGAGCCGGTAGTGGAGATGAATCCTATTTTGTTGAAGCCCACAAGCGACACAGGCGCTCAGGTTATCGTGCGAGGCAAGCCAATAGGCAACATGACTGCCAAGGAATACCACGACTACAAGCCAAAAGCGTTGAACATCATAAAGAACTGCTTTGATAAACTCGCACGTGAAAATGACATCGTGGTGATAGAAGGTGCGGGAAGCCCGGCAGAAGTAAACCTTCGTGAAAACGACATTGTAAACATGAGTATTGCAAAACTTTTAAATGCTCCCGTGGTGCTCGTTGGCGACATAGACCAAGGAGGTGTCTTTGCATGGATTGTAGGAACACTCGAACTGCTTGACGATGAATCGAAAGAACTGGTGAAGGGTATTCTGATAAACAAGTTCCGCGGGGACATGGACATACTCAAGCCAGGGCTGGAGTTCCTTGAGAGAAGAGTCAATAAACCTGTAATAGGCGTAATACCTTATTTTCAGGACATAATGATACAGGAAGAGGACTCCGTATCTTTATCAGTATCAATGGAAAAAGGGCGGATAAGAGTGGCGGGAAAAGGCGAGGAAAAAGAAATAATGATAGAAGTTGTTCATTTGCCGCATATATCCAATTTTACGGATTTTGATGCTTTAAAAGCAGAGGATGATGTTTCGCTACGATACCTACGTAAGCGCGAAAAAATAGGCGAGCCCGATGTGATAATCATACCCGGGTCGAAGAATACGATAGGCGACCTGTTGTATCTTAAAAGCAGTGGATATGCATCGCAGATAGTGAGGCGGGCGATGAGCGGTAAGTGCGTTATTTTTGGAATCTGTGGCGGCTATCAGATGCTTTGCAATACTTTGATAGACCCGGAGGGCGTGGAATCGAAGGTCAAGAAGACCGATGGACTCGGCTTGCTGCCTGCGACAACGATATTTGAAAGCCATGAGCAGAAAATGACGAATCAAGTGCGGGCGATAGCGAATTTGGAGTTCTACAAAGGAGAAATAGCCGGCTATGAAATACACATGGGAAGGACTTATTTCGCTGATGGCAATATAAAAAATGGATTTACGATAATCGAACGTTCCGGGAAGAAGGTTATGGACGACAGTGGTGGCGCTGTTAATTCCGATGGCAGCGTCATCGGGACTTATATACACGGGATATTTGACAATGATGGGTTCAGATGCGCTTTTCTGGATTACATAAGAGTGAAAAAGGGCTTGACACCGTTGAACATGGATGTAAATAAAAGCAAAACTGTGATTGATTGGGATGCAGAATACAATAAATTAGCAGACTTCGTGCGGAGAAATATTGATGTGGATAAAGTATATGGAATTATTTCAAATCAGCGCGAGTAATTGCTTATTGCCGATGTTCACGTTTTTTAGGTGCCTCTTCGCAGCGTCATAGCATCTTTGCACCTGTTCTCTCGGCGTTACTGGCATATCGCGCATATAGAAATCAGGATGGAATACAAGAAGTGAATAGGGTATATCAGGGTTAATACTCGCGATAAAGGAAGCGATATTTTCCACCTCTTTCTCGTCTATGTAGAAAGGCACGAGCAAAGTAGTAGCGGTTAGAACAGGAGGAGCCGAACTTTCAAAGAACTCTTCTGCTACCAGTTCAAAGTTTTCGTATGCCCTGCTATTTGGAACACCGCTAAGCGCTATACTTAAGTTAGCGTCATAAGCTTTGAGGTCGAATTTTATGATTCCACCGCTTCTAAACGAAATCTCCGCCGCTTGCTTCACCAAGTTCCTGTTGCCACAGCCGTTCCATTCCCAGCATATCCTCACTTCTTTAGCCTCTAAAATCATCTCCGAAGCACGTATAGCAAAAGGAAGCTGTGGTTCTGGACTTCCACCGAAGAAGCAGACGCAATATGCGTTTTCATTCCTTTTAGCACTTGAAACAAAGTCATTTATGCTCATCACCTTAACCATTCCAAAATTCTTATGTGATGCGTTCTGACAGAAGATGCAATCGAAATTGCAGGCATAGAAAAATACAGCGACGTTCACCTTTCCGAACTGCGAAGAGCCCGGGCAGAACCATGCCGCGCAACAGTTTGTCGGTAGCCTGTCAATGTATGCATACGTTAATGCATGGTCCTGTGGCGTTAAAGACCTTAATTTCCCGTTTACGTTCTCTTTCAACCCGCAGTAGCTTCTCTCACCTTCTTTCATCACACATTCGTTCGAGCAGAGGTCACAGCTTATCCCACCTCCACTCTTCGGTGGTTCTACGGGAAGACCGTATTCAGCCCGTATCCGGTTATGCGCCGCTTTCGCATAAATCATTGCTTTTTCTCTGTCACTACGTATGCAATCAACACAGACTCGCAATGTCGCTGATGCTTTTCCTTTCCCGCATATCACGCATTCTTCCATCGGCTATTTTATTTATTTATTTGTCTTTGCCGAGATATATTTTACGTGAAAAAATCGAAAAGCTTTTATTTATCCTCATGTTAGAGCATAATACAGGCTTCGTATATTAACAGTAGTTGGCAATGTAGATAATAACAGGATTGTCCTTTAAAGATTTCAAGCAGAAAAAGGCTTTCTTGTAGT
>JAFNKG010000032.1 GCA_017883965.1 Candidatus Methanophagales archaeon | reverse complement strand
ATATGATATTGTTTATCACCGCCGAGGATAAGATGGAGGATGTACCTCGATCTATATTGACTTTCGGGATGAAGCCGATTTTTTTCGATATCTCATTTTTGAGATGTGGACTCCATAAAAAATTTAGCATAAAGAGTTATATAACCAGTCTTAAGCGCCTTTTCTTTCTCCTCATCTATTACAACTACTGGTATGGCACCCGCACAAAATCTTCTCTTTAATCGTCTTTATACGCTCAACCGCTTCTCCTCCTACGTCTATCGGCGCTTTACTCTCTATATCCGCTTTTATCAACGTCTGCTCATAAGGAATGATCTCCAGCAGAGGAACATTCATCTCAGCCAATTTAGCCGCTATCCTTTTTACCACTTCTAAATCCGTAACTTTGTTTATCACTGCCACCATATTTTTTATTCCTATGTCCTCACCAAGCTTCTTTATTCTACCTACGGTCTCTACCGACCTCATCCCGGGCTCTACCACGGTAAGCATCAAGTCAACGCCTTTCGCAGTTCCTCTACCTAAATGCTCTATTCCTGCTTCCATGTCCATTATAACTGTATTCTCCTTGAATAACACGTGTCGCAACAAAGAGCGGAGGAAGGCATTTTCCGGGCATGTGCAGCCCGTCCCTCCTTTCTCTATCGTTCCCATCACCAGCAATGTTACACCATCCGGTCCTTTTACTCCGTATCCCCCGATTATATCATCCACCCTGGGATTCAATTTGTAGATGCCTGCTCTGGTATAAGCACCAGTCCGTTCAAAAATCAAGTCTTTTAGTTCGGATACAGGCTTAGGGTTCTCTTTTATGCCCAATGTAAATTTCAAGTTCATTGCGGGGTCTGCATCTATTGCGATTACGGTATGCCCGTCTCTCGCAAGGAGTCGAGCAAGCGTGCCTGCAATGGTTGTTTTACCCACGCCACCTTTTCCTGCTACTGCTATCTTTATTTTATCCTTATCTGTCACTTTTCTTGATTTGTATTTGTATAGCGGAGATAAAATAATTTCATGTTTATATCTTCCTCTTCTTACCCTTAAACTCCTTATATACCTCCCGTTGCACAATAAACCGCATTATCTCGTTTGTTCCCGCAGGAATCATTGACAACCTCGCCATTCTGAACGCCCATTCCGCAGGATATTCATCGCTGAGTCCTCTGCCGCCCAATATCTGCACCGTGTTATGCGCTACCTCGTAGAACGCTTCAGAAGCAATAAGTTTTGACATCGCAGATTCCTTTTCTGCATCGAACCCCGTATCAATCAACCTCGCTGTATGATAAACCATCAACTTAGCCGCTTCTAACTTCGTCACCATATCCGCTATTTTGAAACTTATTCCTTCAAATCGGCTTATAGACGTCCCAAACTGCTCCCGCTCCAGCGAATATCCTACCGCAAGCTCAAGCACCGGTCTCGCTTCTCCCACCAGCATCGCCGCATATAACAGTCTCTCAACCGAAAGCTCATCGAACAGTATTCGCGCTCCCTTATTCGCTCCACCAAGCATATTCTCCGCTGGCACGCTCAGTTCATCAAATCTAAGATGAGAATTCACAGTTCCTGGAAAACCGCCCAACAATTTATAATCCTCTACCACTTCAAATCCTTCTTCAGCGCTTGGTTCTACGATAAACACGCTCATTCCTTCCACAGAGTCAACTTCTGGATTCGTTATCGTCCACACCAGGAGCACATCAGCCTGGCTACCATTTGTTATGTTCCTTTTCTCGCCACTTATCACGTACTCATCGCCTTTCCGTTTTGCTCTCGTAGTGATACGCATCACATCACTCCCCGCTCCAGGCTCCGTTATAGCAATCGCACCAATCTTAGCACCTCTTTTCATCGCAGGCAAATATCTACTCTTCTGCTCCTCGCTACCGTATCTGGCAATCGTTGCGTATGCATAAGAGGAAGTGGAATGTATCCATGCAAGTGGCACGCAAGCGGCACCAAGTTCCTCTGCTACTATCGCTTCATATACCAATTTCCCCCTGCCGCCATATTCTATCGGCAACACCGGGGCTAAGAAACCTTCTTCTCCAAGTTTTCCGTAGAGTTCACTCGGATAAAAGTCCCGTTCATATATCTCCTGCTCTACCTTTTTCGCATCCTCTCTCTCAAGAAATGCTCTTAGCGCTTCTCTGAATTCGTTCTCATCCGTAGAGAAAAGAATCTCTTCTTTGTTCTTCATCTTCATCATCTCGATTCACTCACACGAATTTAGCAACAAGTTCCCCCCTTTTCACACGCATACTACTCGCTACCGGCTCGCATTTCGCCCTGAAAACGTATATCAACCTGCCTTTCAACCCTAACTCTTTTCTGCCTTCAAACTCCGATATCGCCTCGTAGTTCCCCATCCCTTTCGCTATCACCAAATATCTATCATCGCGGAACACCTTCAAGAACTCCTCCTCCGCCTCTTCTAACGAAATTCCTATGTATGCACCACTTGGAATTACCCTGCATTTCGCATCTAAAGATGAACTTGAAATACCCGCTTCCTTCAGGTCTTCTATCGTAGCATCGTTTATAACAGGTGCGCTCTTCGGCGACACAACCACCTCCTTACCCATTTTTATCAACTCCCCTATCACAAACACGTCAAAAAATATCTCACCTGCATTGTCCGTCAAATATAAAATCTTGTCTCGATTCTTTATCGCGGATATTATCGAATCCCTATCCCAATTAAGTTCCTCGTTTAATGTATGCAGGAACTCACTCTTAAAAACATCGTCGGTGTATGAATACCCTTTTATGCCATATTCCATAGAATTCGCCGCCGCTGCTATCCGTATCAACGCTTCTATTTTATCAGTTGCCGCATCGTAAAATTTATATGCCTCTGGAAGCAAACCTTTCGCTATTTCGTTACTTATCCTTTTTACACCATCATGAGGGTCTTTCACGCCACTTCGCCTTTTTATTATCCTCTCCCTTTCAGTGCCAAAAAAAATAGGCGGGTTCAGTTCATCGCTGAGATTTAGATGCTCAAGAAGAAAAGCAATGATTTCCTTCAGCGCAATAATTTTTTCCCTATCCTCGTTAAATACAATATCACACTCATATTTCGCTCGTTCTACCAAACAAGTGATGCAATCGGATTTTAGCTTCATTTGCGCTCTGTTTAAATTTAAAAAGTGTCCTAATAACACTACCATAAAATAAATAAGATAGAAATAAATAGGATATAAGTATTACTTAAGATAATAAGATATAAGTCAGTAAATAATATAAGATAGTTCATAGATTGTAAGTTAGAAAGAAGAAAAAATAGGAGGAAATGAAAAATGGTAGAGAAAGAACACATGAATCTGGCAATGATAGGTCATATAGACCACGGTAAGTCAACGCTGTTGGGAAGGCTGCTGACGGAGACGGAAGTGATAGACCCACATATAGTGGATGAGTACAGGAAGAAGGCAGAAGCGATGGGAAAAGCGACTTTCGAGTTCGCATGGGTGATGGATACTTTGAAGGATGAAAGAGAGAGGGGCATTACCATAGATGTTGCTCATCAGAGGTTTGATACTAATAAGTATTATTATACGATCGTGGATTGCCCCGGTCACAGGGATTTCGTAAAAAATATGATTACAGGGACGTCGCAGGCGGATGCAGCGGTGTTGGTAGTGGATGCCAAGGATGGAATAATGGCACAGACAAAGGAGCACGTATTCTTAGCCAGAACCCTGGGGGTAACACAGCTAATTATCGCCATAAACAAGATGGACCGCGTGAATTTCGATGAGAAGAGATACGGAGAGTTGAAGAAGGAGCTTTTAGACCTCCTGAAGGTCGTGGGATACAAGGAAGAGAACGTGGTGTTTATTCCTGTTTCTGCACTGGAGGGAGATAATGTAACGAAGCAGAGTGATAAACTGAAATGGTTCGATGGAACCACCTTTTTAGAAGCGCTGGACCTCATGAAAGTGCCGGAGAAGCCTGTTGAGCTTCCGCTTAGAATACCGGTGCAGGATGTGTACACAATAACAGGTGTTGGGACCGTTCCAGTAGGAAGAGTGGAGACCGGAAAGTTAAAGAAAGGCGATTCCGTGATTTTCAACCCGCCGGGTATGAAAGGAGAGGTAAAAACAATAGAGATGCACCATGAAGAGATTCCAGAAGCAATTCCGGGCGACAATATCGGCTGGAATGTTCGTGGGATAAGCAGGACTGATATAAGGAGAGGAGATGTTTGTGGACATACAGATAACCCGCCAACGGTTGCTGATGAGTTTACCGCACAGATTGTTGTACTCCAGCACCCGACTGCAATTACTGTTGGATATACTCCTGTTTTCCATTGCCACACCGCTCAGGTTGCCTCTACGGTAACAGAAATTTCAAAGAAACTGGACCCAAAGACTGGTGCGACATTGGAAGAAAACCCGGACTTTATAAAAGCAGGCGATGCCGCTATCATAAAGGTAAAACCGACAAGACCCTTAGTTATCGAGCGTGTGAAGGAGATACCCCATCTTGGCAGGTTCGCAGTCCGGGACATGGGGCAAACCGTTGCCGCTGGCATGGTGATGGACATAAAGGAGAAGTAAAACAAAGCAAAGCGAAGCGAAGCAAACCAATCATAACATAAGCAAGCAGAGCAGAAAGGAAGAGGGAAAGAAATGGACCAAAAGGCACGGATAAAACTCTCGAGCA
The DNA here is from genome assembly GCA_017883965.1 of Candidatus Methanophagales archaeon. Lineage (GTDB taxonomy): Archaea > Halobacteriota > Syntropharchaeia > Alkanophagales > Methanospirareceae > JAFNKG01. Next base: position 24,040 of record JAFNKG010000032.1, on the reverse strand, counting down.
CGGACCATGAGAAATTGGAAGAGATATGTCAGCAGGTGAAAAAAATCGTTGAGACTACCGGCGTTAGAATGTCAGGACCCATCCCTCTCCCTACAAAGCGGCTTGTCGTGCCTTGCAGGAAGAGTCCCGATGGCGAAGGGTCTCCTACATGGGACCATTGGGAAATGCGCATACACAAGCGGTTGATAGATCTGGAAGCGGACGAAAGAGCTCTGCGACAACTTATGCGCATACCAATACCCAAGGATGTTCACATAGAAATCGTGTTGAAAGGATAAGATAAAATAGAAAAATATAAATATGGGGTGGTATCCTATACTCATACAAACAAGTTATAACATAAATGGGGGTAGTAAGATAAAATGGGTGTAGTACCTGATGAAGCAGTAAAGGAGAAGGATGAGGAAATAGCGGTGCTCGTAAAGGAAATAGGCGATTTAGTGAACGAACTCAAAAACGCAGCGGAAGAGGAGCAGAAAACGGAAATAATAAATAAAATAACGGAAAAGGAGAAGAATCTGCGTGCCGTAAGGCAGAAAAAGGGACAATTCAAGGCTGTGTTACCGCGACCTACAAAACTCTGGTAGTTCATTCAAAAAGAAAAGAAAAAAGAGAAAAGATTTAAATTTAATTTTTTCTTTTCTATTCTTTTCTATTCTATTTTAGTATTTTCTCGGGTATCGTAGTAGTTTGTTTGTCTAATCCTACTTCTTCCTGGCTGAGCCCCAATGCGAGACCCATAAACTGCGTGGCGAATAGGATGGGGAAATTGAAGAATACACCGAAAGCCTTCTCCATCTCCGCTTGCCCCCGGTCAAGCTGCAAATGACAGAACGCACAGGGATGAACCATGCAATCACATCCCGATTCTATCGCACTCACCAATTTCTGACGCATCCATTCCAGAGATTGAACACTGTCGGCAGTTCGGTTTCCACCGCCAGCACCACAGCACATCAATTTGTCTTTATACTCTGGGATCTTCGCACCGGTTACCTTCATAAGGTCCTCCAGGATGTAAGGAGTCTCGGAAGAGCCATGTCCTCTTACCTCTCGTGGTTTGAGGAAATGGCAGCCGTAATGCACCGCTACATTCACATCGTTCATCGGTTTCTTTATATTCTCTTTTATCCTGTCCAATCCAACAACGTCGTGAAGAACCACGATTATATGGCTCACCGTTGTAGTTCCCTTAAATTCTTTTCCGAATTTACTTAATATCTCATTAGTCTTTTCTCTTAACTTAGGGTGCTCTATCAGTAAATGGTTGGCTTCCTGAAGTGAGCCGTAACAACCATTACATGACACGACTATATCCAGGTCCATCTCCTCTGCGATAGCGAGATTCCGTGCTGCAATCGGAAGCCACGTATGCATGTCAAAAGAGCCAAAGACACCCGGTGCGGGGCAACAAGATGCACCCACCATCTCCTTCGTCTCTATCTCAAACCCCTTAAGTATCTTCTTCGTTGACGCTTCTATTCCCGGATACCTGTTCGGCGTGATACAACCGAGGAAATAAGCGTATGTTTTCGAATCTTCTGCCATTTACTTACCTCCTTTTTTTTCCATTCCTTTTAAATTCATTGTATCCCAATCAAAATCAATCATCGCATCATATCCCGTTGTTCTGAATATCGTTTGCACCTGTTCCAGTTGGTCTTTATGTTTCTGCGTGGTTGGCGGCTGCGACTCGAGACCCACCGCCTCCCTCAACTTCATCTGGTCTGGACCTATCGGGACTCCGTGACCGGTTTTTAGCACATAAACACCAATCATCCTGTGTGGTACAGACATGTGCCCCTCCTTCGCTGCTAAGTTCCTCATCGTCCTTATTACATCGGTTGTTTTCACTCCCTTTGGACATCGTTCATAGCAGGTGTAACATGTCGTGCAGAACCACAGTTCCGGAGCGTTAAAAATCTCCTCACGCAAATCTACCAGAGCCATTTGAAATAACTTTCTCGTCCTTAACGCCGTGTTCCTTCCCGATGGACAGCTTCCCGTGCACTTACCGCATTGAACGCACTCCCTGAGCGTTTCCACGTGCTCCTCGCCAAAAACTTCTCCTCCATGAGCAACTATGTCCTCATATAACGTTCCCATTTGAGTATTCCTCCTTATCCTTTATTGCTTATCTCTTTCCTTTTACATGACTTAACATTTACATTATAAATAATTTGCGATTTTTTCATGCGCATTTTGCAATTTTTCAATCATCGTGCTAACGTATAGTATATTTTATATGCCTGCGGGGGATAAAAATAAATAAATAGATGGCATATTCATCCGTAAGACGAAAATACACCATCGTTGGCATAGACCCCGGCACTACGGTAGGAGTTGCTATAATTGACCTTAACGGAAACGCAATAGAGGTGTTCAGCTCAAAAAATTATTCGGTCTCCGATGCGATAGCACGGATAATATCGCTTGGAAAACCATTGATAGTCGCTTCTGATGTTACTCCCACGCCCTCGATGGTAAAAAAGATAAGCACTATTTTCGCTTCTCCGGTTCACGAATTAGACGACTCGTTGTCAACGGAAGAGAAGATTGCACTGACGAAGGGCGAGGGCTACGAATATAAAAATGTACATGAGCGGGATGCATTAGCCGCCTGCGTTAATGCGTTCCGGCGATATAAGAAGAAATTCTCTCAGGTGCAGAAGAAGACGCCGACAGGAGTGGATGTAGAAGAAGTGAAAGCATTGGTGGTTCGAGGCGTGTCCATAAGTGCGGCTATAAACAGATTAATCAGTGCTAAAGAGGAGAAAAAGAAGGCTACGAAAGAGGAGAAGCAGGAAGAGAAAAAGGGCGGTGAAGAAGGAGAAAGCGAAAATATTCGCAGATTACGCAGAATTATGAAGGGTAAAGCCGAGCAAATCGAGATGCTGGAGGGGCTCACTACGGCTCTAAAGGAGAGACTGGAGGAAAAAGAACTTGAAATAGGAAGTTTAGCGCAGAAGCTCGATTCTATGCGGTCAGAGAGGAAGAGGGAGATAGAAGAAGCAGAAGAGATAAGGAAGAGAGACAGGGAGATAGAAAGGCTGAGAGAGGAAGTAAAAGCGAGGGAAGAGGAGAATGCCGAACTAAGGAAAATCACAGAAAGACTAAAGGGAAAAGGAAAAAGAGAAGTGAAAGGTGGGAAAAGGATAAAAATGATAAAATCTTTCAGTCGGGATGCGATATTGGATACGGACAGGAAATACGGGCTAAAAAAAGGTGATGTCGTATTCCTCGAGGACGGCAGTGGAGGAGGAGCAAGCACCGCGGAACTATTAGCGAAAAAGGGCGTTGCTGCGGTAATATATGGTAAAGAGTTATCGCATTTCGCTGCTGATAAGTTCTTTGAATTTGATATTCCCGCTTTTTCCACCGATGAAATACCTTTGCTGTTAAAGGAAGAAGACGACGGTGATTTCGCTTTTGCTTTTGTAAACCAGCATATTCTAAACGAGAAGAAAGAGGAATGGGAGAGTGAAAGGATGAGAAAAAAGATGATACTACACAGGTAGGCTGTAAAATCCTAATTTTCCAAGTAGCCATGTATATTTCATATTCTTATAAATAGTGGTATGGTATTGTAGTAGCGAAGGTGGAGAAAATGTTGATAAGCGTGAATGAGTATGGCCTGGATGTATTTGAGGAGATGCTGGACATTGCGGATGAGCTGCAAGTGGGTGTAGAGGAGTTGGATAATGGGACAACGATAATAGATGCAGGTGTGGAGGAAGAAGGGGGATTTGAAGCGGGGTTATACGTAGCGAGGATATGCATGGCAGACCTTGCGGATATTAAATTCAGCAGCTTTGACCTCGGTAAATTGGTAGTGCCGGCGGTAGAGGTTACCACTGACCATCCCGTAATCGCCTGCATGGCATCGCAATTTGCAGGATGGCGAATAAAGGTGAAGAAGTTCTTTGGCATGGGGTCGGGACCTGCAAGGGCGCTTTCGCTCAAGCCACGAGAGCTATATGAGGAGATAATGTATGAGGACGATGCGGATGAGGCGGTATTAGTCCTGGAAAGCAGCGAGATACCTGACGATGAAGTGACATCGGAAATAGCGAAGGAGTGCAGGGTAGAACCAGAAGACCTTTATATCGTAGTTGTGCCAACCGCATCTATTGCGGGGTCTGTGCAAATATCAGCGAGGGGCGTAGAGACAGGGATTCACAAGCTTGAATCTTTAGGATTCGACATAAATTGCATAGAGCATGCTCATGGCTTCATACCAATCTCACCTATTGTTGGTGACGATGTGAAATGTATGGGCTCGACCAATGATTGCATCATATACTGTGGTCGCATGTATTATGCGGTGGATTACGATGACGTGGAGGAATTGAAGGGATACGTGAAGAAAGTGCCTTCGCTGAACTCAAAGGATTATGGAAAGCCGTTCTACGTCACATTTAAGGAAGCGGGCTTCGACTTCTTCAAAGTGGATGCAGGCATGTTTGCACCCGCGGAGATTACGGTAAACGAGATAAACAGCGGGAGAACGTTTACCAGCGGTAAGATAAATACGAAGGTTTTGCTGGAGTCTTTCGGGATAGAGACACTATAAGAACTGCATCCATATATTAGGAAGAGGGAGTGCGATAAGGGTGTTTTTTTTCCCTCTTTTTTGAAAGTATAGCAATAGCAGTCCCAACAGCACTTATGGTGTCCCACCTGAGAAGATATTTCGTCTGGCGAATAAGAGGGATGCAGCGTTTGATGTTTATATAAAATAAATCTTAAATACTATTAAAAAAGTTTAAGATATTCTAAAATAAAATTTAAGTCAAAGGTAATTTTTTATGTACACCGTTAAAAGTATGGTATATAAATAGACAGGTAGAGATTAAAAAATGAAAGCGATAAAGAAGAAATTTTGTTTGGCATTGATGACAGCGTTTTTAGTGCTATCAGTCTTTGCAGGTCTTATAACTGTTGCGACTGCACAGGGGACGGGGTTATCAATCCAATTCGGTATAGACTCGTATTACTATCTGGAAGGGAGAAATATGACTGTCTCGGGGCAGGTATTAAATGGCGAAGGTAGTGCAAATGTGACGCTCACTATATCAGATGCTACCGAAGTGATACAGACAAATAATACAGTAACAAATGCAGATGGAACATTTTCACTCTCTCTGCCAGTTCCGTCATCAGGCGAGTACAATATCAAGGCAACCTCCCAGGGCGTTACTTCAGGTCTGCTGGACTTTGTTGTAATAGGACCAGATGACGTCTATGAGATACAGGCAGAATTTACAAACCTTGCAAGTGAGGTTATACCCGTATCTCTTTCAACCAGTCTGGGTGATATAATCAGCGACCTTAATACAGGTGGCATGGTTGGTGGAAATGCAACGATTAACGGAACCCCATACTATTTCCTGGTTGATAAAGCAGGTGGAAAATATAGCATAGCGTACGTGGATGACGACGAGAAAATAAATTTTACCACTGCGGAAACTGATGGCATGAGCCCAATCGCTAACCTGGAAGTAGGTAGCAAGGTTAAACTTGGAGGCATGTCTCTTAGAATATTATATATAGACCCGTTAGGCAGCGAGTTAATCCTGGTAAAGCCAGTTGACCCGGTGTTTTCTGGTGGTGGTAATGTGCAAGTAACAGCACTGGCTTTAAATGTATCCGGGAGCCCTGTGAGTGGCGAGGGTATCACAATCGAGGTCATAAAAGATGATGGGACAGTAATTGGGAGTTCTTCAGGAACTACAGACGGCTCCGGACTTATAACCAAGTCAATCACAATCCCATCCGAGTCAGGAATATATCACATCATCTTCAATAACATCGGGCATATTTCTTTCAGTGTAGAGAACTATGAACTGCGAGGATATGTCTTATCCAGCGAGCTTGAGCCGCAACATACTTTCGCGGCGGGCGATAGCATGTTTTTCGCAGCGGTTCTAAGTGATGCTTCCACCGACCAGCCAATCAGTGCTGCCGATGCAAGTGTCAAAGCGATAGTCAGTGGACCTGGAGGCTTCTATACGGAACTTTCTCTGTCGTATGCCCCAGCCATAGGCATGTGGAAGGTTGGGAGTACTGCTTCCGGTTCTATTGGAGATTACAAGGTGGTATATGTGGCTACTCTCACAGACGGAGAAGAACAAAAAGCATTCACAGGTTTTGAGATTAGAGGATATGACCTGTTCTTGAAGCCAGTATCCCCGGAGAGACCAGAGTTGGAGGGTTTCTCGCCCGGCGAGGATGGATACATATTCGTTGCAGGCGCTGACCTGAGCACTGGCAATATGACAGACATTGCTGGGTTGACAGGTAATGCCAATAAGACAAACTTTACTCTGGAAATATTGAGTGGAAACGGGACTGATGTCACGGGAACGTCGTGGGGTGTGATGAACCTAACCTCTTTCTTCAACCAAGAATTTGTTCCGCCATGGATACAGGATGAAATAAAGAGGCATGCAGGCGAGGGAGCATGTGTTATAAACTTCACCGCACCCAGCGAAACTGGAGTATATAAAGTTACAGTCACTGTGAACCTGAGCGGAACAATAGAAGAAGCAAGGACGAGTATTGGCGTTCAGCGTATCTTTGTGCACGGTGAGCCGGTCACGAGCGATGGAATGTTCTCTCCTGTTGTATCAAGACGAGAGAACGTGACGCTCCGGATAATGGCTTTTGACCCAGCGCAAGGAACGGAGCTGCCAGCAAGCAATATAAATGATGCAGGCTTGATAGAGGTATTCAGTGAGGGGGCTGGGGATATTGTTACAGCGTATATGGAGAATCCGGTATTCGTTCCCGAAAACGATTATAAGGCGCTGAAGTTTTATGTAAACGATACGAAGTTGGGCTTCCATCACGTTAAGTTCTGGGTGAATGCGACCGTAGATGGCAGTTCAACGATGGCTGTTGGAGAAGGATGGTTTGAGACAAGACAGTTCTTCATCTGGGCGAATCCCGAGGGAGAAGGAGGAGTCTTCAAGGCTTTTGGCTCGAATTCGCCAATAAACCTGACCGTTTATGTCAAGGATGGCAGTTTCAATCCGGTAGAACGTGCCACAGCGTCTATTGACGAGATACGATACGGTAAAAACTGGGAGAAAATATCGTTTGACTCATCTTCATCCACGAGCGGCAGCACAGATGCAAATGGCACGTGCACGCTCAGCGTTACGCCATCCAGCTCGTTGAAATCCGGCTGGTATGACGTCCGGATAAAGGTATCTGCACAGGATAATGCGGGTGACTATATAACTGACTATGGACGAGGCTGGTTCGAGGTAAGAAACTTTATTTTCGACGTATATCCAGAGAACTGGGACGTGCAGGCAGGTCAGCCAATCAACTTCACGGTTCGCGTTATGGATGCCGCTGATATGACAGCACTGAAGAGCGCCAGGGCTACGCTAAAGAAGATTATCTATATGGGTAGCTGGGAGAACCCGCAGCCACCGATGGTCGTTGCTGAACCCTCGGGTGTATATTGGGATATTACGACAAACATTACAACCTCGGAAACTATAACGTATTCTAGTGGCGTTACCAAGTCCGGCGGCTACGAGTTTGTATTCGAAGCTGCGAGTGGTGGCAACAAAGAAGAAAGGAGAACATGGATTGAGTGCAGACCATTCGTTGCATGGGCATATCCAGCCGACGATAACTGGGAGCGCAGATATGGCATTGGTGATAATATGAACATCACCGTAAAGGGAATGAAGAAATGGGACGGCACCCCGCATAACATCAGCGCAACGGAGACGAACATAACGAGGATAATGAAAGAAGGATGGAGGATGGATAGACCATATAAGACGCAGGTGGACATCGCAGATAATATCACAGTGACGGAAAAAAGTGCTAATGAAGTCAACATAACGCTAAACTTAACAGGCTGGGCTCAGGGTGCCTACTTCGCAACAATCAAGGTCGTGGATGACAGTACGCCGGCAGCAGAGGTTTATACCAACTTCTGGTTCCAGGTAGAATTAGCAAGTGTCTCCATACCGGAGTTCTATCGTATAGGAATCCCCGAAGGCAATGTATATACAAATAAAGTATCGTTCAACGTTACGGAGCAGAGTAACCAGGTCTTTGAAAACCCAATCGAGTGGCCGAACTACAACTACTCGGTTGCCAGCAACTCCTACGTTGGGCATCATATAATATTCATAAAAGATTGTTGGCGGATGGGCGAAGATGATGTAGAATGTCACAGGTTGTCTGACGATCAATATCCTGAGCCGTTCTGGGCATTAGTGAACAGGACAAGCCGGACACTATATGTAAACTATACAGACGCCAACTTCTCGCATGTCAATACCACTCTATATCATGAAGGAGATACATTCAACGAATCATGCGGTAGAAAATGGAACATCACGCACATAGGGTCCGATGGAGTAGTGGAATTAGAAGGACTAAATGCCCTTAGCGCAGGTTATATGGTAAACACATCGCTGAGTAAGTCGGGTGCGTTCATAATGTGTGATTGGATGCACGATGAGAAGTGGCTGAAGGTGGACCTGGATGGAAATGAAAGTTGGGACGACCAGTATTACGTGCTGCTGGCAGATAATAAGACCGAGGGAACATACGACACGGTGTTCGTCAGTAACACCACGGACTTCATAAACGATTCGATAAATGCTACGAAAGGTGACCCCGTTGAATTCGGCGGGAAACCAATCTATCTGATTAACATGCAATATGAAAACGAGAGATACGTGCTTGAGTTCACCAGTTACAGAAGCGGCTGGGGCGGTATGTGGCTCGGCACATTCCAGAAAGGAACTACGATTAAGATACCATTCCTCGTGACAACGCCCGGTGGAGACGCGATAGTAGGCGCAAATGTGACGATAGATAAGCTGACGTGGCATGGACCAACACCCGGCACACCGATACCCGGAGTGAACGACACGACAGATATGAATGGTCTGGCATTGCTCGAGCTTAACACGACGGAGCATAATATCCCCAGAGGACAGCATCTCATCCATTATAACGTGACACTGACAGAATCCTACGACAATGCATACATATCGCCTGAGGAGAAGTGGAATCTGCCGGGGCTTGAGATCAGAAACTTCGTCGTAAATGCTGAGATCGGACTGCCGGGAGAGATAACGTTAAAAGAGGTGAGTGAGAATGCGGGTAATATGGTCATCTATAACGGCGAGGAGATAGAAGCATATGGCGGATTTGGAGGTCACTATGACACGCCCTATCCTGATGTAAGTCGGATAGACTGGCAGTTTGATAACGTGTTCTACAACAAATCTGCGGATACATTCTACAACTGGAACGGCAGTGCCTTCATCAATCCGATGACCAATGACAGTGTGAACGTGTCAAGAGATGGCATGAACATTACATACGATTTCACACATCGGTATCAAACGGGAGAAAATGTTACCATAACTGGCAATGGCACTAACAGTACCTTCTGCAAATATTGGAACATCACGATAACAGGCTTTGGAAACGGTGGCAGCGACTATGTTAACCTCTCGGTATCTTACACTCCGCATCCATGGTCGGTTGAAGATCCGGAGACACATTCGAAGATGTATGCCGGAAAAATGATACATGGGGCAGGCATGTCCAACTTCAATATCTCTTATGTCAACACCACCGAGGAAAACGTCACGATTGAACTGATTGATGACCGGTGGATTGCGCACATAAAAGACCTGGCGGGACTGATGGACGGTGACACGAGCAATGGCGAGCTGAGTGATACCATGATCACCGTGGCAGACGTGCCAGGCACTAACGTCAGATTATACGCCTATAACAATGTTTCCATGACCAGTCAAGAAGAGATGTGGGATTGTAGCCCGACGTTCGATCGCATCATAGCAGTAAATAAAAGCACTCATATTAATAACACCTATCTAATCGGTCAAGAGATTTCAGAGCTTGACAACAACTACACCGCAATGGCGCCAAAATGGGGCGGCAGGATAATCACCGTTAACAGTTCGATTGATGCACCGCTGTATCCACTCTCAGATTGGGCGCCTGATGGCGACATATATTACATGGGGAACTTTACCGAAGAAGACGTCAGATGTGATGTCAACAAGGACGAGAACGGGAAGGTCAATGCCACACAATCATACTATATCATGCTACGTGACCAGAACCCGAATGGCAAGTATTGGCCTGATGAGGGCAGGTATGACGATGATACCGATTTTACAGATGTATGGGATGAAATCCCGCTTGATATGTATGGTGCAGAACAGGGGTATCCTTCGATGAAGGAACCTGGAGAAGGAAACTTCTCAGAGCGCTGGCTTGATATGGGAAGTGTTTATGGCTGGCCATTTGCAGCACCATCCTTGAAGATTGATAGCACGAATAAAACGGCAACACTTACGACGCTAAAACAGGAGGAGTTCTTTACGACTGAGGAGAACGTAACGATATGGGTGGAGGCAAGGAAATTCGACGGCACGGCGGTCACAGGGAATATATCGGTGGATACGTTGATTGTGCTGTGGAAGGAGAGTATGGGTGTTGATGGAGAGAAGTTTGGACCTCCACAGGAGTACGACATAACCGTCAACAGCACACTGACCAATGGAGAAGGGACGCTGATAATTACAAACACAATTATAGAGGGGGAAGTCGGCGAGTTTGATTTCGGTGAGTTCCTGGTTATGCTCAATGTTACGGAGTCGGATGCAGGTGGTGGCTCAGAGACGACGGAGAGACACTTCATGATGTTCAATCCAGAACTTATGCCAAAGGAGGGAGGAGGGATGCCATGAGGAGGGACGCAATGATAACACTGAAGAAAATCCTTCCCGTCTTCCTGGTACTTGCGTTAATAGTTGGGACAATGCCAATAGCATTCGCAACCTCGTCGCTCTCGATAGGCAGCATTAGTTACGATTCCACAGTGGTCAAGCAGGAATCGTTCATGGTCTCGAGCTCCGTTACTGCATCAAACGTGGCTGGCACGATAACGGTTACGGTAACACTTATTGATCTTACTGGTGGTGCAGTTACTATCACGGGCGATGCTGAAAAGACGCTCACATTCAACGCGAACGGAACGCAAAATGTCCAGTGGACTGTGACTGCTGGCACTGCTGGTACTTATTCCAATCCGTTCAAGATCACTGCTACCGCGTCTGATGAAGGCATAGCTACTCCAAAGACGTCAGATACTCCGCTCACCATACAAGAAAGACCTGTTCTTGAAGTGACATTTATCCGTGACAAAACTTCCGTGAGTGCAGGAGATACTGTGAGATTAGATTTTACTATCATGAACTCAGCCGCAGCGGGTGCCGCAGATGCGACAAATGTTGTTGCTACTCTAACGCTGCCTACCGGCTGGACGAAAGTTACTGGTCCCTCCCCCTATAGTCTTGGCACCATAGCCGCGGGCGGCGGCTCGGAATCCGGTTATTGGATTGTGTCCGCAGACAGTCCAGGCTCTTCTAATACGCTAACGCTAAAGGTGACGTCCACACTACCGGGCGGAACGATAACAAAGACGGTTGCGATTACCGGACCTACTACAACAACGACAAGACTACCCGGCGGAGGACCACCCGCTTTACCACCAACCACATACGCCATCCCCACGGACCCAACAACAGCGAAGACAACATCTGCTGTCACAGCAACATCACCAGATGGAGGATTAACGCTGACGATTCCAGAGAATACAATCGCAAAGGATGCGACAGATGCCCCATTAACGTCGGTTACAATCTCGCTCCCCACAAGCATACCCGAAATACCAGAGGGATTCTCGCTATTGGGTTACGCGTATGACATGGTACCGAAGGGTGCGTCTTTCAATCCACCAATAGACCTGACCGTGGAATACGACCCTGCAAAGATACCAGAAGGATTCACCGAAGCAGACCTTGTAATCAAGTGGTATGATGAGGCATCACAGCAATGGACATCACTTCCAAGCACCGTAGATACAGTAAATCACAGGGTAACTGCAAAGGTAAGCCATTTCACAGTGTTCGCATTATTTGCAGAAAAAGTAGTGCCAACACCTTCGCCTACACCAACAGCAACGCCAGTAGTAACGCCAACACTAACGCCTTCGCCATCGCCAACAGCACCACCAATGGCAGCTATACCACCATGGTCCTGGATGCTCGTAATCATTGCGATAGTAGTTGTCATCGTAGTGGTGTACTTAGTACGAAAAAGATAGATGGAAAGGGATACAGAAGGATTAAATAAAGAAGTAGTGTAAATCGTCAAACATTAATTTTTGTTCTGCGTTATGTTGCTTTTGCCTTCACTTCTGGTAGCTCTTTCCTCTAGTATTCTTCTATTATCATCCTTAATTGTTCTTTACGATTTTCCATAATATCATCAAATGAACTTAACGATATTTAAATTTTTCCCAATTATCGAGAAGAATGGTTGGGACTAAGAGAATTTAATCCTAAGACCACCTCTGATAATAATAAAATGGGGATAAAAAACCATCCCCAAACCTTTTTATATTTTTTGATTTATTACATCATACGAAATACATTTATAGTAAAAGTATCATACTTTAAAGTATGATACCTGGAAGTATGTTTATAGACCGGGAAATTGACCTTGGCTTTTTGGAGGAGAAATATAATTTCAACAAATCGGAATTAATAATCATCTATGGAAGGAGAAGGGTTGGTAAAACAAGGCTGCTGCAGGAGTTCGTTAAGAATAAAGAGCATATATATCTCGTTTCTGATGTGTCCGAAAACATCCTTGATACCTTTTCCCGGATCATTTCAAAACGATACAAATTCGTCAAATTCGAGAACTGGGATGATTTCTTTGAATTTCTGAATTCCATAGCCGATAGCCGAATTGTTATTGTGATAGACGAGTTCCAGTATTTATACAAGGTTAACAAAGCCTTCCCGACGATCTTGCAGAGATGGTGGGAAACTCTTAAAGATACCAAGATAATGCTGATACTCTGTGGCTCTATAATCTCGACAATATACAAGATTTCGTTAGGATACGGAAGTGCCCTTTATGGAAGAAAAACAGCGGAACTTGAAGTAAAGCCGCTGAAATTCTTTGAAATAAAAGATTTCTTTTCAAATTATTCATTTGAAGAGCTTGTGGAGGTTTACACGGTTCTTGGCGGTGTGCCGAGATACCTTGAGGAGTTTGATGACTCTTTTGATATTATGACGAACATAAAGGATAGAATACTGAGCAGAACGAGTTTTCTGTATAATGAACCGATGAATTTGCTTTTTGAGGAATTTAAAGATTACTCTCGCTACTTTGCGATTCTAAATGTTATTGCAGAAGGAGCTTCAACGTTCAGTGAGATCTCGGCAAAGAGCAGAATACCACAGAACAAGCTTTCGAAATACCTGATGACCTTAGAGCGTGTGGAAATTGCCAGAAAAATAATTCCAATTACAGAAAAGAAGTCAAAGAGGGTTATATACAGAATTTCGGGCAATTTTTACCGGTTCTGGTTCAGATATCTGTATCCAAATAAGAGCTTTTTAGAGCTGGGCGAAACAGAGCAGGTGATGGAAGAAATAAAGAAGACTTTTAATGCTTTTATTGGGCTGGCTTTTGAGGATATTGCCGCGGAATTCCTGAGCAATAATTACAGAGTGGGGAAGTGGTGGTATAAGGACACGGAGATAGACTTAGTGGGGTTGAGAAAAGGAGAAGTAGCGTTTTTTGAGGTAAAATGGCGTGATATGAGCTACAATGATGCAATTAAAGTTTTAAGAAGACTTGAAGAAAAGGCAGAAGCTGTCAAGATAAGTGGAAAAAGGGCATACGGGCTTATTGCAAGAAAAATCGCTGGTAAGGAAAGGCTCGGTGGTTACGTCTATGATTTGAGTGACCTATTAAAAAACAATCGATAAGTCATCTTTTTAAAATTCTCTAACTCTTCTAAGCACCATCAAACAGCAATAAATAAAAGAGGGGAACAAAAAACCATCCCCAAAGCTTTTTTATATTTTTGTTTTTGCTTTACGCTATTTTATTTCACGCTTTTCTTCCTTCTCAGCACCAGATATGCCGTTGCTAACAGTCCCGCAATAGCGAATACCGCTTCGAAGCCTGGTTCTTCTGGTGTCGGCGTAGGTGTTGGACTTGGCGTTGCAGTTGGTGTCGGCGTTGGCGTTGCAGTTGGTGTCGGCGTTACTTTCACCTTTTCCTCTGCGAACAGCACGAACGTGGAGAAGTGAGTTACCTCTGCGTTTGCTTTATTATTAGCCCAATCGAGAGTTGTAGCGAGTGCCTTCCATCTGCCTGCTTCATAGACGTATATCATCGGTGTTGTGCCGGCAGGGAAATCAGCAGGGTCGAAGGTAATGGAAATTTCTACGGGTTTGCTGAACGTTGCACCTTCAGGTCCGAAGTCGTATGCGTAACCGACGTAATTGGCTCCTGATGGCACTCCGGTGGGTAGTTCTGATGGTGAAGTGACCGTAACCTTGGTTAGAGGATTACCAGCGGCGTCTTTCGCAATTGTTTCCTTATATATTGTTACAACTGCTTTTTCGTCTGCTGAAAGTGCGGTAACTGTGCTTGTAACTTCTCCGGTTGGTTCTGTGGAGACTGCGGTCTCACCAGGTCCCAGAGATGGAGCTGCTCTTCCTCCGCCTCTTCTTACTGATGGTGCCGATCCAGTGGTGAATGACCATGTATAATCATCTGCTGGTGAACCGTCTGCAGTTCCACTTGCATTACCGTCTAAGAGGTTCCCGGCTAAATCTTTTGCTATACTGGCATTGATTGTTACGGTGTAAAGCGTGTTATATTCCAGGGCACCTGGCGTGAATGTCATTGTACTTCCTGCCCAACTAAACGTTCCAGATACACTATCAACAGAGAATGCACTTTGTGCTGATGTTTCGTTCATCGCTTCGTTAAATGTTGCGCTTATCGTTGTGGTTGCAGCTACACCCGTAGATTCATTTGCAGGTGATACCTCGGTTACGGTTGGTGGTGTGTCATCCTTCACAACGGAATTGTTCTGATAGCTAACAACGTAATTCGATGCATTATCATACATCGTCACCGTAACGTTATATACTCCATCCGCAGCGGTTGAATTCAGATAAAAGTCCTTGCTTGCAACTTGATTTATCCCACCAGATGGATAATCAACGGTTGTTGTGTTAATTACATTGGTGCTATTCCCTACTTCAACCGTATAGTTCTTCGGATTCCATTCGGCGTAAGTGAAATTCACGTAGAACAGGTCTCCTCCTTTTCTGTAAACTGGAGAAAGCGTTGTTGGTGTATCAATCGTTACTACTGGCAGCGTATTTTCGATTACTGTTACATTGAATGTTTTGTTGACATCTACTTGGGAATTATTGTGGGTTGCGTACGTATCCCAAGTATAGGTAGTATTGTTAACCAGGGATGCTGGTGCTGTTGCGTTAAACCAAAAGTAATTCGTTGTTCCACTAAATGACGTTCCGATAATCTCCCATGTAAGATTTACATCAACCACATCGAAATCTGAAGCAATAGTACTTCCATTTGTATTTAATACAAATGTAAAATCTTCTGGTCTAGTGATGTTTATGTAGGTTATGTAGTGTGGCGCACCAAGGTTATCTGTTATCGTAAAGTTAAATTTTTCGGTCGTATCGGCTTTTATGAGTTTGTCATTACCTGTCGTGGTCACATCACCACTAATTTGGGCACTAACGGGCATTATCATCGCTGCTATAATCGAAACCGCGATTATCGCCGCAATCACAATCGCTTCTAATTTCTTCCTGCCTTTCATTTTTTCTTTTTCACCTCCTATCCGGGTATTTATATAGCGCCCGCCCCTCCCCGGCGCTCCCATCTGTGAGCGGCTGAGCATGATTTCCGCTTCTTTTTCATCCCTTTTCATTTTTTACGTCTCTCCTTCTACGTTTATTTCTGGTCTGACTGCTGCTGTGCTGCGCTTCTCTGACCAAAATAGAATCCGATAACGATGCCAACGAGTTCAATATACGCAGTAATGATATGTTCTCGGAGTATACCAAAAACAAAAGATAAAATTGCTAATATGCTAAATCCCACGACGAACGTGCCAGCAATGGCTCTCCTCAACCCTCCCTTATCAAGATTATTACCGCCTCTAACACCGACATAAACTAATAGTGCGAAGATAATGAGTATCACAAAAATCGCACCAATAGCTGCACCAATAGCCACCACATCTTCGGGAAACATCTCTGATGGTATTAGTGATTGTGCTTGTAGTGGTGTTGCAGTTGGTGTTGGCGTTTGTGCAACACACGGAGCACTCACTATCGCCGCAAACCAGAAAAATATTACCGCTATTAAGGTCAATTGCATCGCTCTATTCATATCTCCATCACCTTTATTTTTCGTTTTCATTTTTTGTTCACCTCCTAATTGTGTATTTTTATAGCGCCCCCCTCCCCAGCGCTCCCATCCGTGAACGGACGAGCATGATTTTCGCTTCTTCGCCGCCAGAAATTTATGAGTGTATAAATTTATATGGATAAAAAAATTTCAATTGTATATAAAAAATTTTCGGATATATAAAAAAAAATTCAAGTATAGAAAGAACTGTTCAGTTTTGGTCTGAGTAAAAATTATTTCGTTAAATTCAACATCCTCTAAGCGTTCCATGTCAAAACTTCAGAGGTTAATCTTTCTTTTTAACCATTTTTCAAATACCGCGTCTTCTATAACATGAATTCCTTTCTCTTTCTTTGTGATATAACCTCTTTCCTCTAAATAGCCTAAATAGACGCTAACTGCATTTGGAATAGTTTTTATTTCTTTCGCTATTTTAGATGGGGTTTGAAGACCTTCGGCTATTGCCACTAAAACTTCTCTTTCTTTTGAACTCAAATTATCGAAATTTTCTTTAAATAAGATGTCGCCTTCCTCTTCTATAAATTCTTCTTCTGCCTCTTTTACTACATCGAGCGTTATCCTGTCCTCTTTCTCGAGAATCTTACCTAAAAATTGAACATAAAATGGTATTCCACCAGAAAATTCATAGACTTCATCAATTGCATCTTCAGAAATATTTAATAAATTTTTTATCAACAAATCCCTAATATATCTTTTTTCTAAAGGTCCTACTTCTTTTACGATAAATTGTCCGTAAAACGCGGATGCGGAATTTATTGTGACTATTTTCATCGTATGCCTGATAGAGCCAGAAATACAAAGGACTACATGTTCTTGATCCTCATGAATCGTTCTTATTTTCTTAATAAAACTCTCACCAACTTTTTTCCCATCTTTAAGATTCATTAGTGCCGGGAATTCATCTATAAGCAAAACACACTTTGTATTTGTTTCTTTTGCTAACTCTTCCGGTAAATTAAAACAATCCTCAACAAGTTTATCATAATTTGCCTTTAATTCATCAAAACCCAAAAGAATTTCAACATTATCCTTTATTTTAAGACTGATATTCAATTCCCTCAGTATTTCTTTCAATAAAGAAAACGATGCCTTTAACAAATTTCTTGCTTTATATTTTAAGGTCAAATGCTGTTTATATGCGTCTAATACCGCAACAGTAAATTCTCTAATAAAATTACTTAATTTATCGTTCATCAAATCCCAAACAGAAAAATAAACTATAACTGTATCTTCCTCTTTTTCCAACCTTCTTTGAATTTCTTTGAAGATTGAGGTTTTTCCAATCCTTCTTCTACCATAGAGAGCATAACCAGTAAAGGAATTTTTCAGATCATACATTATATCTCCCACAAGTTTTTCTCTATCAATGAAATTCTCTCCTTTAACAGGACGTAAACTAAACATGCTATCACCAATATTTTTATTGACAATAAATTTATTGTTTCCTATTTAAATATTTTCTTTCTCCACCCGAAACCAAATTACCTTATTTTTTGTTTTGCGTTATGTTGCTTTTGCCTTCACTACTTCGTCTTCCTCCTCAGCACCAGATACGCTACTACTAATAGTCCTGCAATAGTGAATACAGCTTCGAAGGCTGGTATTCCTGGTTTCGGTGTTGGTGTAGGCGTTGGTGTTGCTGTTGGCGATACCGTAGGCGTTGCGGTTGGTATTGGCGTAGGTGTTACCGTTACTTTTGGCGCTGCGAACAGCACGAACGTGAAGGAGTGAGTTACCTTTGTGGTTGCCTTATTACCAACGAATGTTGTATCAAGTGCCTTCCATGCACCTGCTTCGTAGGTATATATTACCGGTGTTGTCCCAGCAGGGAACTTAGCGGGGTCGAAGGTTATGAAAATTTCTACGAGTTTGCTGAACGTTGCACCTTCAGGTCCGAAGTCGTATGCGTAGTAACCGACGTAATTGGCACCTGATGGCACTGCCGCGGGTAGGATTGATGGTGGAATGACCGTGACCTTAGTTAGAGGATTACCAGCGGCGTCTTTCGCAATTGTTCCCCTGAATATTATTGCAACTGCTTTTCCGTCTGCTGAAAATGCGGCAACTGTGCTTTTAACTTCCCCTGTTGGTTCTGAAGAGACTAAGGTCTCACCAGGTTTCAGAGGTGGAGTTGCTCTTCCTCCGATTCTTCTTAGACGATGTATTAGTGCCGATTCAGTGGTGAATGCCCAAATATAATCATCTGTTGGTGAGCCATCGGCAGTTCCATCTGCATTACCGTCTAAGAAGTTCTCGGTTTCGTTGAGATCTTTTGCTATACTGGCATTGATTGTCACGGTGTAAGTCGTGCTATATGCGAGATTTGTGCCTGGATAAAATACCATCTTGTTTCCCTCCCAGATTTTATGCCCTTCAACGATTGGCGATATAGAGAATGCATCTTCTACTGATGTCGTGTTCATCGCTTCGCTAAATGTTGCACTTATCGTTGTGGTTATAGCTACACCCGTATATTCATCTTCAGGAGATACCGAGGTTACGGTTGGTAGGTCATCTTTCACAACCGAATTGTTCCGATAGCTGACATTGCTAAGCGAGACATTATCGTACATCGTGGCTGTGACGTTGTATTCTCCTTCCGCAGCGGTTGGATTCAGGTAGAAGCTCTCGTTTATTATGCCACCCGCAGGAGTCTTGACACCCGATGTGTTGATAGTTGCAGTGCTGTTGCTGATCGTCACCGTGTAGTTCGCAGGATTCAATTCGGTGTACGTGAAATTCACGTAGAACTGCGCTCCTCCTTTTCTGTACACCTTTGACGATTCCGTTGGCGTATCAATCACCACACCTGGAGAAGTATCATCCTTCACGACCGAATTGTTCTGATAGACGGTGGAGCTAAGCGAGACGTTGTCGTACATCGTCACCGTGACGTTGTATTGCCCGTCCGCAGCCGATGAATTCAGGTAGAAGCTCACGTTTGCAACCTGATTATCTCCGCCGACAACGCTTTCATTCGTACTATCGTTGATGACCGTGCTGCTGTTCCTTATCTCAACCGTGTAGTTATCTGGATTCAATTCGGTGTACGTGAAATTCACGTAGAACTGCGCTCCTCCTTTTCTGTACACCTTTGACGTTACTGTTGGCGTATCTATTACCACACCTGGAGCGGTGCCGTCCTTAACGACCGAATAGTTCTGATAGACGGTGGAGCTAAGCGAGACGTTGTCGTACATCGTCACCGTGACGTTGTATTGCCCGTCCGCAGCCGATGTATTCAGGTAGAAGCTCACGTTTGCAAACCTGTCTGTTCCGCCGACAACGCTTTCATTCGTGCTATCGTTGATTACCGTGCTGCTGTTCCTTATCTCAACCGTGTAGTTCGCTGGATTCAATTCGGTGTACGTGAAATTCACGTAGAACTGCTCTCCTCCTTTTCTGTACACCTTTGACGTTACTGTTGGCGTATCAATTACCACACCTGGAGCGGTGCCGTCCTTAACGACCGAATAGTTCTGATAGCTAACAATGTAATTCGATGCGTTATCGTACATCGTCACCGTGACGTTGTATTCTCCGTCCGCAGCCGATGTATTCAGGTTGAAGCTCACGTTTGCAAACCTGTCTGTTCCGCCGACAACGCTTTCATTCGTGCTATCGTTGATTACCGTGCTGCCGTTCCTTATCTCAACCGTGTAGTTCGCTGGATTCAATTCGGTGTACGTGAAGTTCACGTAGAACTGCTCTCCTCCTTTTCGGTACACCTTTGACGATTCCGTTGGCGTATCAATTACCACACTTGGAGAAGTATCATCCTTCACGACCGAATTGTTCTGATAGGCGATGTAGCTGAGCGAGACATTATCGTACATCGTGACCGTGACGTTGTATTCTCCATCCGCAGCCGTTGTATTCAGGTTGAAGCTCCTGTTTGCAACCTGATCTGTCCCACCAGATGGATAATTAACGGTTGTTGTGTTAATTACATCGGTGCCGTTCCTTATCTCAACCGTGTAGTTCGCTGGATTCGATTCGGTGTACGTGCAGTTCACGTAGAACTGCGCTCCTCCTTTTCGGTACACCTTTGACGATTCTGTTGGTGTATCAATCGTTACTACTGGCGGTGTGCCATCAAAAACAAATCCGGTAATATTGGCATATTCACTTGAGTTACCGCTATTACTTACATTAACATTAAATTTTACATCACCCGTACCATTTATATAAAATGTGCCGTTCTGCGATATTGTATCGTTAAGCGTACCAGTGCCATTAACATCTATGTCGTTTTCGTACCCGGTTTCAACTGTAACATTAATGTAAAACATACTAGCAGAAATGTTAGTTGTGTTGAACAGAATCGTGAAATTGACACCTGTATTTGGTTGAAGTATTGATCTACCATTTGTTTCATTGATTGTGACGTTTGCGCCTTCTGCTGGACCAGGTGCAGGTGCAGGATTGACTGCTGACATCACTGACACAAAAAATACCGAAATCGCTAATATCACCAAAATCGCTTCTAATTTCTTCTTGGTATTCATTTTTTTCTTTTTTACCACTTAATCGCACCAATATCTGCACCAATAGCAGCATCTTTGGAAAACGTCTCAGTTGGTGTTATATGTGAAAAAAAAATTCAATTATACTTTAAAAAACTTTTCGGTTGTATAAAAAAAAATCGGATATAAAGAGAACTTTTAGTTATTATGTGAGTAAAAATTCACCTCAATTACCTCAGATTTTTTATCCCCTGCGTTGGCATAGCCATTCATAAGGAAATGCTTATCATCAGGCTGCGGTTTCCATAACGTTGGATTATCTTTGGTTTGCAATAAGCCACTTCCACAAAGGAATGCATCTTATTCTCTTGTTTTTAACCACTAATTCATCCTCATAATCCCAGGTTATTATAATCAAATTTTTGCACTTAAGCTCGCTTGAAACCTTTAATAAAGCGTCCGCTTCTCTTTTCCCTATTTCATCGCTATCCGAGGCATAAGTTACTTGTATTAGTTGTTTAACCTCTAAACCTTCTTTTAAAACGAAGTCTACTTCTCTTTGCTGATAATCTTTGTAATAATAAATTTCTAACAGGGGATTTTCATTTTGCTTTCTTTTCACTTCTAAGAAAACCGCATTTTCCATCAACTTTCCTATATCTTCAGAAAATCTGAATATCGTTGAAATACCAGAATCACAAATATATGCCTTTCTTGGCCAGGACTCTTTTATATAAATCTTCCCGGAAATTCTATTTACGAAAAATACTGCCTGCGTATCTTGAAGTTTTTCTATGTAACTATAAACGGTATTTTTTCCAAACTTCTTTCCTTCTGATTTCAAAAAGTTTACTATTTTATTTACACTTATTTCAGATGAAAAGTTTTGAAAGACAAAAGAGAAAATAAATCTTGCTATCTCTAAACTTTTTAACTCATGCCTTTCAACGAAATCTCTAAAAAATATTGTATCAAAATACTCCTTTAGTATTCTTTCCCTTTCTTCTTTAAGAACAACCTCTGGAAATCCACCAAGTTCTAAATATTCTCTTAAGTACTTCTTTATTCTCGCCTTCTCTATCTGAGTTAAAATGTCTTTGGGTTCAATTTTTTTTGCCTTTAAAAACTCTTTAAAAGAGAAAGGTAAAAGAATGTATGTGAGAGACCTTCCTCGCAATTGCGTAGCAATTTCTTTACTCAGCAACTTCGACGAAGAGCCAGTAACAAAAATGTTGAATGGTGTTCTATCAAGTAGAGTTCTCACGGCAGTTTCCCATTTTTCAAGATTTTGTATTTCATCGAGAAATATATATTTTGGTTCTTTGCCCGTAATTTCTGTAAATAAATGCGCAATTTCCAAAACTTCATCGAATTTTACTGTCAACAAACTCGAGTCTTCAAAATCTAAATACAACGAAACTTCTTTCACTGGCTTCATTAACTGGAAAAAATAATATGTCTTTCCCGCTCTCCTTGGACCTACTATACCTATAACTTTGCCTTGTATTTGGGTTACTTTAAGTTCTCTTGATAGTAAAAAAGGTAATTCCTTTCCATACCAATCCTCTATATATCCTTTTATTCTCTGTGTTTCCATTCTATAATATTATAATGATTAAGACATCTTTATATAAATTTATCTCAATAATAGAGAAAATTAATCTTTCTTTTTTTATTGTGTATAAAGTATAATTTTTCTTTGGTAAAGGTTTCTCTTTTAAAGAAAGGTTTTTATTGACAATAAATTTGTTGTTCACTATTTAAATATTTTCTATTGCAAGGATATTCTATTATATTCTGGTATTGATTATTATATGGACATGAGGAAAGAGCACGTAGAGCAGGTAGAGAGGATAGAAAGGATAAAACGAGAGAAAAATGCGATTATTTTAGCTCATAACTACCAGAGAGCAGAGGTTCAGGACTTAGCGGAGTTCGTCGGCGATTCTTTAGAGCTTGCAAGAAAGGCGATGGATACGACTTCTGACATCATCATCTTTTGCGGCGTTGATTTCATGGCAGAAACCGCGGCGGTGCTAAATCCTGGTAAAAAAGTAATTATCCCGGATAGAGGTGCGATATGCCCGATGGCGCAGCAATTGCCACGAGAAGTCCTGCTTGCGGCAAAGAGAGTGCATCCCGATGCCGAAGTTGTCCTGTACGTAAACACGCTTGCAGAAAGTAAGGCACTCGCAGACTGCATCTGCACCTCTGCGAATGCTCGCGAAATAGTTGATGCAATGGATGCCTCAACCTTATTATTTGGTCCTGACCGTAACTTAGCATATTACGCACAGAAGGCAACATCAAAGAAGATTATTCCTGTTCCCGAACTCGGGCTTTGCCCTTCACATCACCAGATAGCCCTCGAAGACCTGATAAAAGCAAAGGAAGCACACCCAGGAGCTAAAATCGTTGTTCATCCAGAGTGTATCCCCGAAGTTCAAGATTATGCAGATTACATCGCTTCAACCGGTGGCATGATGAGGATTTGCAAGGAAGTGGAGGATGACGAGTTTTTGATTGGCACGGAAGTCGGGCTGCTGCACAGGCTCGAAAAGGAAGCGCCGGAAAAGAAATTCTATCCTGTCTCCACCACTGCCGTCTGTCCACAGATGAAGATGCATACGTTAGAGAAAATAGAAGTGGCATTAGAGAAAGAGAAGCCCGAAGTGGTTGTTCCACACGAAATCGTGGATAAGGCGAGGAGCGCAATCGAGAGGATGCTTGAGTTATCAAAATAAACCATCTGTAAAAAGTTTTTGGTTTTTCTTTCACTGCCATCCGGAGATACAGATACAATAAAATTATAAGCATTAAACTTTAAGTATCGTTGTGCGTAAAATTAAAGAGTGGGCCGGTAGCTCAGAAAGGTAGAGCAGCAGGCTCTTAACCTGCCCGTCGGGGGTTCAAATCCCTCCCGGCCCGTTGATAGGAAGATGAAACGTGATTATTACGACGTGGTTATAGTAGGAGCAGGCCCTGCAGGGCTATTTGCTGCGAATGAATTAAAAGATAAGTGGATAGGGACAGGGCACGAGGGTCGGAAGGAAAGGGTTTTGGTGATAGAGAAGGGCAAGGACGTAGAGGAGCGGCATTGCATGATGGAAGAGTCTGGGAATTGCGTTCAATGCAATGAATGTAATATAATGTGTGGAGTGGGCGGTGCAGGGACATTTTCCGATGGCACGTTAAATCTCAGA
>JAFNKG010000113.1 GCA_017883965.1 Candidatus Methanophagales archaeon | reverse complement strand
ATCATCCATACTTTAAAATCTCCCCAAATCGTTAAGCTCCCAATAATAAAGGATTTACAGCCCGAACTAAAATAAGGTTGTTCAAAAACAGCTCAAAAAATTTTCTTTTTTTAAAGGGCGTGGATTACGCGGAATCCGAAGGATTTAATTCCAATAGTTAGGGTCATCGGACCAGATTTTCCTCAAATTATATCTTTCCTGAGCCTCCTGCTCCCTTTTTATCTGCTCTTCAGACTTTACACCATACCTCTCCCTATGAGCCTGCTCTATCTTCCTATTGAGCTCTGCTTCTTGTCTTATCTTCAATACCTCTTGATTATGAGCCTCAACCCTTCTGTCAATTTCATCCCACGCCTCTATTATCTCCTGCTTCTGCTTCTGAGAATTCGGACCAGGAGTGTGCCGCATTCTTTCTTTATAATCTGCCGCTATCTGACGTATCCACCTTACTGCTTCCCGTAGGTCAGCAGGGATAAGGTCTATAAGTCGCTTCTTTCTTGGTCTGCCTCTTTTAGTCATCCTATATTCTCCTTTTTGTGCCAAGTTAAAAAAAGGATACACATATATAACTCTTGATATATAAAGCGAGCATTATTTCAGCTTGCTGAAAATTTGTAATTAGCAAGTTTAGTTTAAGCATTGCAATATATGTTCTTTAACATCATACTGACTGCATATTTACTAGCTCCAGCTTTAAGTGCAAGTTCTCTAAGTTCTGCAGGTGTGTAAATTAGTTTTATTGTATCTTCAAAGTTATCTACTGCTCTGCCTTCATATAAGATAGCTGCATTGGAGTTCTTAAACCTCCAGGCTAGTTTAATGTTTTTAGAGAACCTATCTGTAGAGTATGAGCTTCCCCTTTGCAATATTCCCTTCTCCTCAAATTCATTTAGGTATTTTAGATATGTGCTATGGCTGCTCCAGCTAACTAGTAAGTCTCTATGATAAGGGATAAATAATCTATGCCTTCTGGGATAATAGTGCTTAACTATATGAAATAAGTAATTCATCCTCGGTTTGGATGCTCTGCATACTGCAATAATTTCCTGCATGTCTGGCTTAGTTATATAACCGTGAAAGGAGTTATGGGTGTTGTCTGGGTAGATATTATAAAATTCATATTTACTATAAACATGTGTGGCTTGTCTTTTTATCTCTTCCTTGACTGTCCTTGGGTGTCTTATGATGTCATTACTAAAGCCATTGTGCTTGTTTTTAATCCAATTCCAGACAATTTGTATAACCTCTTCAAGGGGGATGTTCTGCCTCCATAAGTGATAAATAACCTTGAATTGAGCCTCATGGCGACTTGATGGCATCTGGAGACCGTGTTCAAGGAGTTCTCTGCCTTCTATCAGTATGTTATGCGGCCTAAGCTTGTCAGGAATGAGGTAAGGAGTGAGCTGGATGGTATATGTATCTTTGACATTTGAAAGGCTATAATCATCAAGTTTTATGAACCAATATAACTTATCCTCCCATTCTTTCAAATGGGCGTAATTAAAATCAAGACAGTCTTGATATGCTCCGAAGGGTAGACGGATGACCCTACTTGATTGGGGGTAAATCTCAATCGCATGAGTGTCTCCAAACTTACAGAGGATGTTTTGTAATAATCTGATAGTGGGTGGCTTTTCGTTATACTGAGGTCTCAGTAGTATGTGGTAGCTATTGGGACTCTCGCTGGAGAGAAGCATGGAGTTTCGCTCATCAAGCTTGAACTTTTCTTTTATGTCATGGACGATTCCCATCTGGCGGTCATCAATATCCAAAATACAGTATTCCGGATACCATTTACCTAGGACTCCGACCGAATATTGCTTATTAAGGTGGGCTTTTATAACCGGATCTGACAGGGGTCTTTTTCGGCTCTTCCAAGGCCCGCCTAAGGGTTTAATAGCATATCTCGGGTATCTTTGAATAAATGTAGAGACATATTCTTCGAAGGAAAGTTCAGGTGTAATTATAGGGATTTGCCTGTTGGAGGTGTAGGGTTTCTCAAAAGTGGATGTGTTAGCTTGCATTATCTTGCTCCTTTTTTCTTTTCTTAGCTCCTGACTGAAAGGTTAGGGGGATCAGCCCCATTGCTGACCCCCTACCAATCAGTGTAGCCAAGATAATGAGTTAGAGGGTATTTCCCCCTTCACTAATAGTTATAGTCTAATTTTCCAGATAAGTTAAAAATGAGGTATAAAGTCTTTTCCACCTCATTACCTCTTTTTATAAGAAATATGCGACTACTCAGAGTCATTGTAATAAATGAGCGCCCTTGTCAAGGGTAAAAAAGGGATTTTTATGGGTTAGCCTGGTCCAGAAATTACTTTTTTGAAGGGGATGGTAATAAAGTTTTCCATATAAGGATGGCTACGCCCGTGCATATGGCAACATCGGCGATGTTAAAGGATGGCCAGTGGAAGCGATTCCAATGAAGGTCAATAAAATCTATCACGAAACCCAATCTCAGCCGGTCGGCGAAATTGCCCACCGCTCCGCCGAAAATAAGGGATAGACCGAAGCGCGCCCATCTCTCCTTCAGAGGCAATTTTATTGAAAAATAAATTATGATAATAAGAGCTATGATTGACAGAGATGAAAATATCAAAGGCTTCAGTGGTGAAGCCGAGGTGGCGAAGATGCCAAAAGCCCCACCTCGGTTCTCCACATAAGTGATGTTCAGAAGATGAGGGATGACCTCTATCTGGCGATGGCGTTCTACATAACTATGAATCAGATACTTGCTTCCCTGATCCAACAGTAGTATTAAAGCCACAAAAAAACCCCAGAGAGCTTTTTCCTTACTCTTACTCATCAGAATATTAGAGGTGGGGTAAAATTTCCTCCACCACTGCCACGCAGCGGCGGCAGAGGGTAGGAAATTC
>JAFNKG010000031.1 GCA_017883965.1 Candidatus Methanophagales archaeon | reverse complement strand
TTTTTGCGGAGCAAAAAAGTTTTTAGTAGTCCCGAGAGGATTCGAACCCCTGTCACAGGCTCCAAAGGCCGGTATGCTTGACCGCTACACCACGGGACTTTTTTTCTTTGCTTTATCATTTTCTTTCATCATTAAAAAACTTTTTCTCCATCACAACGAGGCACTATTATCTTAATAAATCACAAGCTCCAAGCTCCAAATTCCAAATAATTTTTTGAGGATACTTATTCCTCCTCGTTATCTCTTTCCCATCCCTGCATATACCTCAACCCTAACTCCTTTACCCTTGCCTTATTTATATGCGCGCCAATCGTATATTTGCGGATAAAGTGCTCGAACTCGCGATGTAAAGAACGAAAAGCTGGCTGTTCGGCAGAAAGCAATTCATTACCCCTCTGGAATTCATATTTTATCTCAAAATGAACTGCGGACCTCGTCAGCCGCTTTAGCTCGTCGAAATCCAGCGAATGATATACGTGCAAGGGTATATCCTGCACTTTTAACCTCACTACTTTATTTTCCGGATTGCATTCCTGAATACGATGTTTTATAGTACTCTTTATCTCGTGCTCATCGAGACTGTTACAAACAATCGGCTCCAAATCCACCATCTCTCTTGTGCTTAACTCGTGAAATATGACCTCTTTTTCGCCATCTTCTCTCAACCTGACTTCTAAGAACCCTTTATCGTCATTCACCTCATTAAAGCTGAACCGTTCTGTTGAGCCTGCGTAATAAGCGTCTTCCCTTACTTTCGTGCACCTGTGAAAATGCCCCAATGCGAGGTAGTCAAAATTTGTTAAGTCGTCAATATTAACAAGTTGCTCGTTGAATTCGCCCATCATGAAAATCGGTTCTCCTGCACCTAAAACGCTTGCATGGAGAAGTGCGATATTAAAACCAGTATCTGAGTTATTCAACTTCATTTTATTCTTCTCGCCATTAATATCCCCGCAATGAGGAATCGCATGGACGCTTATATCATCAATTTTAATGAGTTCGTATTTATTTTCATACACCAAGTGCACATCGGGAATATGCTCAAACAGGCTGAATACACTGCCCGTCTCCTTCAAACGAGGCGTTTCGTGATTGCCTGAAATCGCTACAAATGGAATTCCTGCATCGCTTAATCTTAATATCTGGCTGAGCACGAAAGAAATAGCACGGTTCGTTGGTCGAACGGAGTCGAACAGGTCGCCTGCGTGTAATATCACATCCGGTCTTTCCTTCAGCGCATTATCCACAAATTGCTTGAACGCCTCGTAGGTGTCCACTTCACGGTGATTCAGCCCGGTCGCTTCGTCTATTCTTCTGTATGCTGAATACCCTATGTGCGTGTCCGCAATGTGGTATATTTTTTTCATGGGGTTTTTAGGAAGGAAAGATTTTTAATCCTTATCTCGCGAGGCTTCAAAGTAAGAGGGAAGCACTTTGCCGTTTCTATTATCGCTTCTATCTCCGCATGCGAGAGGCCATATATCGAGATGAAGTTCATAATTAAGGAATAAAGGGAGAAAGGTATAAATAAAAAGACCCACATATAATGCATGTGGGGAAAATATGGCTAACTTTGAAAATTCAAAGCTGTGGCAAAAAACACTTGCACCTCAGAGCCAAGATGATCCTTATAACATCCATCGAGAAAGGTTACGCGATGCTTATTTTAAAATTAGAGAAAAAGCAGAATTGCTAGCAGGAGAAATCACAAATACATTTCCGGAGTTTACTATTCATGATATAACTCATCTTGACAATTTGTGGGAATTGGCTAGTCTAGTTACGGGTCCTAATTACTCTCTGACACCTACTGAATCTTTTGTTTTGGGCGGTGCTTTTCTTATTCATGATCTAGGTATGGGCTTAGCTGCTTATCCAGAGGGTATTGATGCTTTAAAGAGAGAGCCTCTTTGGAATGATATTGTTACGTCATTATTCAAGGAAAAATTTGGTCGTTTGCCATCAGAAAAAGAATTAGTCGCGCCTGATAGTGAAATTCAAAAACAAGCCACTAAACAAGTATTAAGGAGTCTCCATGCAAAACATGCTGAACGTTTGGCCCTAATAGAGTGGACTGACAAAGAAACAGGTTCACGGTATCATCTAATAGAAGATGTGGATTTACGAAATTTATATGGTTCAATTATTGGCAAAATCGCACATAGCCATTGGTGGCCAGTTGAAAAGCTTTGCAAAGAATTCAGAAGTAAACTTGGCGCACCTGCAAGATTTCCGAACGATTGGCAAGTTGACCCTCTTAAATTAGCATGCATTTTGCGTATTGCTGATATCTGTCATCTTGATATGAGTAGAGCTCCTAGCTTTCTACGTATACTCCGAAGCCCTTCAGAAGGGTCAAGAAATCATTGGATTTTTCAAGAAAAATTGAATCAACCAAGATTTGAAGAAGATCGCCTTGTATACACATCAAATAATCCATTTTCAATTGAAGAGGCTTCGTCGTGGTGGCTATGTTATGATTCTCTGCGTTTGGTAGACCGTGAATTACGGGAGGTAAATGCACTTTTAGTAGATAAGAATCTTCAAAGATTAGCAGCTCTAGGAGTAGCAGGAATTGAAGAACCAGAACGTTTGACAAAGTTCATACCTACGAGAGATTGGTTACCTATTGACACACAAATTAAAGTCACTGATGTAGCATCACTGGTTAGTAAGTTCGGAGGAGAACAACTCTATGGAACTGACAAGACAGTTCCTCTTAGAGAGCTTATTCAAAATGGCTTAGATGCTATTCATGCAAGGCGATTGATAGAAGGACGGCCTGAGAATTGGGGTGAGATAATCGTTCGTCAAGATAAAGATTCCAATGGAGACTGGATTGAAGTAGAAGATAATGGTGTAGGAATGTCTACTGATGTCTTAAAGGATGCCTTTCTCGACTTCGGAGTTTCATTTTGGAATTCTGAACAAATCTACAAGGAGTTTCCAGGTTTAGTCACCACAGGCTTTCAATCCACAGGCGAGTATGGGATTGGCTTCTTTTCGGTATTCATGTGGGGGGAACATGTCCAGGTTACTACCCGCAGGTATGATGCTGCTCAATGGGATACTCAAGTGCTAGAATTCACCAGTGGCCTTGATTCTCGACCACTTTTAAGAAAGGCCCAAGAAAACGAAATCATTCGTGATGGAGGAACTCGTGTTCGAATCTATTTTAAGGTGCCACAAGTTGTTTTTGAAAGTATAGATTATCGGAAAAAACGATGGAAACTCCATGAACTATGTGCTTGGCTTTGCCCAAGTATAGATGTAGACCTTTTCGTCGAAATTGGGGGAAAGAAAAGAGAAAAGGTGATATCTGCCTCAGATTGGATTTATTTAGACGGAGAGGACGTACTCAAAAGAGTAATGATTGCAAATGCTGACAAAAATGAAAAATTTATCAAAGATTCGGCAAAAAACCTGAGACTGCTAATAAATTCTTCAGGAGAAGTCATTGGACGTGCATCTGTTTTTAGCATGACTTCCAAGAAGATTAAGGAGTTTTCCAGGGATGACCAAGGTGTTGTAACGGTGGGAGGCCTTCGAGCTTGTACTCTATTAGGAATTTCGGGTATTTTAGTCGGCAGACCTCTAACCGCTGCGCGAAAATCCGCTTTACCCATCGTAGAATATGAAAAACTGAGCGAATGGGCATCAGAACAGGCAGATTTGGTTCAAGAAATAATTGACGATCCGGAAGACTTAGTGCAATGTGCTGGAGTTATAAGGGCGTGTTCAGGAAAAACTAGGGATCTACCAATCGCTTTTTGTTCTAAAGGATGGATAAGTGCTTCAGAGATATCCAATTGGGAAAATCCACCTGACGAGATTTTACTCGTTCAAGATGCCGCTGTTTGGAATGTACAACGCGATTTTAATGAATTTTTGTTACATGATCATGTACTTGCTGTAGACATGAGAATACCGGGTATTCTTCAGCCGGATTTTAAGTACGGTATAGAAGCCTGTTTTTTTTGGCCCAAGATATTACAAAGTGAAATAGGACACATATTCAAGTGGAATTTTCATCGCAGAGCTCTTAAAAGTGCAGTTATTGAAGCCCTAACAATTGCTTGGTCTGCATCTTTAGAGGAGGTACTATCAGTGTCAGTGTCGGATTTTTCAACCGATGAAACCAGCTTTAAGAGAGAGATTGGATTGGGTGATGACAAACCAGTGATGGAGACCGTTGCCATAATTCGAAATCCGAAATGCTCTAAATCTACGTAATACAATATTGAACTGTTCGCAATATTCATAGATTACCAAATAAAATATTCCGAAGCAAACCAAGGACGCATGTGTATTATCCGACTGGAAGACGGCGAGATCCTTCATGAAAAGATAGAAGCATTCGCTCGTGAGCATTCAATCACTGCGGCGGTAATCGCATTAGGTGGTGCTGACGAAGGTAGCAAATTGGTCGTTGGGCAGGATCAAGGAAGAAGTAAGTCCATTTCACCGATGGAGCACATTTTAGATGATGTCCATGAAATAGCAGGCGTTGGAACTATTTTCCCTGATAAAGATCATAATCCTGTCTGCACATGCATATTGCCAGTGGTAGGAACGAATCCACAATAACTGGCTGTGTGCGCAGAGGTGTGAGGGTATGGCATAGTTATCCTTTTTGAATTAATTGATTCAACAGCCAAGTGTATTTTTGATGATCAGACAGGATTTGAACTATTAGATCCATAAGATGAGAAATAATGTCAACTATAGCTTGGTCAGTTTTACTATCAATCGGTTTAATAATGAATATCTAAAATTTGATACCTGTTCACAGGCCTTTGTACTCACCCTTCCGCCTCTCCAAAAACGCTTTTAACCCTTCTCTCGCATCCTCAGTCGCAAGTGCCGACCCGAAGCATTCCGCTTCGTACTGCAATGCCTGCTCCAGGTCCATTTCTATACCCCGATTAACCGCATCCTTTATTATTCCGAGCGTAACAGCACTTTTAGAAAGCAATTTTTTGATAAGCTCATCAACCTCACTGTCGAGTTTATCCGCAGGGACAACTTTATTCACGAGTGTCAGCCGAAAAGCTTCTTCGGCATCTATGCGCTCGCCAGTCATCAGCATTTCCATCGCTTTCGTCCGCCCTACCAACCTCGTTAGCCTTTGAGTGCCGCCACCACCGGGAATAATTGCCAGATTTATCTCCGGCTGACCAAATATCGCTTTTTCCGATGCAATCCTGAAATCACATGCCATTGCAAACTCCAACCCACCACCCAAACAGAACCCGTTTATCTTTGCTATTATCGGCTTCCGCATCTTTTCCATGTACGTTGTTATCCCGTGAATCCACCTCGACCACTCGCTTGCTTCTACGGGACTTTTCTCAAGCAACTCTTCTATGTCTGCACCTGCACAGAACGCCTTCTCGCCCGCTCCTGTCATTACAATTGCACGCACCTCGACATCTGCTTCTGCATCCTCTAACGCATCTCGCAAATCCGTCAATAACGCCGTGTTCAACGCATTCAACGATTCTGGTCTGTTAAGTGTTATTGCCGCAACTTTCTCCTTCTTCTCATACAATATGTTTTCGTATTTCTTTTCGTCAGTCATTTATCATGACCATCAGGAGCACAAAATGTTCTGCTGTTATTTATACTCATAGAACCCCTTCCCTGCTTTCATACCGGTCCATCCAGCCCTCACCATCTGCACCATAAGAACAGCAGGTTTGAATCTCATCCACCCGGTCTCCTTGTATAGCGTATTGAGCACTGCTACCACAATGTCTATCCCTATCAAGTCTAAAAGCTGAAAAGGACCTAAAGGCCAGTTAAAAGAAAGCTTTAATATTTTATCTATATCCTCTACGGAAGCGAGCTCGTTTTCTCGCATCTTTACCGCTTCATTCAAAATAAGACACATCATTCGGCTCGTAACGAACCCCGGCGAATCCTTAACAATAACCGTCTCCTTACCCAGCGAATGCACGAATGCCAGCGTTTTACTTACCGTGTCTTCAGAGGTTAATAGCGATTTTATTATCTCCACACCCCGCATTAAAGGCACGGGATTCATGAAATGGATTCCAATTACCTTATCGGGTCTTTTTGTTACCGTGGCTAAAGATGTAATAGGAAATGTAGAGGTATTACTCCCGAGAATAGCATGCTCCGGGCATACCCTATCCAATTCTTTGAATATCTCCTGCTTCAGTTCCATGTCCTCATACACCGCTTCAATCACAAAATCCGCTCCCTTTGCACCCTCTTCTAAGCTCGTTGTCGCATTTGCACTTATCGCATCCACAATCCGCTCCGTCTCCTCCTGTTTTATATGCCCTTTTTTCGCAAGTCTCGAAAGGTCGTTTTTTATTTTTTCAACCCCTCTTTCCAGTGATTCTTCACTCCTGCTCACAACTGACACATCGTAACCCGCTTGAGCACATACCTGCACTATTCCACTTCCCATCACGCCTATTCCCAGAACACAAACTTTCTTTTCGCTCATGGCACTTCTTTTATCCTTTTAATAAATATTTTCATTCTACAACTACAAAAACCGGGCATGTATGAGTTCCTCCAGAGAACTTATCGCCTTTATGGGTATATGCACCACTCATTTTCACCTGCTTACTAATTAACACTTGCGAGGCACGCTCAGCATCGTAATCAAGCCGCCCTACAACACATGGTCCCTCCTTCGTTTTTACCAGACAGGGGATATAAGGGACATCGTCTTCAAATCCCTCTGGCGGCACCCGGATTACCGTAAACGTCGTCAACTCGCCTTCTCCACTCAATTCTGTTCTCTCAAGACTCCTCCCGCCGCACCACTGGCAAACAGGCATTGGATGGCAAGTTATTCTTTCGCATGATGCACACCTCAGCCCTAACAATTTCCCTTCCTTTATCCCTTCCTCATATTCCGCATGCGTTAAAACCGTATATTCTCTCAGCTCTTTCTCCATTTCCTCTTTACACCTCTTTATTTCTTCCTCTTCGACCTTCCAAGTATAATATGACACAATGTCCCGAAGTCGCCTCCAAGTGTATCTGTCATTCCATACTCTGGAACAGGGTCAATTTGATTGCCCTCAGGTGCTTCTCCCCTCATCTGCTTAACGACCCAGTAAACCTGAGATGCCCCTGTCGCCCCTATTGGATGCCCTTTGCCTATTAACCCACCTGACATATTTACGGGTATTTTCCCACCTATCTCCGTTTGTCCATCTGCGGTTGCATCTGCCGCTTCTCCCCAATTAAAGAACCCCATACTCTCAAGTGCGATCAATTCCGCAATCGTAAAACAATCGTGAACTTCCAGCATATCAATATCTTCCGGGCTGAGACCTGCTTGCTTAAATGCCGTTTTTGCAGAGCTTATCCTCGAAACTGGCTTCGTTAAGTCCTCCATCTTCGACAATGGACCACCTGAACCCTGTCCCATTCCTAATATGTAAATCGGCTCATCAGTATATTTCCTCGCTTTCTCTGCGGCGCAGAGCACAAGAGCGGATGCTCCATCAGAGAACGGGCAGCAGTCCAGAAGCGTTATCGGGTCGGCTACAAATTTTGAATTTATCACGTCTTCCACTTTCAGGTCGCCTAACTTCTTATAGAATTGTGCTAAAGGATTTAAAGCACCATGCCTGTGGTTCTTTACTGAAACGGATGCCATTTTTTCTCTTAGTGTATCAAGTGGTATGTCATAATTTCTTGAATAGAGTCTCGCTGCCATTGCGAATACGCCTGGAAATGTGAGCCCCACAGGTCCTTCTGTTGGCGCATGACAAGCCATTGCAAATGTCCTTGATGCGTAGGATGTCCCCATCGACAAAGCTTTTTCTACACCTCCCGCTATCACCATATCGTATTCCCCAGCACCGACCCACATAGCGGCATCTCTTATCGCAACAGATGCAGATGCACATGCGCCTTCACATCTCGTCGCAGGTATAGGTCCCAGGTTGAGGTCAGCGGCTGAGAACGCCGCGGGCATTACCTGCCCTTCTTCAAAACCCGGAAGAGCAGCACCTTGAAATAAAGCTTCTATGTCCTTCAATCCCACACCCGCATCGTCCATTGCTTGCAGTGTCGCATCTGAGAATAACTCATGTGACATCTTCGTGGCTCGTCCAAACTTCGTATGCCCAATTCCTATTATCGCTACATCTCTCATTCTTATCTCCCCCCTATTTCCTCTCCTCTTTTTGTTTATGACAAAACTTACATAAAAAACAATGTGAAAATAAACCTTTCTTTAAAAAAGAAAGCTTTACCAAAGAAAAAGTACTTTGCATTTTTCAATCTGCATTTTGTATTTCGTGGACTCTGCCCACGTCCCCGCAAACCCTGAAAGGGTTTATTGCTCGAAATACATAAGATTCACGTATACCTGCACAAAAAGTTCTTCATCTCTTCTATTATAAACTCTTCACCCCGTATTTTGACTTCTTCCGCCGTTAACACATAGCCTCCTTCCAATTCCACCACATTTCCTCTCGCCTTAACGGGCATTCCAAACAAAATACGCTCTTCCTTTTCTTTTTCTCTCAGCACGAGAAACAATGCGCCCGTGCCATCGTCTAATACCCGCGCCCCTTTTTTTTCCTCTTCCGATATTGATACTATATTTCCTTCCACTATTACATCAAATGCACCTTCACAGCCGACTATTTCTTCTATCGTCCTTTTTTTAGGGTTCATCAATTCAGCATGGCTGGGAAAATCAATGTCATTTTCGATTACGCGCACTTTCGTGTTTTTACCTGCATACAACGTAACCATTCCCTTCCACCTCTTCACGTATGCATTCTCTATTTGCACTACCTTGTCCTTCACAAGCTCTTCTCGCTCTTCCCACGAAACAAAGGGTAATTTTGCGGTATCGTCAGCAATTATTCCGTTAAGAATAACTTTTTTCTCCTCCTCTCTCGTCCTTATCTCCTTTCTTGATACTTCCAGGACCCTGCATACGGTGTTTATTTCCGATTCTCCATGCTTCAAGCACCAGAGTTCTCTGTTCTTGCTATCCGAAAAACTGAAGAAACCATGTTTTTTATATTCTCTTTGCATAGCTCATTATTATTAAAAATAATCAGCGCTAAAAAAGTATCGCTTTATTTTCAATTGCATACGGAACTGAAAGAAGGATTTATTGACTGCAATGGTGATGCCGAGTCGTTTTTTGGCTGCATAGGGAAAGAGAGAGATGTAGCGTTGGGTTTAACTGCTTCTGGGAAGTCAGTGATTCTGAAAAACATCGGGTTCAAACTTGCGAAGGATCATAAAAAAGAAAGGGGGGAGATGTTGCTAATCCCCCTACTATCGTATCACTATCCTATGCCTTCTCACTTTCTAGTGTTGTTTAAGGTCGGCCAATAGCAGTAACATGATAGGCTACTCTATGGATATATCCATCGACGTCACGAATTGCAAGTCTGCACTGTAAAAGGATTCTACGACCCATTGTTGTCCATCGGCAATTGTCCACAGCCCAGAGAGCGTTAACCGCCTGATCCAAATTTGAAATGCTCGCCAGGGAAGCGGAAGGAACAACTCCATCAACTCTACTCCATCTTCGACCAACTGGGATATATAGATCTATAGATCATCACGACGCACCGAGCCACCAGTTCCTCTAAAATTGAAAACCGCAACTCCAGAATAGTACGCAAGAATACGTCCATCTGGTTGAGGCAATTCTAGTGCGTAATTTGATGTGGTAAAATCTGGATAGAATGGCATAATCACACCTCCCCACGCACTTTTATAATCGCTTCTATCGCTAGATCGCTTTCCGAATCCACTTCTGGGATACCTTCAGGCGGCAATGGCCACAGCTCATCCGGGCTTGGCTCCCATCTTTCAGCCACAGGGGTAATCTCTTCTTCCACTTCTTCCACTTCTTTTACTTCTTCCTCCAACTTTTCCACTTCACGTTCTTCCACTTCTTTTACTTCTTCCTCATCCATTTTAGCACCTCCTTAGCGCATCTCCTCAGCGCTCATTGATGCACTCACCACAGTACCTTTTTAAAGGCAAATCCCCGTGCATCTCGGATTTTTTAAACCGTGGTTTTCATTTTACACTAATAACCTGAGTTTCAGGGTGTGTAAATGTATAATTTTTTCCTATATGGTAATATAGTGGCCATTACTTATATAATTATAAAAAACTTTCTATCCTGTATGGAAGGAGATTACATAGAAATAACACATATCAGAGTCGTAGACACCAAAAAATGCAGAGCTAACAGAGACTATACTGCTATCCGGCGAGGTATATAAAGTTTGGTAATATAAATATGGATGTATGCATTCATATCTTTGTTCGACATATTGACTGAAGCAAAAACTTAGATAGGTGTAAGAAATGACCCGCAGGAGGTTAGAAAAGAAAACAGAAAAATTAATCAAACATTTTTACAACCATCTAACGATAGAAAAAGGGATAAGCAAAGAAACAGCTTCAGAACACGCTGAGCGAATCAGCTTCTTCGCCTTCCACTACCTCACCGGTTACGAAGGGAAAAGCCTTTTGGAGGTTACTGGCATTGATATCGAAGACTATCTCGGGAATTGGTATATCAGAAAAGTCTGGGGCAGTGGCAAGAGCGATGTCCGTCACATACTCGTTGCATTCAAGAAATTCTTCAAGTTCCTCCATGAGAATGGGAAAATAAGCAAAGAAAAACTGGAGGATATACTTTCGGCATGCGAAGACCCTCAACAATACATTCGTAGATTTGAAACTTACTTAGAACTCGACCCGGAAAGCGAGACATGGGACGAAGATTTTGAAAGATGGTTTATGGGTCAGGAAGAGGAGATAGAAGTGAACTACGAGCAGCCTTTTGAAGTGAACGAAGAAATTAACGGCTCGTTTTCAAAAGAAGATTTGAAGTCAAGTAAAGCATCAGCTGTAAGAGATTTTCAGATGTTCTTGAACTACATTTCAGAAAATAACGGCATGAAACTGACTGCTGCGAGTAGTTTTATCGGTAGAAAACATGTTTTTGCGTTGAACGAATTAATGAGCAGTCCGGAAGAACTGAAAAGCACTGCAAATCAACCCGATTCGAGAACCATCCACCTGTTTTACAACATAAGCATAACTTTAGACTTGTTCGTTGTGAGCGCAAAAAACACATTAGTGATAACTCCAAGAATAGATATTTTCAAGACGCTTTCGCTAAAGGAGCAATTTATGTTATTGTTCGATGCGATGTGGAATGGAACGAGGTGGGAGAAGTTTTTACAACCGTATAGTGGAGGAAGACCGGAGTATGTGCAAGCAAGAAGGTGGGATATGGCTTTCCTTTTCTCAGAGTGCGAACCCGGAGAGACATGTTTGTTTAAAGAACAGTTAAAGGAAGCCGGAATGGAACTGGAGAATACAGAAGACGAGCTTGAAGGTTATTGGGCGATGACAGAGTTCATTTTAAGCGTTTTCGCGGAAAGAATCATGCCAGCACTTAAGTTGTTTGGACTTCTTGATTTTGGGTATGAGAAGGACAGAGACGAATATTTCGTGAGGCATGGTTTGGGAATCGAATGGTTTTCGGTCACAAATCTTGGTAAAAAGATATTCGAGGTTCTGGTTCAAGAGGCATGAAAAAAGAAGAACTAAGAGCGAGAATAAAAGAGGAAAGGGAGAAAGAATGGATAAGAGAAGCGTTAAGAGCGAGAAAATTCTCCAATATCGAAACATTTGAACAGGGTTTAAGCCTTATTGAATTTGTGATGAGGTTAAAAGAAAATGCGAAGCATGAATGAGATATTAAAATTGGTGTGCACGTTTTTAAATGAAGAAAAGGTAGCGTATGTAGTAGTTGGAGGTTTAGCAGTTCTGTTTTACGGTATTCCCCGCACAACAATGGATATAGACATAATAATCGAGATGGATATGCCCAAAGTAAAGAGATTTGTAGAACTTCTTAAAGGAAATGACTTCTTTGCAGATGAAGATGATATAGAAACGGCGTTTGAGGAGAAGTCCCATGCCACAATAGAAGATAAAACTTCAATGATAAGACTGGATATAAAAGGAATCTACGGTGAAAATGACCGGCTAACACTAAAAAGGAGAAGGAAAGTAAGCTTAGCGGATTTTGTGTTTTATATCGCATCGCCGGAGGATACGATTGCGAACAAACTGCTATTTGGAAGCGAGCAAGACATAAAGGATGCCGAAGGAATTTATGTCAGACAGTTTGACAACCTGGACATGGAATATTTGGCGGAGCGGTGCAAGAGATCGGATGTTTTGGAGGAGTTTTCGGCGATGAAAATAAGAATTGAAAAACATTTAATTGCGGAAGGGGGCTGAAAACACAATCAAAATGAAAAGAAAAGAAGTAATCGGCTTAGGCGCATTGAATTACGACGTTCTTTATGTCGTGGAGCGAATAGCGAGAGGAGGGGAAGAGGTAGGTATTATAGACGTAAAGAAGGTGCCGGGTGGCTCTGCGGCGAATACAATCGTTGCATTGTCGAGATTAGGCGTTGATTCAGGGTTCGTGGGAATTGTAGGAAAAGATGAAGAAAGCGAACTAATTCTGGAAGAATTCAGGAAAGAGGGAGTAGAGACGAGAATAAGAAAAGAAGAAGGTTACACAGGCGCCGCAATAGGATTCATTGACGCCGAGGGAGAACGGGCGCTTTATATCTATCCCGGTGTGAATGCTAAGTTGCATATAGCGAATATAGATATGCAATTTATAGACAATGCAGGGTTTCTACATACGAGTTCGTTTGTAAACAAGGAGCAACTGGAAATGCAGTGCGAATTGGCACGCGAAATAAAATCGAAGCTCAGTTTCAGCCCTGGTATGCTCTGCTTCAAATACGAGCTTGAGGATTTAGCTGAACTAGTAGAGCGAAGTGAAGTGGTTTTTCTCAGCCTTAAAGAGTTGAAATCATTAATAAAGGATGATAATTACGAAACAGGTGCTGATGTTCTTATGAACACTGGTGCTACGATTGTCTGCGTGACGCTTGGCGAGAAAGGCTGTTATGTTACCAATACCACAGGTGAATCGCATTTAATAGATGCATATCCAACGGATGTGGTGGATACAACAGGCGCAGGCGATGCGTTCGCAGCCGGATTCTTGTTTGGGTTGCTACATAAGAGGAGCATATACGAAAGTGGTAAAACAGGTAATTTAGTGGCTTCGTTCTGCATACGTGAATATGGATGCAGAAAAGGGCTTCCTTACAAGGAAGAGCTGGAAAAACTCGTCTTTTCTCTTTGATAATACGAATTTCTTCTTATTTTTTCTTTTTTCGCCGATCATCCACAGCCGATTCATAATAATTATGGAAAAAGTTGCTCAAGCCCTTTCCTGGAAGCAAAGACCTGCAAATATTGATAAATTTACCTCCAAAGCGCATCCCCATCGGTGCTTTTTTAAATTTCCTTTTAGCTTTTTTTACACCTTTTATATCAATTTCCTCTAAATTTACCGAGCCGATTCCACTTTTAGCTGCGAGTTCAAGATGTTTTATCTTAGCTGGTTTATAGCCAAGTACAGATACTGTGACACTATCCGTGGCAACGGCGTTATCACCACATGTAATTAAGTTGAGAGCGACGGGGTTGCCCTTAAATGGGCCTTCGCCTTCCATGCCAATGGTCGCATCAACAACTGAAAGGTGTGGCGGAAAAGCCTTAACAATGTCAGCTATCACCCCATTTATCCCTAATTTATGGTATTTCGCCTTATGTTTCTCCGGGAGAGCGCCGAACATGCATTTTAAACTTAATGAGACATCCGTAAGGCAGTGTGTTTTAGCTACCGGAACACAGATAATTTTATCGGCTTCCGCAACTACATTCGCTATTTTAAATTCTTTTAACGTATATGCATTTGTAACTACTTTTTTTACCATTTCCCCCCTGCTAAGATTCACCACTTCAGCACCCCAATCTTCGGCAGCTCTGCGGATTCCGGTCTCCTTAAGCATCCTATCCGCATCGTACATCTCAGATTCAGCCTCTCCAACAATAATCCGACTTGATTTATCCTTTATCAGCTCTATTAACGCCGCAATGACTTCGGGACTCGTATGTGAACCTCTTTTGCCAACAACCCCACCACAAACATTTGGCTTAATGAAAACAACATCTCCAGATTTTATAAACTTATCAATCCCACCTAAAAGCTCTATTGCCTCGAAGACCATATTTTTTGGCTCTTCACCCTCAACAATCGAAACCCCACTCATTTTTTTACCTTTTTTGCTTCTAAACCCTTTTAAGTCTTCCATAATATCCCTGCCTTTCAAATAGTTGTCTCGTATTTCATCAAATTCTTAAAAAATTATGTCACTTTCCTTATAAAATCCATTCACTGCTTTTAAAAAAGTTTCCGACACTTTTTTCTCTTTCCAACCAGTCGAGGTCAACAGCTTTGAAATTGCTAAAAGAATGGAACTTCTTTAATCCTTCGGACGTTAATTCAGCTACAATAAGATGTAAAGTGCCATAACTGATTAGAACATCAAAACTTCTGCTTGGTAGGATAAAAACTTCAGAGGAGGAAATAATTGCAAGATTGGAGGACACCTTTGACTTTCCGGATGAAGCCGGAAGTGGGCCTTCGGAAGTGCTGATATATGTGTTCTCCATAGGTGTTATTTCTGCATATCTTTTTTTATATTGCCTATTACTAAAAAGAAACCTTGGAAGAAAAATATCAGTAAAAATAAAGGAGGTGAGAAATGAAAAGCAAAAATGAAGAAATTAGAGAATAAAGTTGCAATAGTCACGGGTAGTACCAAAGGAATTGGAAAAGCAATTGCATTAACTCTATCATCAGAAGGTGCTAAAGTGATAATAAATGGCAGAAGCAACAGCACTGAGGCTGGTGATTTAGTAAATGAAATTCAAAAGAAGGGTAATACGGCAATGTTCATTCGTGCCGATGTTAGCAAAATGACTGAAGTGAAAGAGATGGTTAATCAGGTTTTAGAGGAATATGGTAAGATTGATATTTTAGTTAATAATGCCGGGATCAGTCGTGATGCATTTTTAGTTGAAATGAGTCAAGAAGATTGGTGGGAGGTTATCAATGTCAATTTAGGAGGGGTCTTCAACTGTACTAAGGCAGTAATAAGACCAATGATGCTACAAAGAAGTGGAAAGATAATCAATATTTCCTCCATAACAGCTGAATTTGGTTTGCGGGGGCAATGTAATTATGCTTCCTCCAAGGCAGCTATAAATGGGTTTACCAGATCAGTGGCTGTAGATCTGGCAACATTTGGTATTCAAGTAAATGCAGTCGCTCCTGGTATGATCGCTACTAAGATGACTGAAAAGCTACGCAAGATTGCTGGTAACCGTATACTTCCTTTGGTTTTTTTAGAGCGTTTCGGTGAGCCCGAAGATGTTGCTAAGGTGGTATTATTTTTAGCATCAGACGATTCAAATTATTTAACTAGCGAAATTATTCACGTTACTGGTGGTTTAGGTGCGGGGATAGGAGCAAGATATTGGAGGGGATGATATGAGCAAATTAACAGAATGCATTAAAGGGAGAAGAAGCATCCGGAATTTTAAAGAAGAGAAAGTGAAAGACGAGGATATTTTAGCTATTCTGGAATCAGCTACTTTTGCCCCTAGTGCAATAAACAAACAACCATGGTACTTCATTGTCATAAAGGATGATGCCTTAAAGAAACAGATGGCAAGCATAGTGGAAGCAAAATTAACAGAAGTGCTTAGCAAGACTGCGAAAGATGAGGATACCGATATACTGATTAATTATAGCAAATTTTTTACCTTCTTTGAGGAAGCACCCGTAGTTATCGCCGTCTTATGCAGACCTATCACTTCTCCTATTGCTGTTTTTCTTGAACGCGCGGGCATACCTGTTGACGAACTTGAAGATCCAGTACACTCAGAAATTCAGAGTGCTTCGGCTGCAATCCAGAATATGCTTCTTAAAGCACATGATCTTGGACTCGGATCTTGTTGGATGACCAATCCATTAATTGCGGCAAAAGAGTTAGAATCACTATTACGGGTAAAGAAGCCATGGTATATAATGAGCATAATCCCTATTGGTGTACCTGCATCCACACCGCGTATGTCCAGGCGAAAGAAGATATCTTCTATCGTAAAGTTTATAAATGGAGGCTCTTAGAATGGAGAAAGAAGAAATTTTTGAAGTTGTGAAAGAAGGCTTAGTTGAAGTATTAGGTGTTGATGAAGACAATGTAACTATGGATTCATCCTTCTACGACGACCTTGGAGCTGAATCACTGGACATGCTAGACCTATTCTTCCGTATAGAAAAGGAAACCAATATAAGAATTAGCAGGAGCGAAGTCCAGAAAGTATTACAAGGCGACCTATCGGAAGAGGAGTTCTTTGACGAGAACGGGATAGTTACACCTGCAGGATTAGAGCATGTGCAGAAGCTTCTACCTGATTCTAATCTAACAGAAATTGCAGAAGAACTGGATCAGTTAAAGCTATTCTCCCTTTTTACTGTGCGTCACCTTGTTGACATAGTAGGCGATAAAGCATCCAAAAGCAGAAATGAATAACAATTATAATCTTAATATGGGAATAGGAATCGATATTGTACCCATTTCTAAAGTAGAAGACCTCGTTTCAAAACACGAAAATTTCCTTACAATTGTATTTACTGCAAGAGAAATCACTT
This sequence comes from Candidatus Methanophagales archaeon, assembly GCA_017883965.1. GTDB lineage: Archaea > Halobacteriota > Syntropharchaeia > Alkanophagales > Methanospirareceae > JAFNKG01. Next base: position 12,303 of record JAFNKG010000031.1, on the reverse strand, counting down.
ATTGCAAAGGGAAAAAAAAGAGCGAAGAACACTTTGCTGCCAGGTTTGCCGCTAAGGAGTCGGTTTTGAAAGCACTTGGAATAGGATTGGGAAAAGGGATTGAATGGACGGATGTGGAGATTCTTAGTAGTAACTCCGGAAAGCCCAGGGTATGCCTGCATGGCGAGCTAAATGAAATTGCTTGCAAAAAGAATGTAGAGAAAATAGTAATTTCCTTCTCCCACTGCGAGACTCATGCAGTAGCACAAGCTTTGGTGATACCTAAGACATTGAATAGGAGGTATAAGAATTGAGGTTTCTTTTAGTTGATAGGATTTTAGAATTCAAAAAGGGGAAATCATTGATAGCGGTCAAAAACGTTTCACTATCTGAGGATTTTCTCGTGAATCAGGTCTCCCACGGTATAATTATGCCCTACACGTTTGTCATCGAGGCAGTAGCTCAAGCTGCTGCGTGGCTTATAACAGCATCCTTTGACTTTAAAAAAAGAGCACTACTGGTTGCTCTGGGGACAGTGAAAATTACTGGTGTTGCCCGTCCCGGTGATCAACTGATTTTAGAAGTAGAAATAGAGTCATTACAGGAAGAAGCAGGTCTGGTAACTGGCAAAGTTAAAATTGAAGGTGAAGTAGTTGGAGAGGTGGACTATGGTTTGTGTTCGTTCATCGATGCAAATCAAATCGAGGACCCTGAAAAAACCAGACACATGTTCTCTTTACTTAAAAGATGAGGAGCACTTTTATGAATAGGCGAGCAGTAATAACTGGAATAGGAGTAATATCTCCTTTAGGATGCGATCTGGAAAAGACTTGGAAAGCTGCTTTAGAAGGAAAAAGTGGTATAGGACCGATTACTCTTTTTGATGCCTCTACCTTCCCTTGTAGAATTGGAGCTGAGGTGCAAGATTTTAATATAGACTCGTTCATTAGTGATAAAAAACTGATAAAATTTCTGAATCGAGGTGCTCAATTCGGTGTGGCATCTGCACAGATGGCAATGGCAGATGCAGACTTGCACGCTGGAGATTATGAACCCACTCGTACTGGTATTTCACTGAGCAGCATTGGCAGCAGACCTAACTTAGAGTCTTTAAACTCAATATGTCGCGCTATTGAAGATTCCGTGTTTCCCGTTTCAAGCCCTGTTTCTTACATCAATCAGGACCCAAACACAGGTGCAAGCGTGATAGCAATGTTGGCTAATGCCCGGGGACCAAATACCGTCGTCTGTACCGCCTGTTCGGGCAGTTCTCAAACTATTGGCACGGCATTAAGAATGATTCAGCAAGGTGACGCTGATATCATGATAACAGGGGGATATGAATCCATGATTTCCGAGATAGACTTAATCAGTTTTTCCCTATTAGGAGCTTTATCCACAAGAAACGAAGAACCTCAAAGATCATCTCGTCCATTTGACCGTGAAAGAGACGGTTTTGTTTTAGGGGAAGGTGCAGCAGTTGTAATCTTAGAAGAATTATCTCATGCGCTTGCTCGGGGTGCTAAAATTTACGCAGAACTAATAGGTTACGGCTGCTCTATGAATTTCTACAGTATCACTGACACACCTCCTGATGGTGAAGGTGCCACCCAGGCAATGGAATACGCTTTGTTGGATGCTAATTTGCGTCCAAAAGATGTTGATTATATAAATGCACACGGCACTTCAACTCCAATGAATGACCGAAGTGAAACAGCAGCAATTAAGCGTGTTTTTGGGCAATATGCCTACCACATACCAGTAAGTTCTACAAAATCTATGACCGGCCACTTAATTTCCGCTGCCGGAGGACTTGAACTTGTCTTCTGTATACTTTCATTGTGCGACAGTATCGTACCCCCAACAATTAACTATGAGAATGTAGATCCAAAATGCGATTTAGACTATGTACCGAATGATGCGCGTGTAGTAAAAGTTGAGGTGGCAATGTCAAATAGCTTTGCTTTCGGAGGAAATAATAGCAGTCTTGTGGTAAAGAGCTATCGAGGAGGGAATAATGTTTGAGCATTTTGAGTTTGGGTACCCGGTTATTGATAAAATAGTGGAGATAAAAAAGGGCAAGCATGCTCGTGCGATAAAGAGTGTCAGCCTTACTGAGAACTTTTTTGCCGACCATTTCCCTAAATTTCCTATACTGCCTGGTATGTTACAACTGGAAGGTATGGTGCAACTTGGAAGTTTGTTAGTCTGTGTAAGTAAGGATTTTAAATATACCACGGTGCTGCAAACGATAAAAGATGCAAAATTCCGAAAATATGTGAAACCTGGAGATATATTGGTAATTGAGGCAGAAATACTCTCACTTGATACAAATAGCGCAATTGTCAAAACTAAAGCTACGGTGGACGAAAAGACCGTTGTTAGCACAAAACAAATCATTTTCGGTTATTTGCCCTTAACGGCTGATCAAGTTACTAAAGAAAGAAAAAGGTTTGCACATTTAGGAGGTTTTGATGTCTAAAATTGCTTGGGTTTTTCCAGGGCAAGGCTCGCAATTCGTTGGGATGGGAAAAGACTTGTATAACACATTTCCTGAGTCAAAGATGGTTTTTGAAAAGGCAGATGAAATCATAGGTTTTAAGCTATCAAATTTATGTTTTAACGGTCCAAAGAAGACTCTAACGGAAACGATAAATGCACAACCTGCTGTTTTCACTATGAGCATTGCTTGCCTGAATGCTATTAAAAATAAAATAAATAAAAAGCCAATCTTTGTGGCAGGACACAGTTTAGGAGAGTATACCGCGTTAGTTGCTGCAGAAGCTATTGACTTTATTGACGCTGTTAAGCTTGTAAGAGAACGTGGAAGATTAATGCAAGAAGCGCCCCAATCATCTAAAGAGGGTATGGCAGCCATAATTGGCCTAGATAATGAAGTTATAGAGGAGATACGCACTCAAGTAATACTTCAACAGCAAAATTCTTATATCCAGGTGGCAAATTACAATTCACCAAAACAGACGGTCATCAGTGGCTCTATAGATGCATTACAAATGGCTATGAAATTGGCTGAGGAAAGAGATGCAAAGTTGGTAACCCTTCTTGCAGTCAGCAGAGCCTTTCATACGACACTAATGCAACCCGTGGCGAAGAAATTAGAAAGAGCGATATCAACAGTAAAGTTTTACGATGCTAAGATTTCTATTATTTCTAATGTTACTGGTAAGCCACTGACTACTGCAAATGAAATAAAATCAGATTTAGTGGAGCAGATTTGCTCACCAGTACTATGGGGCAACTCCGTGGAGTATATGATTGAATCTGGTGTGAACAAGTTTATCGAAATTGGACCTGGCAAAGTACTGACAGGTCTTATAAAACATATAAATAGAAGCGTCAACCCGGTAAATTTAGGTGATGTAAAAAGTATAAGACCATTCCTTAATACACAGGAGGGTAGGTGATGAAAAAGCGTGTAGTAATCACCGGGATGAGTATGATCACGCCGGTAGGAATTGGAGTAGAAAAGAACTGGCAAGCACTAACAGAAGGAGAATCTGGCATCTCTCTGATTACTTCTTTTAACGCGTCTGCTTTCCCAACCCAGATCGCTGCGCAAATAAAGGATTTTAAACCCAAAGAGCATATTAAGGATAGGAAGATTCTCAAGATGTTACGCAGGGGAGATGATTATGGTTTAGTAGCAGCAAAGATGGCCTTTGACGACGCTGGCTTAGAACCTGATGAGGTTGATATGACTAAAGGAGGCATTTACACAGGCTGTGGTAAAGAGATAGGCTCACCAGAACGCTTGTCAGAGGCAGTACGTGCCTCCATGAATAAAGATGGCTGCGTAGACCACCATAAGTTTGGTATAGAAGCAATGAAAAAAGTTTACCCTCTCACATTAATCGAAGATTTACACAATGCATGTTTATACTATATAGCTAAAATATGTAAGTTACAGGGCGTTAATAGCAATATTGTGACTTCAGGAACAGCCAGTTCTCAAGCTATTGGTAATGCCTTCAGAGCAATTCAGTATGGTGACAGCGATTTCATTATAACTGGAGGATTCGATTCCAGGGTTAATCCGATAGATATCTCTTATTTTAGTGGTTTAGGATTATTATCAACGAATAATAATGAACCTAAAGAAGCTTTCCGTCCCTTTGACAGAACAAGAGATGGTTTTGTGCTGGGAGAGGGAGCAGGTGTAATAATTTTGGAGGAACTTAACCACGCCCGGGCACGTGGAGCAAAAATTCACGCTGAGTTAATTGGCTATGCCACAACTACCGATGGATATGGCACACTGAAGGTTAAAAACGATGACGGAAGCATTGCCATTGCGATTACTAAGGCTTTGGAGGACGCACAGCTATCTCCTCAATATGTTGATTACATTAACGCACATGGCAACGCTACAACCTTAAATGATAAATTAGAGACTTCAGCGATTAAGAAAGCATTTGGTGATCACGCCTATCATATCCCTATTAGCTCAATTAAACCTGTAACAGGACACTTGATTGCTGCATCTGGAGCCGTGGAGTTCATTGCTACTATTCTTGCGATTAAAAACAATAAAGTACCACCAACTATTAACTACAAATATCCTGACCCCCTCTGTGATCTGGATTATGTCCCGAACCAAGCTAGAAAAGTTAACGTAGACGTAGCTTTATCCATCAACAGAGACATAAATGGGAGGAATACAATTTTAGTGGTTAAAAAAATTAAGTGCTAAATTGTTATAGCTCATCTTCACACCGTTCCTTTTTTCCTTTTTAAAACAAACAAAGTATGAAAATATAGCCATAATTACGCTCCTTTTTCCTTAAATAGTTTCCTTCAATCTTCAAATAGGATTTTTGTTCTTTTTTAGTCTGCTCTATCGGTGTTCTCTCTTTATATTTCCTTATAACCGTTTCATGCTTGGTATTGAGGGCTTTGGAGATTTTAATAACTCTTTGACCTTTGACTTTCGGGATGAAGCCGGAAGTGGGGCGTTCGGAAGTGCTGATTACTGATGTATGTGTTCTTTACAGGTGTTATTTCTGCATATCCCTTTTTATATTGCCCATTAGTAAAAGAAATTTTGGAAGAAGATCTGTAAAATAAAGGGGGTGAAAAAATAAAAAGCAAAAACAGTGATAATAAGAGATTGCTATGCACGATATTAGCTGCGATAATGGTGATGTCCGTATGTGCAGTAATACCAGCAATGGCGGCAGAGCCACCAGACGTAACACGCACCGTCACACCGAGCGTGGTTAGCCCAGGCGACGATGTCGCAGTCAGCATTACAGAAGCTTAAAAATGCAAAACTATTCGTATTATGACACTTTGTAGAGAAAAAGTGAAGAAAGGTAGACTTAATGATGGGGATTTAAGTGGGTTGTCAGGTATTGCGAGGGCATCTTCAGTAGCGATTCCTCAAATCCGCAAGCGTGCTCAGGTAGAGGGTATAAAAGGAGACATTGCTACTGTGCCTACCTCGCCCACCGAAGCCACTGCGCTAGGTTCTGCCTTAACTACGCAGAGTTATAGAGATATAGTAGTGAATTTTGTCCGTAGAAGTAATGCCAGAATGAGAGAGTTATATGGGGATATAATAGCTGATTTAGAGAATCCATCCATAGGCAGTGCGGAGCTTGCCGCAAAACTCATTCTTGCTTACATAGATAGAGATGAGAATGATAAAGACTGGTATAAAAAAGCTGGTGAGGTTACGACTGGTGAAGGAAAATTAATTGTTTACACCTGTCACACAGGCTCCCTTGCTCATGCAGGACGAGCATTTATGGTTGCTGCGAAACTTAAAGAACTTGGAGCTGATGTGGTTTTTGTTGTTGATACTGATACGAAAGGTTCTCCACCAACACAGAGAAAGTACGTCTCTCTTATAAGAGATGCTGGTTTTGATGTATATCACGTTCCAACGCTGCATGAGAATATTATTCTGGAACATGCTCAGAATAGAGCTAGTTGGGGTTTTTATACTGTAGACAAGATTGAAGAAGAAAGTAGAAATCAAATAACTGCCTTACAAAAAATAGAGGCTGATAGAGGTAGAAAACCAGATGTTATTGTATCGGACTTTTCACCAGTTATGAGTATTTCCGCCGAAGCAATGGATATCCTCTATGTATCTGTTCTTGATTATACATGGACTAATAATTCAAGAAGAAAATTGACTCCGCCAGAAGCACATAGAATAACGAACATATCTCATTCCCTGAGATTAGGATGGTTAGCTAATTTCTTATCCGACAAGTTATGGGCAACAAATATGTTTTATAGAGTTTATTTAATTTTATGGAGCATCCCTTACAATATAGTGCGGTTGAGGATGGGTTTGAAATTGGTAAGAAACTACTATTCCCAGACGCAAGGGGATCTTATTTTAATGCCAGATTATGCTACTTTAAAAGGGATGAGAATTAGTTCCGATGCTTTGCCAATTAGTCCATTGGTATGGGAGCCATCAGAAGATGATATTTTGGCACAGGTATCAGTTACGGAGACAACAATTATTGAAAGATTTGAAGAATTTCTTAAATCCGACACTGATAAACCGCTTATATATTTAACTATGGGTAGCTCAGGAATATTAGAACTATTCAAGATGATTATTGAGGCACTACAAGACAAGCCCTATAGAATAGCTATAACTACAGGAGCACAGTTTGATATTTCAAGTCTTGGTGAATTGCCGGATAACATTTTTGCGATCCCTTTATATTCTGGAGGCAAGCTTTTAGAAAGAGCCAGTTTAATGATTAATCACGGTGGATCTGGAACTATATACCAGGCGATTAAATATGGGGTACCCCAATTAGCAATTCCAACGCATGCAGTTCAGCAGTGGAATGGAAATATGCTTGAAGAAGAAGGCATTGGCCGTATGCTTCTTAGACGTGATCTTACTAGGGATAAGATAGCTAAGGAAGTAGATGCTTTATTGAACAGACACGTAACTGAACATAATGGTTATGGTATCACATCCATTCGAAGAGGCAGGTAAGAATGACTAGTGCAATTAGTTGACATAAAAAAGCTCTAAAAATGAAAGGATTAATCCTATCAGGTGGGCACGGAACAAGGCTGAGGCCAATCACATATTCGCAGCAAAAACAATTGATTCCAGTAGCTAATAAGCCAATTCTATTCTATGCAATTGAGGATGTCATAGAGTGTGGAATAAGAGATATTGGGATCATTGTCGGATCAAATAAAGAACAAGTTATGGAAACGGTGAATAATGCAAATTTTGGTGCTGAAATAATTTTTATAGAGCAAGAAGCGCCGCTTGGTTTGGCACATGCAGTGCTTATATCCGAGGAGTTCCTAAGGGACGAATCTTTTGTAATGTATCTTGGAGATAATATCTTAAAGCATGGTATAATAAGATATATTGAACATTTCAGGCAATCGGATGCAGATGCATCCATACTGCTAACGCCCGTGGATAATCCAAGTCAGTTTGGTGTTGCAGAACTGAATGGAGATGGCTCTATTATAAAACTGATAGAGAAGCCAAAAGAACCTCCATCAAACCTCGCACTCGTTGGGATATATATGTTTAAACCGATAATTTTTGATGCCGTTAAAAGGATAAAACCGTCATGGCGAGGCGAACTTGAGATAACGGATGCTCTGCAGCGGTTGATAGAAGACGGTTTCATGATTGATTCAGAGATCGTACATGGTTGGTGGAAGGATAGCGGAAAGCCTGAAGATATTCTGCATGCAAATCGGCTTGTTTTGGATGATTTAACCCATGAGATAAAAGAAAAAGAGGATGTCAAGGGAGAGATCAGAGGAAGGGTATCAATAGATATAGGAACAAAAGTAAATGAGAGTTCAGTGATAAAAGGTCCTGCGCTTATAGGAACTGGTTGTGTTATAAAGGATAGTTACGTTGGTCCGTATACAAGCATTGGCAACAATTGCAAGATAATAAACTCCGAGGTGGAAGATTCAGTAATAATGGACGGGGCAAGGGTCGTAAGTGCGGGAAATATTGTTGATAGTATGATCGGAAGAGATGTGGTAATAGAGAAAAACAAATATTTACCAAAAGGCAATAAGTTTATTATCGGTGATAACTCATGGGTAAGGATATGATAAAAGGAGTAAAAACAGAGTTTATAAATAAAAGTTGGGCAAAAAATGAAAGTGGTTATTATCGGTTCAACAGGACAGCTTGGAAGTGATATTTCGGATGCATTTTGGGAGGAAGTTTTGCCACTCTCACACGATGAAATAGAGGTAAAAGATATTAATAGTTGCAGAGAGGTTTTAAAAGATGTCAATGTTGTGATAAATTGCGCGGGATATATAAGAGTAGATGACAGTGAAGACCATCCAGAAGAAGCTTATATGGTAAATGCAATTGGGGCAAGGAATGTAGCTTTGGTATGTAACGAAAAACAAATGAAAAATGTTTATATAAGCACGGATTTTGTATTCGATGGAGAAAAGAAAGAACCATATCAGGAGGATGACCCTCCGAATCCGATTAATATTTATGGATTAAGTAAATATGCAGGGGAAATCCTTACAAGAAACTATTGTAGGGAATATTACATTGTCCGTTCTTCGAGTCTCTTTGGGATTAAAGGTGCAAGAGGAAAGGGGGGGAATTTTGTTGAATGGATGATTAAGAAAGCGGGTGATAATGAAGTAATCAAAGTGGTAGACGATGTTGAAATGTCTCCGACTTATACGAAAGATGCCGCTAAAATGATAAAAGATATGATTGAGAAAGAACTTCCGTTTGGTATCTATCATGTCACTAACCAAGGACATTGTAGTTGGTTCATGTTTGCGAAAAAAATTTTTGAATTTTTTGACATTGATGCAAAGCTTTTCCCGATAAAATCCGATGAGCTTAATAGAAAAGCGAGAAGACCAAAGTTCTCAGCGCTTGAAAATACAAAGCTAAATAGCTTTGGGCTCAGAATGAGAAGTTGGGAAGATGCTTTAAAGGATTATTTAAAAGAAAAACAATATTTTATATAGAAAAAGCATATGTAAAAGGAGGTAAGGACTATGTTACCAGGAGTAAAAATTTATGATATAAAAAGGATTCTGGATGAAAGGGGCTTTTTTGCAGAACTCCTTAGACTTGATTGGAAAAATTTTGTTGGAAGTGATAATATTGTGCAAATAAACCTTTCAATGAGCAATCCAAGAATAATTAGAGCCTGGCATCGACATTCTAGGGGGCAGGTTGATTATTTCTGTGTTGTAAAGGGGACTCTTAAGGTTTGTGCATACGACGATAGAGAGGATTCTAAAACAAAAGGACAATTAGACGAAATTATTGTAAATAGTGAAAAGCTTCAAGTTGTTAGAATTCCCGGCTTTTACTGGCATGGAATAAAATGTATCGGGGATGAGCCGTCACTGGTTCTTTATTTTGTAACAAAGCTTTATAATTATAAAAATCCCGATGAGGAAAGAAGGCCTTGGAATGATCCTTCAATAATTAATCCAGGAACCGGGGAGCAATATAACTGGAATAAATAAAGCGCTAATTATGGGTAGAACAAAAAAGGCGATATGACATCAAGAACCTTATGCAGAGTTTGTGGGAGTAAAAAATTGCATAAGTTCCTCTCATTGGGACCTAATCCATTAGCCAATAGTTTTTTTAAGAAAAAACGTATTGGATGACCCTGAATATTTTTATCCCCTTGACGTGTATTTTTGTAGTAACTGTTATCTTGTTCAATTATTAGACGTAGTCTCTCCAGAAGTATTGTTTAAGGACTATGCTTATGTAACTGGTGCTTCAAAGCCGATGCAGACTCATTTTTTTCCAGACTTGCAGAAGAGGTAATGGAAAATTTCAGAATCAACAACGATAGCTTAGTGGTAGACATTGGAAGCAATGACGGAACACTGCTTCAGTGTTTTTCAAAATTTGATTTAAGGCCATTAGGCATCGAACCCGCTTCAAATATTGCACGATTAGCAGAGGCAAATGGCATCCCAACTATGAATGAATTTTTCGGCGAGAATTGTGCTATGAACGTTTATAAAGAATATGGCTCCACAGATATAATCACAGCAACCAATGTTTTTGCACACGTAGATAATTTAGAAAGCATTCTGCGTGGTATAAATCATTTGCTATCGAATGATGGAGTTTTTATCATTGAAGTTCCTTACCTCTTGAATTTATTAAACAATATGGAGTTTGATACGATATATCATGAGCATCTCTCCTATTTCGCTGTTCATCCTTTGGTTTACTTATTCCGAAAGTTTGGGATGGATGTAGTAGATGTAAAACAAATTCCCGTTCACGGAGGTTCAATTCGTGTCTTTGTGCAAAAAGCAGGGAAGCAGCAATCCCAACGTGTTGCTGCTCTACTATTGATGGAACAGGAAGCTAAACTTGATTCTCTTAAGATTTACACAAAATTTGGCGAAGTAGTGTATTCACTAAAAGAAAAGTTAGTACGGCTTTTAAAAGCACTGAAAAATGAAGGAGCAAGGATAACGGGCTATGGAGCTACGGCTAAAGGAAATACCTTACTAAACTACTGCAAAATTGGCACGGATATTTTAGACTATATTAGTGATACGACATCTTTCAAACAAGGACGCTATACACCAGGTATGCACATTCCTATATTTCCTGAGGAAAAGTTCCATGAAGAACCGCCTGATTATGCACTTCTCTTAGCTTGGAATTACGCTGATGAAATTCTGCAAAAGGAGAGTAAATATAGACAAACTGGTGGGAAATTTATTTTACCAATTCCTGAAACCGAGGTGATATAATGAAAGATCGGGGTTTATGGTATTATAACAAAGGATACATAAGATACATACGAGAATACCTTGACCGATATATAAATAGGATTTTTGCTCAATTTTATGTCAAGGTGTTTCATAAGTTGTATTATTATTCTATCATTTATAATGCATAAAACCAATAAATCAAAGAAAGGGAGACAAAAAATGAAAATCTTAATAACTGGCGGAGCAGGATTTATCGGAAGTAATTTTGTTCATTACCTGTTAGAGAAATACCTGGATGATGAATTTATTGTTTTAGATAAACTTACATACGCCGGAAGATTAGAAAATTTGAAAGAGGTAATAGATGAAATAATTTTCATAAAAGGTGACATTTTCAATAAAGAGGATGTTGAGAAGATAGGAGAATGCGATGTTATCTTCAATTTTGCAGCAGAGACGCATGTTGATCGCTCGATAATAGATGCTGGTGTGTTTGTAAAAACAGATGTGTTTGGAACTTATAATCTCTTGGAATACGCAAGGAGATACGATATTGAAAAATATATCCAAATAAGCACTGATGAAGTATATGGGAGCATTGAAAACGAGTCCTTCAAAGAAACAGATATATTGGATCCGTCTTCTCCTTATTCAGCCAGTAAGGCAGGAGCGGATTTGTTAGTTAAAGCGTATTATAAAACATATGGTTTGCCTGTGTTAATCACAAGATCAAGCAACAATTTTGGACCTTATCAATATCCAGAGAAGTTAATCCCTGTTCTTATCCTAAATGCTTTGCACGATAAACCTCTCCCAATATATGGAGAAGGTAAAAACGTAAGAGATTGGATTTATGTTCTGGACAATTGCGAGGCAATTGATTTTGTATTTAGAGAAGGGAAGGTAGGAGAAATTTATAATATAGGTGCAGGGAATGAAAAAACAAACATAGAGATTGCGAATTTGATTCTTGAAGAGTTAAACAAATCAAAGAGCTTGATAAAATTCGTAAAGGACAGACCAGGGCATGATTTTAGATATTCATTAGATACGCAAAAGATAAGGGAGCAGGGATGGATTTCGCGATACAAATTTGATGATGCAATGAGGGAAACGATAAAGTGGTATAAAGAAAATAAATGGTGGTGGAAAAGGATTTGGCGATAAAATGATCTCGATAGTTGTTGTTTATAGTAATGAACGAACTTTGAACAAAATCTTGTTAAAAAGCTTAAAGAAGCAAACCGCTTAATTTGTGCTTATTGCTGTAGATAACACCAAAAGGAAGTTTAGATCAGCGTCAGAGGCATTAAATTATGGGGGAAGGCAAGCGAATGGAGATTTTCCACATATGTCATTTCAATATCATTTTAACATGTGTTATTCCTGCTTAATGCTTTTTATAGTGACGTGATTTAACTAAAAATTGCAGCATAGGCGAGTGCTACTGCGCCGAGGAGTGGCGCTGTACAAATACAATCCTATTAGAAACCGGAGGTTATGATGACGGAGTTGGAAAAGATGGAATTGGAAAAGGTTAAGGGTATAGCAGCGAGATGCGTTCATTATGGTATGTGCAAGATAGATTTCTTGGGAACA
>JAFNKG010000030.1 GCA_017883965.1 Candidatus Methanophagales archaeon | reverse complement strand
CGGTGCTATCGCACTCGCACAACAGCGGATAAAAGGGAAATCAAAGATTTCCCAAAATTCGCAAAGCGAACTTCTTTTATCCACAATACGTTAGGTTGTGTAAAAACTCAGGTTTGCATGAAAAATAGGCCCTATACTGCCTTTAAATCGAAAAATAAGGTAAAAAATTCTCAAAATTTGGGGTTTTCACACAGTCTGACGTTAAGTAAAATCACACTTTCGATGCATGTATTCGATGTTATGACATAACCGTAAAGATTGGACAAAAACTTTCCAAACTTAAAGACCTTACTTCAACCCCTCCAAAATGCAGGTGTCAGCAGAACTAAAACGGTAAAAAGCTCTAATCGCCCTGCCCACATGCAAAAAGACAGGATGATTTTTCCTGCAATAGGAATAGATGCGTAATTGGCTGATACGAGACCAAACCCCGGTCCGACATTTCCGAGTGTCGCCGCTACGGAAGAGGTGGCACTAATCATATCAAACCCCATCGCACTCATTGCAATCGAGCAAACTACAAATATCAAAATATAAGAGAAAAGAAAGGCGATAATCCCTTGTAGAACGTCATCAGAAATGGGCTTCTTTCCGGTCTTCAGCACGAAAACCGCATGTGGATAGAGAATTTGGCGAATTCTTTGCCCGATATATTTTAGCAGAACGTATATCCTGATGACTTTTATGCTTCCCCCGGTTGAGCCACCGCATCCGCCAATGAACATCAAGCTGAACAATATGATTTTGGATAAATGAGACCATGTATCAAAATTAGAGGTTGTGAATCCCGTGGTGGTCATGACGGAAATAGCCTGGAATCCGCCGTAACGGAATGCTTCCTGTAAAGATCCGAACTCGTGAATATACAAATCAGCGGTTATTATGGAAATAGCCATTAAGAGAAGGAAGCAATAGACCCGAAATTCCCTGTTTGCTATTATTCTTCGTGGGTTTCTTAAAAAAAAGTATAAAACAAAATTCATACCTGCTAAAAACATGAATACCATTATAATCAACTCTGCTATCGGGTTCAGGTATCCACCGATGTTTCCCGGATGAGGAGAGAAGCCTCCGGTCGGCATCGTGCTGAATGTGGTGCAAAGAGTGTCATACAAAGGCATTTTCGCTACAAAATGCAGTGCCAGAATTTCTATATCTGTCAAAATAAAGTAAATTGACCACAGCATTCTTGCTGACATTTGAATTCGCGGTCTAATCCGTTCGGACATCGGTCCCGGGAATTCACGGTCAAATAACTGGCTGCCGGCAACGCCGAAAGTCGGAAGTATAGCAATGAAAAGCACAATAACTCCCATTCCTCCTATCCACTGCGTGAAACTCCTCCACAGAAGTATGCTGCGATCAACCTGCTCTAAATTCAGCATCACTGTGGAGCCGGTGGTTGTGAATCCGGACATTGACTCAAAAAATGGATCAATTGGACTTATAAATAGATCAACCGGACTTAACGGTGCATAGTAAATGTAAGGAAGAGCGCCAAAAAATGCCACTGCGAGCCATCCTAAGGCGACAATGGCAAAACCTTCTCGCCTTTTTATTTCCCCCTTTTTACCTATAAATTTTTCTAAAATTACTCCAAAAGAGGTGGTTATTGCAATGGGAAATAGCCATGTATATTTTATAATAGTAAAACTCTCACCATCCCAAATTGCCACTGCAAGCGGAAGAATCATTAAAATACCAAGATACTTTAAGATGCTTCCGATGCTACCGATAATAATCTTTTTATCCATACACTACACTTTTTCTTTTTTTACAAAAAAGAAAACTTGTGCTAAGAAAGATATAATTCTTTTGGTAAAGCTTTTCTTTTTAAGAAAAGGTTTGTGCGGGCACGCTCTCGGTCGGCACCTTCGCCATCAATCAGACCCTCAAGGTCTTTCTCCGCACCGCTACCCTCCGAGCGCCAACGTCCACGGTGAGTCCGCTCCCTTCCGGGCCTAAACCAGTATCCATGATGAAGGCATGGCAACAAGCTCTCCAGCCTGCCACCATACCACCATCAACCCCGCAGGACGGTGTTTCTTCGTCTAACCCTGAGCTGAAATTGACAGCTACGGAGCCTTCCTCAAGCTTCGCCTCTCGCATATCGGCGATTTCGAGTTGCAGAGGACGTCGAACCCTCCAGGCTAGCCCGCACAAATGAATATTGATAAGGGCTATAAATAAATCTTTGTAGTTGTGATGTCATTGATAGTGATGTAAAGATATAAAAAGGAAAAGGGGGGAAAGAGAGAAGATGATAAGCATAGCGATTCCAAAAGGTAGTTTAGAAGCGCAAACCCTGTTGTTATTCAAGCAGGCAGACCTGGAAATAAAAGTAACGAGCAGAGAATACAATCCGAGGATAGAAGACCCAAGGATAGAGAAAGTGAAGATATTAAGACCGCAGGAGATACCGGAATACGTTGATAAAGGGTATTTTGATGTCGGCATAACAGGTAACGATTGGATAGCGGAAAGAGGTGCTGACGTAGTGGAAATAGCGGATTTTAGTTATAGCAAAACCGCAGAGAAAGAGGGTAGTGTAAAAATCGTCCTGGCTGTGCAAGCCGACAGAACAGCTATAAAAGAAGCGAAAGACATAAAGCCGCAAAGTAAAATAAGCACCGAATATCCCAACCTCACAAAATCTTTCTTTGACAAACTCGGAATCCCCGTGCAGATATTTTTCTCCTACGGCGCTACCGAAGCGAAGGACATGATGGACGGCATAGTCGAGCTCACGGAGACCGGAGAGACCCTCAGGAAGAACAACTGGCGGATTATAGACACGATACTCGAATCTTCCACGAAGTTGATAGCGAATAAGGATTCGTGGAGTGATGCGGGAAAGAGGAGAGAGATAGAAGAGATAAGAACCTTGCTTTCCGGCGTGATAGAAGCGAGGGGAAAGGTATTGCTCAGCATGAACGTTGCGGAGGATAAGTTGAAGGAAGTAGTGTCAGTGCTACCGGCAATGAAAAGACCAACGATTTCCCAACTTTATGATTCCGATAATAACCAGCGTCGGTATTATGCAGTGGAAACGGTAGTGAGCAAGCGTGAGGTGAATATTTTAATACCTACGTTGAAAAGCATGGGTGCGGAGGATATTATAGAGATAGATATAACCAAGATAGTGAAGTGAGCAAGTGAAAAATCAAATCCCGAACTTTTATAACCGCAAGATTACACAACACTTTTTCTTTTTTACAAAAAGAAAACTAAGCCCTTATAGGGCTTGCGGGGTCGTGGGGCAGAGCCCCACTGTGCTAAAAGAAAAACAAATATGTTCTTTTGGTAAAGCTTTTCTTTCTAAGAAAAGGTTTCTTGTGAAATCTCGTGGTTTGGTTTTGGCGCCATTGTAATTTGGCGCTTGGTGCTTGCGATTTTTGCTGAGCTATACCTATAAAACCTCTGCTTCAAAACCTCCTTTTCCGATTCGATTATGAGTTCCACGAGGTGCTCGTTTACCGCACTTTCCTTTTTCAGAATCTCCTTTGCCCCATCGGGATTAATCCCTTTACCAGCCAATGTAAGCAGAGCCGCTTTACCGTAGGTTGAGCACAACTCAGCCGATTCTATTGCATCGTTAAACAACTTACTTGCTTTTTTACTTTTACTTTTACCTTTGCGTATTTCCTTCCTGACTTCGTTCTCATCCGTTTTTAACGCCCCCATCCTGTTCGATTCGCATTCAGGACATTGAACCTTCTCTATTTCCACATCATGTATTCGCATCACCGCTACATACCACCAGCAATTCGTGCATACAAAAGTCAAGGATTCATCTAATAGCCTTGCTTTTACGTACTTTATTATGACCTGATGCATCCTCTCCGGTGGGATTAGCTCGTATCCCCTTTTTATTACCTCGACGATTCCCGCAATAGGACTGACCGCATTTCCTTTTATTACAGCAATTTTTAGCTCACCCTCGTTTATCCGCTTTAAAAGCCCGGCAGTCATGTTTATATCCACGTCCTTATCCTGAGATTCGCTAATAGCTTCATCAAATACCGCGGAACCCTCAAAGCTCCTTATCAGATTATCCAGGTCGAAGTCGCTCAATGACGCACCTTTCGCTAAAGCACCGAATCTCCTTGCCACGTGTATGAACCGGCGTTTAAATAATCTGCTTCGGACCAGTGCTTTCAAGGCGAGCTTTTCGATTGATTCGGCTGACAAATCGAGGATAATCTTTTCAACGTCCTCGGGCTCCAATTCCGTTCCTTCGGTTCTGAGCATAATCCGGTAAGGGTCCTGTTGCACGCCCACCGGAGCACCTATCCTGTCAGAAATTACGGTAGCTAAGAGCATAGCTAACGTTCTATTCGCAAGAAGCCCAAACGAGCAGTGCAGGATTATGTATTCATTCCATCTTTCGAGTGTTAACAGCCTATCAGTCGGTACTGGATAACCTCTTTTCACTTGCTGGACAATCTCGTCTAAAGATCGGGTAATGGTCTCCTCACTACAAGGATATTCCTTCATGAGTTCTCTTTCTATCCTTCTTTCTGTCTCTTCAACCCCACTATCAACTTCAAGCTCTTTTTCCACAACACCACGAATCTTTCCTACCTCTTCCGCAACAGCATAAGGAACCGGAATCTCTTCTCCTACCCAGCTTGGGATAGAACCAGTTGGGTCATCTTCGCGCTTTACATAAATTCTGTCGCCATACAGGTGCAGTATTTTCCATACACGACCACCTTCTACGAACTTATTTCCGGGATTGCCGTATTCCGCGACAAAAGCTTCATCTAAAACGCCTACTGGTTTGTCTTCTTCTTCAATGACCAGAAAATGCCTTTCCTCTGGTATCATTGACAAATGCTCGAAATAATAATTATAGAGCGGTTTTATCTGTTTTGGTCTCAGAAATATTTTATCCTGAGCGGAGAACCAGACAAGCCTTGGAATTCTGGAATACATGTAGTCCAAAACTGCGACCAATTCTTGCTCCTCAAGCTCCCGATATGGATATGCTTTTTTTAGCAAGTTCAAGGCTTCTTCAAAGCTCCATCTCCTTTTTGCCATAAGCAATCCCGCTATTTGATGCGCCAATACGTCAAGCGGTTTCTGTGGTATTTCGGCGGGCTCTAAATCTTCTGCAAGAGAACGACGACAGATTACTAACGCTTCCAGGGCATCATCTGAATCCTGGACTACTATCGCACCATTTGCAATACCTCCAATTCTATGACCGCTTCTACCTACGCGCTGAAGGAGCCTTGTCGCCTGTCTCGGTGAGTTATACTGAATAACAAAATCCAATCTTCCGATGTCTATTCCCAGTTCCAAAGAACTCGTGCAGATAATCCCGTACAGCCTGCCTTCTTTAATACCCTTTTCAACGTTAATTCTCGAAGGTTTGGATAGCGACCCGTGATGAACACCCACGAGAAAGTTCAAATCCCAAACGCGGAACCTGCTTCCAAGTATTTCTGTTATCGAGCGAGTATTTGTAAATATCAATGTGGATTTATGCTGCTCAACGAGCTTTTTCATCAACCGTAACCTCGCAGCAACTTCCGGGTATGTGTAAAGCTCCTCTGCCAGTTTATAATCATGCGAATCGGCTCTCGGATAAAAAACTTCTACCTGCATTGACCGTGATACAGGAACGTTGATTATCTCGCAATCTCTTCCTGTTCCAACTAAAAATTTTGCCACTCTATCCGGCGAGCCGATGGTAGCCGATAAGCCAATAATCTGGAATTCGTCGTTCTTCAGGTACCTGAGCCGTTCCAATGCAAGTGCTAATTGCGAGCCTCGTTTGTCAATCGCAAGTTCATGCACTTCGTCCACGATTATCCATTTGACCGAAGCCAGGTGTTGGCGCATAATCTTACCCGGTAATATCGCTTGTAAAGTTTCCGGTGTTGTAATCAAAATATCAGGTGGAACCATTGCCTGAGCCCCTCTTTCCCTATTCGAGGTGTCGCCATGCCTCACGCCCAACCGCAGGTCAAGCCTTTTACACCACCATTGTAATCGTTCAAGCATGTCGCGGTTCAAAGCCTTCAGCGGTGTTATGTAAAGGACTTTTATGCCGGGTTCTCGCTCTGTTTTGATTAATGCATCAATAACGGGTAAAAAAGCCGCTTCGGTCTTCCCAGTTGCGGTTGGTGCAATCAATAATACGTTCTTTCCTTCTATTATTGGAGGAACAGCCTTGATTTGTGGTTCTGTTGGAGCAGAAAAGCCCTTTTCCCGGATAGCTTTTTGAACTGGACTTGAAAAAGATGAGAATACTTTGGGTTGCATTTCTATATTTAGCGGTATATTTAATATTGCAACTAATCATAGTAAAAGATATGAAAGGTGCATAAGGGGAAAGAAATGAAACAAAATTTATCGCTGAGCGCATATCTTTATTCTCTTCGGTTCTACATCTTGTTCATTTCCATCCTTTTCATTGGCTCCGTTGTCTTCGGGTATATGGGTTTCTTGAGCGATACATTTAGTGAGACATTGGAGTGGATTCGACAGCTTAGCGAGAATATACAAGATTTTACACAGGGATACCCATCGTGGATAATTTTTTTTGCTTTCTTTACCGTGCTATTTTTGAATAACTCTTTCACTTGCTTCCTTAGTGCCATATTAATACCACTGATAGGCATTGTAATGCTGCTGATGGCTATCTTTTTAGTAGTGAAAATTTTAAAATTGAACTTTTTAAAATACCATAGTATTATCCTTATTATTATATTGGGATTGCCAATTATTATATTAATTATATTAGGATTGTTAATGTGTGGTTTTCCTATGTTTTCCGCATTTATCAATGGCGGTTTACTCGGCTGGTTTGCACAGGAGGAGGGTCTGGTTGTCTTTCTTGCAATATCGCCACACGGAATATTTGAGATACCCGCTTTTTTGCTCAGTGCATCAATTGGCTTGCGACTGGGAGGAGAAGTTTTAAAAAGGAAAGGTGAGAGGCATTTAAAAGAGGTTTTAGGGGATGGTTTGAGGGTATACCTCATTCTGATCTTGCCTCTTCTCCTTATTGCCGCTCTCATTGAATCGGCTTTGATTGTTGCAACAACAAACTTTTAAGAAAAGTTTGATCAAAATGCTTCGCAACAAACTTTTAAGAAAAGTTTGATCAAAAACGCTTCGTGGAAAAGAAATAAATATAAGTTTCTTTGATCAAACTTTCTTTTAAAAGAAAGTTTGAGAAATGAGAATTAAAGAAGGCGTGTATTGGTATAAGGAGAAAGGATTGCTTGATGCAAACACATACGTGATAAAGGATAAAATCACAGTTCTCATAGATCCGGGATTGGGAAATTACCTTGGGCGGCGACTCGAAGAGATGCAAGAGGATGGAATAGACCCGAAGGAAGTAGATTTGATAACGATTACGCATCTTCATCCTGACCATTGTGACGCAACCGCTTCGCTCAAGGAAATTTCGGGTGCAAAAGTTGCACTGCATCCATCACAAGTGGAATATCTTGACATTATGACTGAAGAAACTTCGAGGTTCCTTGGCATTGGCATAGCAAAGAAATTCACTGCGGATTTTGTGTTTGAGTTAAGTATAGGAAACACCGGGTTGAAGATATTACACACGCCAGGGCATTCTCCAGAGAGTATATGTCTTTACGCCTCGGATAAAAAGATTTTGATATGCGGGGATCTGGTGTTTGAGAAAGGCATAGGAAGAACCGATTTGCCGCTTGGTAATAACGAAGAGCTGAAAAATTCTATTAATACGGTGTCAGCGCTGGATACGGAAGTTTTGTTGCCGGGACACGGTGCGATAATAGAAGGGAGAAGAAACATTGAAAGGAATTATGAATTCGTAAGAGAATTTTATTTCAAACACCTTCACTCGTACCTATAAAACACTCATCCACCTTTAGATGCTCAGCCCTGAACGATCTTGTGTTGCATATCCTTTCCATCATTTCACGCTGTTTCTCTTTCGTATTCTCATCCTCCTTCTTTCCTTCCACCTCAAAATAAAATGTCTTTTTTCTCGTTCTATCGCTATCTCTATTCAACTTCCCTTCGTATATTACCACTTCTCCACCTTTCAAAAGATACGAACAATTACGTAGTCGCTTCTCTAACTCTCTTCCGTCTGTATTTTCTCCTATATCATATACCGCAATATCCGCATCCGCACCTATACCCAGATGACCTTTATGTTTTAAGCCAAGTTGCCTTGCTGGATTCGTTCTCGTTATTTCTGCAAGTTCGTATAACGAATATTCAAAGTCAGGTAACGTCTCATTCGTCAGCTCCTTTCTGTTATCACGGCTCAGCAACCCTGCGAATATCTCTGGATAAGAGGAAAATAGGCATCCATTGGGGCTATCGGTGGAGAAAGAAATGCAGCATGACTTCAAATATTCTAAGGCGTCCAGTGCAAATCTTAGCGACCACGGAACTTTATCTTCTACTCTCTTCTCGTTGTTCAACTTTGAAAATATCAATGGCTTCTCTAACCCTATATCCACGCTAATGAAATTTTCAACCTCAGCAGGAACGTCATACCCAATACTCATATTTATATCCTCGTTCTGTGAAGGGCTAAAAATGCCGAGGTCAGCAGTTCCTCCATTTTTTAATACTTCCCTCGCTGCTTCGTATCTTCCATCATTATCTATACCCGAAGCGATATGCGCCAAACCGAAAGCACTTAAAACATCTGTATCTTCGTCTAACAGCTCAGGATACGTCCTTAACTGTATCTTCGGCAAAATCCCCTCCCCTGATTTGATTATTTCATAAAAGAAATTCAAACATCTCTTCTCGTCTATATCACGATAAAAAAATCCCTTCTTCGCATATCTCACTCCCGCATCGTATATCTTCACGCTTATGGACTTCGTGAGGCCTAAAAGAAAAAGAATGATGTCCTTCACACTTTCCTTATCGCCTTCTCTTATTTCCTTTTCTATATCATATAAGCTTAGAACAAGGAATGCAGAAGTATCCACTACGGGAATGCTGCTGAGCTCGTGATGCACGTAACTTGCGGTATTCAAGGTCATTAAAGGCTCGTTTACGTGCGTATAGCCCATCTTCGCATAAGTATATCCTGTTTCTGCCAGTGTGGGAAATCCAAACGTAAATCTCGGTAAGTTCAGTCCATACGTCGCTACATGGCTGTGCACGTCTATCCCACCTGCCATTACTGTTTTATCGGTTGCATCTATTATCTCTTCAGGTTCGGGTTTTATTTCGTCCACTATCTTACCATCGGCAATGAAAATATCCATCTTTTCGCCTTCTATTCCATTCGCAGGGTCGTAAATTGTGCCGTTTTTTATACATAGTTTCATTTTTCAATTTGCACTCTGCATTTTGCAATTAATTACTCAAAGTCCGCTGGATATTGAGTAATTACAACACCGCCTCTACACCACCTCCGCCAAATCTTCCAAAAACAACTTCACCGTTTCTTCCTTCACATGCGGCATTATCACCAATCGAAGCGCCTTTGGAACTCTTGTAATAGAAACTCGCCATCCTCTTTCTTCCAACGCATTCGCTACCCTTTCCACCTCTGCCGCCGGAAAACTTAACGTTACCACATTCATAACAGGCTCTATCACTGGAGAAACGCCTATCGCCTTCGCACCACTCACTAACATCCTCGTTAACTTCATGCATTCACTTACAATTTCCTTTAGTCCTTCTCTACCAAGATATTTGAGAACCGCGTAAGTAGCTGCGGCAGATGCTCCGCTTCTCGTACCTATCAACGAGAACTGCCCCTTAGTCGTCAGATAAGGTGTAGGCACTGCCAGCTCGTCTAAATACGACTCCTCACGGAACAATATACATCCTGCGGGAATCGTGCTCATCCCCATCTTATGCGGGTCTATTGAAATAGAGGATACGCCTTCAAGCGAGAAATCGAACTCGTATCTCTCCTCTAAAAACGGAATCACGAAACCGCCAAAAGCGGCATCAACAAGCAAGAAAATGCCTTTTTCCTTCGCAATAACCGAAAGCTCCTTTATCGGGTCTATCTGCCCAAATTCCGTCGTCCCCGCTATTCCCACCATGCCTATCGTTTTATCATCTATCAAACTTTCCACCGAATTCACGTCCACTCTCAATTGCTCGTCCAGAGCCGCTTTCCGCACTTCTATGCACAAAATATCCGCGATTTTGTCAAACGAGAAATGCGCTGTTTCCGGCACGATTATGTTCATCTCGCTCAGTCCTTCCTTCCTTTTCCTGTTCCTTATCGCCCTTATCGCCTGTATATTCGATTCTGTTCCGCCTGTGGAGACATATCCGAAAGCTTTTTCATTGCCCAGCAGCGCGCCTATCATTCGTATCACTTCGTCTTCCATCTCCTTTGTCCCCCGGAATAGTCCTGAATCGCCTAAATTCGATTCCAAAAACATCTTATATGCATACGCTGCTATTTCATGCGGATACGTGCACATCGAACTCAAGATTTTTTCATACGCTAAATCCTTCCGCTTCTTCTCCTGAAGTAGCGACTCTACCGCCTCTCTGCTCATACCCCGCTCTTCCATTTTTATTTTGTGTTCCATTACATCCCACCAAATAGTTTAAATATGCGGTATCATATTCTATTAATGTTATAATGTGATAGGAGGAAATAAAGAGAAATGTTTGAGGCTAAGATAGATGTAAGCGTGTTGAGAGAATGCATAGAGACGATTACAGCAATAGTGGATGAAGGAAAGATAAAAATAGCAGAGGATGGTTTGAAACTCCGGGCTGTTGACCCTGCGAATGTGGCAATGATTTCTTTTGAGTTGCAAAGCGATGTTTTTGACGAATTTCGGTTTGCAGCGAAGGAAGCGGAATCCGGTGCTGAAGTTGAAAGCACGGCTGAATCCAGAGCAGAGACAGAAATAGGCATGGATTTCGTGAAGTTGCTTGGAATTCTCGGAATAGGAGGAAGGGAAGATGTTGAGTTGGAACTGGACGAGCACGCTCAAAAATTGTTTACAAGGATGGGCAGTCTCGCCTATACCATTTCCTTGCTTGACCCTTCTTCGCTGAGAAAGGAGCCGAAGGTTCCGGAGCTCGAGTTTCCCGTGCAGGTAACCATCGAAACGGAAGAGTTCAGAAGAACAATACGCGCTGCGGAGAAGATAGGCGACCACGTAGTGCTTGGTGTGGATGGAGAATTGTTCTATATGGAGACAGAAGGGGAGATGGATAAACTGAGGTTAGGATTGAGAAAGGAGCAATTAATACATCTGACACCAGGAACGCTTCATTCTTTATACTCGCTGGACTACATCTCGGCAATGAGCAAGGGTATGAGCCATGCGGAAAGTATAACGCTCAACCTTGGTAAGGATTATCCGCTACAAATAGAATTTGAAGTCGCAGACGGCAAGGGGAAAGTCAGTTATTTGCTCGCACCAAGAATAGAGTCGGAATAAAGGCGGCAGTAACGGCTCGTTTTGAAACGATGGAGGAAGTAGTAAAAGAAGAAACACGTATATGCTTTTATCCTTTTCTGTCTGCGGCATCGAGATATGTAGAAGAGTTTGGAGTCACGCTGGAGGATCTGATAAGCTCTGCTGTTTTTGAACGTGCAAGGTTGAGAGGTAAAGAGAGGGTAATAGAGGCGATAAAGGATGGTGAGGTCCGAAAGCCTGTTATAATCAGCAATGCGCAAGCGGAGATGGAATTATTATCTTATCCTTTTGCTCGTATTCTTGTGTCTTGCATCGGTGACGAGTATCTTGTCCGGAGATATGCGCTATCAGAGGCTAAAGCGGCACACGAAGAACTATTAGCCAGCACTGGTTCCAGCTCGGACACAGATATTATTTACGAGATGTCCGAAGAGTTTGGCATACGAGTGGATTTCATTGGATTATCGCATGAGCATGCGCAAATGAAGGTTCAGATGTCTTTCGTTGATTATCTGCGATTCACTTCTAATCTTCGAGATAAAAGATGGAAACTGGTGAACCGTGGGTTGGAGAAGGGGCGTGTGAAACTTGGAAGGAGCGAATTTGTCCGAATTATCCAGGAAGCGATATATGAACGGATAAAGAAAGACCTGCCATTGGACGTCCCTGCCGATATATGCGAAGCGATAAGCGGATATACTGGAGATATAAAAAAGGAGTTAGAGGAAAAGCGGAAAAAGTTCGGTGACGCCGATTTTGAGTCGGGCTCAGTCGTGAAAGACCCAAGCTGTTTTCCACCCTGTATATCTTACATTCTGAGCAACTTAAAAGAAGGTGTAAACGTTCCTCACAGTGCGAGATTTGCTGTTACTGCTTTTTTGTTGAACCTTGGTCTAACCGAGGACGAGATAATAGAGATTTACAAGAATTCCCCGGATTTTGATGAAGACCGAACGAGGTATCAGGTGGAGCATATCGCAGGGTTTAAGGGAACTGTTCGCTATATTGCACCTTCCTGTGGGACAATGCGCACGTATGGGAACTGTATTGGAAATGATGAGATTTGCGAAAAAATTTCTCATCCCCTGAGCTACTATAAATTGAAGTTGAAGAGAAAGAAAAAGAAATGAGAAGATATAGATACAAAGTGGAGTTTTTCCCCATAGAAGAGGAACAGGGTGAGAAGAAAATTGATAAAGAGAGAATAGAAGAGACCCTAAATAGGTACGCTGAGAACGGATGGCGGTTACGAGAGATGGGTTTATGTGGACATTTAGGATTAATATGCGTTCTTGAAAGTTACGAAAATCCTTAAAAGAAGATTTGTGCAGGGTGGCTAACCTTTAGCAGAAAACCGCTGTCAACACCACCGGAGAAAGCGACAAGTAAATTCTCTTTTTCTATATTCTTCTTCTTAACTCTTCAAGTTTCTTTCCGGCTGTAAGGGCAAGCATGATGAAGGGTATGTTTTAAATAGGTAAAAATTCATATATTGAAAGGGACATCACGCCCATGAACAGGAGGCTAATATAAATGCCATCAAACAACCGGCTCAATCCAGAAAGAGGACGCACGTTTCAGAAAAGAGCCTGTGAAGTTTTATCTCAACACTTTGGGGTGGATTTCAGCATTGACTATCCCATTGCGATAGGCAAACCGCCAAAAGAGCACAAGTTCGATCTTGTCTCAATTGAACAGCGATACGTTGGCGAATGCAAGAACCACTCTTGGACAGAAAGCGGCAACGTACCTAGTGCCAAGATGGGATTTGTCAACGAGGCAGTTTTCTATCTGTTACATTTGCCTCGGGGTGTTCATCGCTTTGTGGTAATGCGCAGAGATACTCATTCAAAGCGCAGTGAAACTTTGGCAGAGTATTATTATCGCACTTACAGTCATTTGCTGGATGATGTGTTTGTCATAGAATTAGATGTTGAGACAGGCGATCTAAAAGAATTGGGACGTGAAATCGCCTAACCTTCCTTAGAACTCTTTTCCTTCCTTTTCCCTTCATTATAATTTTTCTTTTAAAGCGCTATTTATGGATAATCCTCCATTGTATGGACCAGTGCCCATCTCTGTTTCTCTCAAGGCATACAATTCCGCCCATGCTGAAAGCCACAACTTCTTTATCTTCATCCCCACAAAGTAAACTACCGCTGAATTCACTCAAGTGTGGCAGATGTCCAACTACCATGACATCCTCATCCATTTCGGATAAACGATCTTCCCAAACCTTGGGATTGGCTTTAGAATCCAATTTCTCAGCGTCTATTACTTGTTTAATATTTAGTTTTTCTGCTAATATCTCTGCTGTTTGTTTGGCACGTAACTTACCACTATGAATATTCTATTTGCTTTAATATCCTTTTTTTTCGCATATTTCGCTATCCTCTGAATATCTTCTCTTCCACTTTCCGAAAGAGGTCTCAAAGGGTCTTCTACCTCCCTTTTAGCCTCCCCGTGTTGGACTAAGTAAAGTCTCATCACCGTCTATTTAATTAAATCTCGATTTTAAAAAGTTATTCTTTCAATAAAGCTTTTATTTCCAAGAGAAGAAAAAGTAATGTAATGAACGTTTTTAAAACACTAAAAAGAGGGAATCTTAGAGAAGAAGAATATTTTAGTGCATCACTTGGCATACTTCTCAAAGACATTCCAGAATTAACCTCATTTTTAATTGAAAAAATACTGGGGATTAAGATCGAAATTGAAGATTACGAAATAGTATTAGAGGATACTTTTCCTTATGGTCGAATAGATATTGCAATTAAATCCCTACCTTTAGAAGTGTATATCGAGAATAAGATTTCAGCAGATTTAGGAGAAACACAATTAGAAAGATATTACGATTATATCCATCAAATATCGAATAAATCTAAGCTTATTTTATTGTCCCGAGATTTAATCGAAGATGAGAGCATCAAATATACAGACAAATATATTTTCTGGAGTGAACTCTTTACTTTGATTGAAAGCTTTTATAAAAATCATCACGATTATATTGAGACTGAGGAGCGGGGAAAGGTATATCTGCTAAGTCAGTTTTTAGACTTTCTTAGGGAGGAAAATATGTCAAATGAGAAAGTCTCGTGGGAATATGAAGGGGGACTAAAATCGTTTTTGAATCTTCTAAACATGATTCAATCTGTATTAAGTGAATTAAAAAGAGAAAAACATTTAGAATCATTTACAAGAAAAGGCATTGGACAAGATTATGCAGGTCTTTATATCAACACGAATAATAAATTTTGGGTTGGAATATACTACACTGAGCCAGAAAAACTTTACTTCGAAATACGCGAGGACTTTAGAAAGAAATATGAAGAAGAAGTATTTAAGGAATTAGATAAATCCCCGGGGAGGGAAGGAAATCCATCATACATCTACGATTTTCAAAAAGAATATTTCCTCGCATTCTCTAAAGAAGAGCAGAAAAAAGCGATTTATGATTTTATAAGAAGCAGCTTATCAGCTTTAGAGAATTTAATTAAAGAAAAAACAGGTAAATAATCTGTTATTGGTTACACCTTTTTTCCTTCACCGACTATTATCTATTCACGTACTACCATCCTCGCACCTGCAGCATCTCCTCTTCAGCCAGAACACTCACTTCAATCCCTTTCATCGGTGTTCCCAATCCTTTAGAAATCTCTGCCAGTTTCTCTGCGTCATCATAGTTGTTCACTGCGTCCACAATTGCCGAAGCCATCCTGGATGGATTCTCCGACTTGAATATTCCCGAACCTACAAAAACACCGTCTGCACCGAGCTGCATCATAAGCGCGGCATCCGCAGGTGTTGCTACTCCGCCTGCTGCGAAATTAACCACTGGTAATCGCTGCAATTCCGCTGTCTCATGCACCAATTCAAAAGATACTTTCAACTCCTTCGCAACGTCTCTTAACTCCTCTTCATTTTTTCCCTTTAGCGACCTTATATCGCCCATAATTAATTTCATGTGTCGAACAGCTTCCTTCACGTCTCCAGTCCCAGCTTCGCCTTTCGTCCTTATCATCGCCGCTCCTTCCTCTATTCTCCGCAACGCCTCTCCTAAATCGCGGGCACCGCAGACGAAAGGCGCAGTAAATCTTCTTTTGTCCACGTGATGCGTGTCCACAGGTGTTAGAACCTCTGATTCATCCACCATGTCAACACCCAACGCTTCCAGTATCTCCGCTTCTACAAAATGTCCTATACGGCATTTCGCCATCACCGGTATCTTAACAGCATCAATGATTTCAGAGATGACCGCAGGGTCTGCCATTCTTGCTACACCGCCTGCCTTTCTTATATCAGCAGGAACTGCATGCAGCGCCATAACGGCAACAGCACCTGCTTCCTCCGCCACCATCGCCTGCTCTGCACTCGTTACGTCCATTATCACACCTCCCGTTAAACCCTTCTTCAAAAGCTCTGTTCCATATCTAAGGTCTTCAATTTCTATCTCTATCTTCATTTTCTTCTCCATCATCTTCCCCGTCTCCATTTCCCTGATGGTTTTACTTAGGAAAGGCACATTTAAAAACTTTTATTAAAAACAAAAGAAACAGATTTAAAATGCTACTTGCTTTTGAGCTATCGGGTGAGCATGAAACACTGCCGAAAGCAGAGGTTTTAGCATGTTTAGCTGCGTTAAGTGTTGCTTACGAGGAAAGAATGTTCTCAGATGGGATATTGGTAATTGATGCACAACTCTCACCTGAAAGTGAACCTCTCGATGTTCTATCAAACCGATTAGGAATGACGCACCGGATATACGAAATGAAAGGCACGAGTAAGCTGGAGGAAAAGGAAATACTGGAAATCGTTAAAAACGCGGATATAGACGCTGTTATGGAAAAGGGACCTACGTTTGCAGTCCGTATCCGGTTTAAGCATAAAAACAGCTTTTATTTGAAAAAGAAAGCGCTACCAGAGAAGGCGGGAGAGCTCATAAAAAGAAAGGGTTATAATGTAAGCCTTGAAAATCCAGCTAAAACGTTTGTTCTCCTGTTAACGGCACAAACGTGCTTTTTCTGTTTGCTCTTACATTCAGTGGATAAGAAGCAATTTGAGGAAAGGAAACCACGGTTCAGACCTTTTTTCTCGCCCGGCGTTATAATGCCGAAATTTGCTCGTGCGCTAATTAATCTCAGCGGCGTAAAAAATAAAGAGCTTTTTCTTGACCCTTTCTCTGGCACCGGTGGGATATTGATGGAAGCAGGCATGATAGGGGCGAGGATAATGGGGATAGACGTGCAGGAGAAGATGGTGAAAGGGGCTAATGCGAACTTGAGATTTTATGGACTAACAGGAGATTTAATCGTAGGAGACGCCACTAAAATCGCATTGAAGAATAATAGCGTTGATGCCGTCGTAACAGACATACCTTATGGCAGGTCTTCTTTAATATCCGGGTCAAGCAACTTTATTACAGAATCCCGCTCCTTGTTTCTGGAACGTCTATACCGGAATGCTCTGGATGAGATACACCGTGTGCTTAAAGCCAGAGGAAAAGCGGTTATCGTATCCAATTCTTCTTCTTTTCATTTACTTTCTCGTAAGCACGATTTCCATGTCCTCGAAGAGCACATATACCGAGTTCATAAAAGTTTAACCCGGTACATAACGGTACTTGAAAAAGAGTGAAGGGAACTTTTTATTCGTAGGGGCTATTAATAAATATACATTGATAACCTAAAATTAAAAGTAAGAGAAAGGTGAAGAAATTGAAAGTACGTTTGCCAGATGGGAGGGAAATAGAAGCGATGGATGTAGATTTTGAGACGAAAAAAGAGGATTGGAATGAATATAAGCTGGAAGATGGCACGGTATTGAAGTTTAAGACAGTAGTTAGTAGCATTATTCGCACCGAGGACCACGACCCGATGACCGGGGACCCTGTTTATCACGTTCGTTCTACGAACATACTGCGAGTGAAAGTGCCGGATGAGTTGAAGCGGTTGCCTGCTAAGAGGAAAACAGGTGGAGAGGAGGAAGGCGTGGAAGTGGGTTAGAACAAGAAATCCAAAATTCAAATACTACCAAATCCCAACTATAATAGCCAATGGCTAAGTAGGCAATAGGCGAGTAGGTAACAGTTTCCTATTCCCTTATTTTTACCTCTTTGCCTTTTCTCTTTGGCACTATTTCTATCTCTGCGTGCTCAAATTTAGTTTTTAGTTCTTCACCTTGCTGTAAATAGTCGAGGAATAAAGCTAAAGCTGCTATTTCCGAATGCGGTTGATTTCCTACTGCAATGTTCCAGTCCGCAGCATCGAAAATATCATAAGGAACCTTCTCAGCACCTACTACGACCATTATACGAGCTTTTTCCTTTTTCGCTTCTTCCCTTATTTCGTCTATCACGTCAAGGATGTTCTCACCATACATCGTCAAATGACAGACTTTTCCGCCTTCTTGCTTCCATTTCTTTAGCTCTTCGCGCCATTTCACACCTGTTTGAACAAAGAAGTCGCCACCCCACCACTTCGTTACTTCTTTTATACTTCGCTCTATGCCCTTGTCATCCGAAGCGAGTAGCATGCCGCTCGCACCTAACGCACGTCCAACTAATCCGACATGCGTTGTTATTCGCTTATCACGCTCCAGGCGGTGTCCTAATCTCAGCACTACTATTTCCATTACACTTTTTCTTTTTTACAAAACACTTTCTTTCTAAAGAAAGATAAGCCCATACTGGGCTTGCGGGGTCGTGGGGCGGAGCCCCACATAAGAAAAGGTTTCTCGTGGAAATCTGTGTAATCTCGTGGTTATATAAGGAGCTAAACAAATAACTTTAACAATAAAACATGGAACTTATAACTGCAATAATCATTTTAGCATTGATAGGAATAGGAGTTGGATTTGTCGAGGGACTTCTCGGTGTCGGTGGATGCTTTCTCATGGTTCCCGTGATTTTCTTTGTATTCACTACAATGGGATTTTCACCTGATATAGCGATAAAGCTCGCATTTGGCTCTAACCTTCTTGTCGTGACTCCAACCGCAATCAGTGGGGCATTGGCGCATACAAAAAAAGATGCTGTATGGTGGAAAACAGGGGTGGCTTTGGGTGTCTGCGGAGCAGTCGGAGCACTTATAGGCGCTACAATTACTTCTCAGTTTCTCAGCGAAGGAATATTAAAACTCGCATTTGGGCTCGTAATCGGTCTTGGTGCGATAAGGATGTTGACATGTAAGCCACCAAAGGTTGAGGAAGACCCGAAAGATAAGCCATTGACCTGGGCTTGCTGGGGGTTTCCTATCGGCATTATCAGCGGGATGATTGGCATTGGAGGTGGAATCATCGCGGTTCCAGTGCTTGTAATGGCTTTAAAATTTAAGATGCATCATGCAATTGGGACTTCGCTGGTAATTATGATTTTCACGAGCATCGCAGGTTCTATGGGCTATTTAATAAATGGGCTTTCTGTTCCAGATCTACCACCTTTTTCCATCGGATACGTCAATCTGCTTGTATGGGCTTGTCTGGCAATGACAGGCATTCCTGTTGCTCTGATAGGTGCGAGAACTGCTCATAAACTACCTGCAATGCAGCTAAGATACATCTTTATCGCCGTGATGTTTTATGTAGCATTAAAGATGGTAGGAGTGTTTGAATGGCTGAGATTGCCAATATAAAGGGCTTAAATACGATGCCCCGCCTGCAGTAGATATTCCTTGAAGAGGGGATGGTAGAGGGAATACCTGCCTCGCTCGACCTTTACTACCACCGCCTTATTTTCCACCAGGTCTTTGAGATATCTCCTGATGTTCTTTATTTTAATGTCTGATGGTGAGAATGTCCCTCGTAGCTCAGCCATCTCCATCAATATCCTCTTCTCGGCTTCGCTGACTGAAGCCAGGTCATCACTAAATTTTTCTCTCGCCAAATGCCGGGCTATTTTGGGATAGTGTTCCTGGAAGAACTCAAAGTCGATCTTTCCCTCCTGTTTTGAATCTACCAGATCTTGCATTATGAAATATATGAAGTAAGGATGTCCTTTTGTAAGTTCGTATATCCTGCCGATAACATCGTCATCCAGGGATATCTTCAGATTGCTCTTCTGGATTGGTTTTAGTATGGCGGTCTCAGTCTCTTTTCTATCGAATAAATCCAGCGTAAAGCGATCAAAGAACCGCGTGAAAGGTTCTGCAAACTCCCGGGCTTTCTCGAATAGAAGCGGATAACCCGTTATTGCGAGCATGAAATTGCAGTCGTCCCTGGGCAATCTTTGAAATATTCCTCTAATGTCATACAGACCATCCGGGAATTTTTGAGCTAAATAGTGCAGGTCATCCAGCATCAGTATTGCAACCTCTATCCCATTCTTCTCCAGGATGTTCCATAATTCTCGTAAACTGTCTTCAAAAGAGGTTATCATTGATTTTTCGCTGTATCTTCTTTCGATTGTTACTACACCCAGATCAATGGTTTTTAGCCTCCAATTTGGGATTAATTCTTTCTTTAATTTTACCAATAACGACATATCTGATACTCTGAAGCTTCTTTCGACCTCATCTCTGGTTCTTACTGCAAATTGTGCAAAGTCTGTGCTTGTAGAAGGTGTTAGTTCGATGAATGCTACAAAAGCGTTAAGTTCTTCGCTCAATTCGAGAGCTATGTATTCAAATTCCATAAGAACAGAAGTCTTACCGATGCCCCAATCACCCATGATAGCAATATTATCAGGTTTTCTAGGTTTGATTTTTGCTGTCCTCTTCAAACATTTGGTAAACGCCTGTATTATTTCCTCCCGGTTAACAAAATATTCGGGGTCGGCGGGATGCTTCGGGGAAAATGGATTTATCATCTCACTCTTCATTTTCACAAATGTTAAGATTGTTACGATAGTTATTTCATTGTTTAACTTTATTAACTTTTGTAACTTTCTATTTTAAAATGAAACTGAAGCAAATTGCCGTAATTCACACTCCGTATAAAACACCGGAAGAGTGCCCGTGTCAAGCATGCAAATCGGAATTGATTGCTGAAATAGAGGTCTTAGGGAAGATAAGGAAGTGAAGATACAAAAACACCTCATCACAAAATCCTACCGATGACTTGAATGGGCTTTTTAACATATTTCTTCAGCATTTCCATATTTTTACCTTCTAATGTAACGAGAAGAACAGTTGAGGGTCCCGCCGATTTTTCAATATCAATATCAGTATCAATATCAATATCCATTTCCGCCTCCATTTTATACTTATATTCCACGACACTCTGCATCAGTTCTAAACTTCCCTTTATACCCTCGTGACCAACAGGTAGGATTTCATGGACAAAAACCATCTTTGAAAGTTTCAACACATCCTCCACCATTACGATACTTCTGGCATTCGCTTTTATGGCATTTAGCACTTCATACCCTACCTTTGGCTCACCCAAGGCGACAATCAAATCATTTTTCTGTGACTTTCCTATTTTCAACTCGTTTTCCATGCATATTCCCAATGCGGTAATACCCATACCTGTTTGGTTCGTTTCGATGTTCTCCTCTGTATGCCCTTCTGATATCTCTAATGCTTTGATTTTATGCGCTTCTTCTCTTATCCCACGGAATATTTGAGAGCCAGTGGGGAAGAGTTCCACACTCAGGTTGGCGACCAAAGCAATCGGCTGCGCTCCCGAAGACAGGACCTTTATGAGCACTGCTCGAGCCATTAACCGTCCCAGGAGTTTGCCATCGAGTTTTACCACATCTTCTTTTTTCGGTCCTATGCCACCGGAGGATGTGTTAGCCAGCACGATTGCCTGTCCATTCCTGAGCTTCATAATAACGAGGTTGCCCCATTTAGAGGTTGAAATCTCATTTGGTGATATTTTCAGACTTCTGAGGTCTATGAATCCACCGAGGTTTTCTAAGAGTTGAAAATAAATTGTCAATGCGTGTCTTATCACCTCAGAGCGAGTGATGCCATTCCTAATGGCGATTTCGTCAATCTTCTGTATCTTTACCTCTGGCAGCCGAATGTTTACCGGTAGCATATTTGCGTTACGCATGTAATGTGAATGGGAATATTTAAATACCGATCTTTTGAACATTGACATCATGAACAAGGATAAGGAAGAGGAAGTAAGAAAAAAGAAGCAAAGTGTGATGGCGTACCGGTTGAAATGCCCGGGGACAGCGAATGGAGGTTTGACGCACTACATGTTTGGGGACTCGCCGGCTGACAAGGCGCTCTTTTAGCTCTCTCAGGTGATGTAAGGTGCATTACAATACAGGAAGTCACCTACGACTGACGCTTTGCGACATTGACGAGGAGACTTTGCTCGTCATTGATCCGGATACCGTCTTTTGGGTACTGGTCCCAAAGGGAGAGTGTGTCTATTCAAAGATAACGCATGATATTCTTCCGTTGTATGACGAAGTCAAGCGAGAGTGCGAAGAGGAGATGCACGATTTCAGGTTCACGTCAAACCCGGGTGTTATTTACATGAATTCAGTGAGCAGATGCAATCTGAATTGCTCCTATTGCTATATCCCGCAAGAAATAAGAAAAAACCATCAACAAATGAATAAGGAGCAACTTTTTGAAGTACTTATGAAAGCCTGCGAATACTCAGAGGAGAACGGTGGTAACAGAAAGCTTACCGTTGTGTTTCATGGAAGCGAGCCATTACTGATGAAAGAGGAAATTTTCGCTGCAATAGAAGAATTTGAAGGCATGTTATACTTCGGCATTCAAACAAATGGGACTCTATTCAGAGAATATGATGTGGAGTTCCTCAAGAAGCACGGCGTAAGTGTTGGAATCTCACTGGATTCGTCATATCCAGAAACACATGACTCTCTGAGGAAGACCTGGGATGGGAAGGGAACTTTTGAGAAAGTTGTAGAAGCGATTGACTGGTTTGACGGCTATCAAAGGCTGAATGTAGTGACGACGATAACGAAGCAAAATGTATCGCAACTCCCTGCGATGGTGAGTTTTCTACATGCCAAAAATGTCCCGTCGGTTTTGCTGAATCCTGTCAGGGGGACACAGGGACCTGCTCGTTCTTTGATGCCAGACAACGAGATTCTCAAAAAATTTTTCATCAGCGCCTTGAAAAGAGCTATGGAGCTTACCGAAAAGACAGGGAAGCAAATAATCGTTGGAAACTTTGCAAATATCATGGTGGGAATCATCGCTCCTACTGCGAGAAAACTTATGTGTGACATATCTCCCTGTGGAGGCGGGAGATGTTTTTTCGCTATCGCTACCGATGGAAACGTGTTTCCCTGTGGCGAGTTCATAGGCATCGAAGAATCCCGTGGGGGTAATATCTTCAGGAACTCTATCCCGGACATCATGAATTCTGATTCGTTCGAGCGGATAAGAGACAGGGTTGTAGAAAAGATTGAGCACTGCGATACCTGTGCATTCAGGAATATCTGTGGTGCACCTTGTCCCGCAGAGGTATCTTCAATGCAAGGAAATTTTTATAACCCCTCGCCATACTGCGAATTCTACGAGGAGTTGATCAGATTCGCCTTTAAGATAATTGCCGAGGACAAGGTGAAATACTTCCTCAAGGAAGACGCCTTGAATACTCTCGGATACAAATACAGGATGGTGGAATGATATGAACAAAATAAAAGAGAAGATAGAAGAGATAAGACCATTAGACGAAGATGCGGTGAAATCCGCAATGGCACGGCAGGATACACTTACGAAACCACCGCGTAGTCTTGGCGTTCTGGAAGAGCTTTCGGTGAAGGTTGCAGGCATTACCGGGAATTATATGCCCGCGATAAAGGACAAGGTGATAATAACGATGGCTGGTGACCACGGCGTTGCAGACGAAG
This sequence comes from Candidatus Methanophagales archaeon, assembly GCA_017883965.1. Lineage (GTDB taxonomy): Archaea > Halobacteriota > Syntropharchaeia > Alkanophagales > Methanospirareceae > JAFNKG01. The sequence continues at coordinate 5,910 of JAFNKG010000030.1, read as the reverse complement.
GCGTGAGTGCTTATCCCAAAGAAGTAACACCGCAAATGGTTTATAATTTCTTGAGGGGTGGTGCGGCGATAAACGTTTTAGCAAGGCATATCGGTGCGAGGGTTGTCGTCGTGGATATGGGTGTGGCGGCTGATATTGCGATTAAGAGCAGGGATGAGAATTTCGTTGACAAGAAAATCGCTTATGGAACCGCTAATATGACAAAGGGACCTGCAATGAGTTATGAAGATGCGATCAGGTCAATAGAAGCAGGAATAGAAGTTCTGGAGACTGAAATAGAGAAGGGCATTGACATCGTGGGTGTAGGTGACATGGGAATAGGAAATACGACACCGAGCAGTGCTATTGTTGCCTTCATAACAGGCGAGCCTGTCGAGAAGATAACTGGACGTGGCACGGGTTTGGACGACGAAGGACTCGAAGCGAAGGTAAAGACGATAAAAAAAGCATTGATGGTTAATACGCCGGATAGAGGAGACGCAGTTGACATATTAGCGAAAATAGGTGGATTCGAGATAGGAGGGATGGCAGGTGTGATGCTTGCTGCCGCAGCCAATAAAATACCTGTGGTTATAGATGGGTTCATTTCCGGCGCCGCTGCGCTTATCGCTTACGAACTCAGCCCGAAGATAAAGGAATATCTCTTTGCATCGCATCTCTCTGTTGAAGCCGGTCATCGGGCTATATTAGACCATATTGGAATCAAACCGTTGTTCAATTTGAATATGCGACTTGGAGAAGGGACGGGTGCGACACTCGGCATAAGCATCGTGGAAGCATCCTGCAAGATATTGCGTGAAATGGCTACGTTTGAAGAAGCTGGTATCTCGGAGAAGGAATGAATGAAAAGTGCAAATGTCAAAATAAACCTTTCTTTAAGAAAGAAAGTTTGATCAAAGAAACGTATATTTTCCTCGAAGCGTTTTTGATAATTTGGAATTGTTCCACTTCAGGAGTAACTACTTATATCTCCACCTCAACCGCGGTCTTTTCCAGATACAACTCAACACCATCCCCTTTACCGTAAAAGTTGACTTCCACATTTTTACCTGTAACACTGACGTCAAAATAAGAATCGTCCAATCCTGATTTTTCAAGCGTCTTATTAAACCAGTTACCCCAGACGGAAGGATAGTCAGTGGTGATGTTGATAGTAAAATCAGGGTATCTCAACTCGTAAGCAAGCAAATTGTAAGTTTTGAAACGGCTTTTCATAGATGTCGTAGTTCCACCGGAGTAAGAATAGTTGGCGCCGGTCAAATCCACCATAGAAATCTCTATTGCCGGGATGCCACCCTCGTTGGAGATAAAAATAGGAGGAACTTGAAGCATGAATCCGCCTTCCCTTTGATACTTAATCACCGCACCGTGCTCATAGACAATCTCCTGGTTGGGGTAGTAGAGGTAATTGGAGCTGAATTTGATGCTTCCGGAGGCGTTTGCTAAGATGGGACTCCCGGTGGGGAAGGAATAATTGGCTCTAAACTGTTGCAAAATGGGTGTCCTATCGTCTTTATCGGTTGACAATTCCGCACAAAACTGAACGTAGCGATGTGCAGCAGGGGATACAGAGCCTACACCCGACAAATCAATTACGTTTTCTCCACTATCCGATGAGAGCTCGGGACAGTCATCCCAGGGAGTTGCACAAGCCATGCTTTCATTCCAGTCTGTTCTGACCTTCATAACGATGTCTTGCTTATTCAAAGTGGTGTCCCATGTCATCTCGCCATAACATACGGCGTCATTTCCCGTATCGTGCACAGTGGAAACGAAGTAACCGGATGAATAGTAAGCGATATCGGTAGGGGAGGCGGTGTACGTGGCTTGCTCCTCGTAATCGGTACCATCATCTCCATCGTAACCATATCCTCTCCCCACATCACCTCGTTCTCCTCTCTCCACCAGGTAAACAGGACTAACAGTACCTACCTCATAAAATACTTTGATTCTTCCGGCGCCTCCACCTCCACCACCATCACCACCAGAGTAACCATTTCCCCCTTTACCGCCGTTGGCAGAAAGCGTGCCGCTGATTGTAACGTCTTTTCCATATATCAGAATGCCTCCTCCGCTGCCTCCACCACCACCGCCTGCAGCCCCGACAGAGCCATTTTCAGCATTTCCTCCGTTGGCAGAAATGGTTCCCTCAATGGTTATTTCTTCGGCATCCAGCCAGATGGCTCCACTACCAGTTCCACCTGACCCCCCAACTCCACCTATCTTTCCACTACCATCACCGCCCCCGGAGCCCATTTGTGTGAACATGGAAGTTTCATCTCCATACGCCGTTCCTCCTTCTCCTCCCTTGCCACCACCACCATCCCCGCCATCTCCACCGTAGCCAGCACCACCACCACCAGCATCATCCATTGCCGATCCTCCATAACCTGTGCCAGTACCCGCAGAGTACCCACAGCCGTCAGCGTCTATTCTTGAGCTGGCATCTACGGTGATGCTGCTGGCAAAGATTTTCAAAACTCCCGAACCTGGAGAAACGGATAAAACGCCATTGTTTTTGATTATGACCCGATTGTAGTAATGATCATAAGGGAAGTATGTGTCTCCTGTTAGCACCATCTCCGTATTATCTATGATTAAATCTGTAATGGTAGGCCCTGAAAGCGTTACCAGCTCAGGGGAGACACGCACCTTATTGGATTCCTCTTCGTCGTAATAATAGGTGAAACCAGAATTAGGTATTGTCCAAATTCCGCTTCCGCCACCACCACCTCCAACCGGGACTACGATCTCGAATCTTTCATCTTCCGGATTGAAGTTCAAGTTTGACCCTGGCGGGGGAATACCGAAGATAGGAACTTCATCAGGACACATTTTTATGTTTGTAGTTCTCTCAAAACGCTCTCCCTTTATTCCATCAATGAGCGTTTTCAGTTCTGAGAAGTCATCTTCGGCGTTGGCTGTATGTAGAGATTCAAAATCCTTCGTCCACTCGGGGACTTGAGTGGAAAAATAAATGGATAATCCAGCAATAAAGATACCTATAACTAGGACAGTACCAATCACCGTTGATTGTGCATCTTCCGATTGCATAATGCTTTTATTTCTTTTATTCGTGGGCATGGGCTTCACTTAAGGAAAATATTCAAACTGAATGTTATTATAAAATATTCAAAGTGAATGCTATTATAAAAAGTATACGGTATTATGTAAATTATCGTTCAATAATGGATATGAAAGTATCCAACATCTGTAAATTATCCTTACTCATATCTCCACCTCAACCGCGGTCTTTTCCAGATACAACTCAACACCGTCCCCTTTACCGTAAAAATCGACTTCCACATTTTTACCTGTAACACTGACATCAAAATAAGAATCGTCTAATCCAGATTCTTCAAGCGTCTTATCAAACCAGTTACTCCAGACGGAGGGATAGTCAGTGGTGAGATTGATAGTCAAACCAGGGTATTTCAAACCGTCAGCGAACAAAGTGTAAGTTTTGAAACGGTTTTTCACAGATGTCGTAGTTCCACCGGAGTAAGAATAGTTGGCGCCGGTCAAATCAACCAAAGAAATCTCTATTATCGGGATGCCACTCTCGTTGGAAATAAGAATAGGAGGCGCTTGAAGCATGAATCCTCCTTCATTTTGATACTTAATCACCGCACCGTGCTCATAGACAATCTCCTGGTTGGGGTAGTAGAGGTAATTGCTTCTGAATTTGATGCTTCCGGAGGCGTCTGCTACCGTAGGACTCTGTGTAGAAAAGGAATAATTGACTTTAGTTCGGGTCAAAGTAGGTGTCTCACTCTCATCATCGGTGGACAATTCCGCACGATACTGAATGTAGCGATGTGCAACAGGGGATACTGAGCCTACACCCGACAAATCAATTACGTTTTCTCCACTATCCGAAGAGAGCTCGGGGCAGTCATCCCATGAAGTTGCAGAAGCCATGTTTTCAGTCCAGTCTGTTCTGACCTTCATAACGAGGTCTTGACCTGCCAAAGTAGCGTCCCAGGTCATCTCGCCATAACCTACGCTGCTATCTCCCGTATCATGCACGGTGGAAACGAAGTAACCGGATGAATAGTAAGCGATCTCGGGGGAGGTAACGTACGCGGTTTGCTCCACGTAATAGGTGCCAGTATATCCATCTTCACCATATGGACTTCCCCAACCTCCTTGTCCCCCAACCACCGACCAGCCGGGACTAACAGTACCTAATTCATAAAATATCTTGATTCTTCCGCCGGCTCCACCTCCACCACCATCACCACTATCGTGACCATCACCACCATCACCGCCGTTTGCAGAAAGCGTGGCTGTGCCAGGGATTGTAACGTCTTTTCCACGTATCAGAATCCCACCTCCACTGCCTCCACCACCGCCGCCTGCATCCTTAGAGCCAGGGGCAGTTCCACTTTCACCAGCTACACCGTTGGCAGAAATGGTTCCGTAAATGTTTATTTCTTCGGCATCCAGCCAAATGCCTCCACCACCCGCACCACCAGCTCCACCAGTTCCGTCGTACTCGTTACCACCACCACCGCCCCCGGAGCCCGCTTTTATGATTACAGAAGTTTCATCTCCATACATCAATCCTCCATCTCCTCCATAGGTTCCACCACCGTCTCCGCCTTCATTACCATAGCCCGCACCACCGCCTCCGTCATCTGAATTTGGACCTGCCTTTTTTCCTTTACCTATGCCAGAGCCATGGCTTTCACTTTTACCACCCGGAGCTCCACAGCCATCAGCATCTATTATTGAGCCGGATTCTACGATGATGTTGTTGGCGAAGATTTTCAAAACTCCCGAAGCAGGAGTAACGGATAAAACGCTATTGTTTGTGATTATAACTTCATCGTAGTAATAGCTACCTCCTGACAACGCTCTATACTCTTCATCCAAAATTAGATTTTCTGCGGTAAGCAAAGAGAGCGTTACCTCGTCATCGGACACACTCACCTTATTGGAGTTATCTCCGTCGTAATAATCGGTGAAGCCGGAATTAGGTATTGTCCAACTTCCACTTCCGCCACCACCGCCTCCAACCGGGACTATGACCTCGAATTTTTCAGCTCCCGGCTCGAAGTCAAGGTTTGACCCTGGCGGGGATATACCGTAGATAGGGACTTCCTCAGGGCACATTTTTAGGTTTATAGTTCTCTCAAAAATCTCTCCTTTTATTCCATCAATTAGCGTTTTCTGTTCTGAGAAGTCATCTTCGACGTTGGCAGTATGTAGAGATTCATAATCCTTCGTCCACTCGGGGACTTGAATGGAAAAATAAATGGATGATGTAGCAATAAGGATACCTATAATTAGGACGACACCAATCACCGTTGATTGTGCATCTTCCGATTGCAGGAAGTTTTTATTTTTTTTCTTCATGGGCATGGGCATGGATTTTAAATAAAAGAAATATCCAATTTCTCCTTTCGTTCAAAATTAAACGTAAGAGTATGCTCTATTGTATAAAAAGTAAATACTAATATATGAAAGTATATGTTACTACATAAATTATCGTTCAATAATGAATATAAAAGTATCAAATATTTGTAAAATCTTTATTTATATTTCCACCTCAACCACTGTCTTTTCAAAATACAACTCAACACCATCCCCTTTACCGTAAAACTTTACTTCCACGTTCAAATCGGTAACATTGACATCAAAATAAGAAGCGTCTAATCCTGATTCTTCAAGCGTCGTATTAAACCAGTTACCCCAGACGGAAGGATAGTCAGTGGTGAGATTGACAGTCAAATTCGGGTATTTCAAACTGTCAGCGAGCAAAGTGTAGCTTTTGTAACTGTTTTTCACAGATGTGGTAGTTGCACCGGAGTAAGAATAGTTGGCGCCAGTCAAATCCACAGTGGAAATGCCTATTTCGGGAATGCCGCTTACTTCGTTTTTGGTGATTTCAATAAGAGGAGGTTG
>JAFNKG010000112.1 GCA_017883965.1 Candidatus Methanophagales archaeon | reverse complement strand
TATGATATTGTTTATCACCGCCGAGGATAAGATGGAGGATGTACCTCGATCTATATTGACTTTCGGGATGAAGCCGAAAAAAGCGGAAAGTTTTTTTATTTATTCTCTGATTATAAGTGATGGAACTTGAAGAACAATGAAAAAGATGAAACGCGCTTTGATCAGTGTATCAGATAAATCAGGAGTAGTGGAATTCGCCAAAGGGCTTAAAAAGCATGGGCTGGAGATTCTTTCAACCGGTGGAACTGCCAGGATTCTTACTGAAAATGGGATCGAGGTCCAGGAGGTCTCTGACTTTACGGGGCATCCAGAGCTGTTAGACGGTAGAGTTAAGACACTACATCCTAAGATACATGCAGGATTGTTGGCAAAACGTGATAAACCTGAGCACATGGAGCAGCTAAAAAAGGAGCACTATCCGACTATTGACATGGTTGTCGTTAATCTTTACCCATTCGAGCAAAAGGTCGCCCAACCTGATACTGCGTTTGAAGAGGCGGTGGAAAACATAGACATCGGGGGTCCGACAATGCTTCGTTCTGCTGCCAAAAACTTTGAAGATGTGGTTGTCATTGTCTCGCCCGAAGACTATCATTCGATATTGGAAGAGATGGACAATAACGCAGGACTGATAAGCATACAGACACGCTATCGGCTCATGCAGAGCGTTTTTCAGCACACGGCAAGATACGATCGGATGATTAGTCGCTATCTGGCTTGCGTCTCCATGAATGATCGCGGGCCACGCATCGAGGTTGAACCAACCTTTCCGAAGGTGCTGATGCTGGAGTATGAAAAAGCGCAAGACTTGCGTTATGGTGAAAACGCACATCAGCAAGCCGCATTTTATCGTGAACACACGGACGAGCCCTGTGCGGGGAATGCCCGGCAACTACAAGGAAAAAGACTTTCTTATAACAATATGGTGGACCTGGAAGCGGCATTGGAACTGGTTAAAGAATTTTCTGTGCCTGCTGCCGTGATAATCAAGCACACCAACCCCTGCGGTGTAGCTACCGGGGCGAGCTTAGCTGAAGCTTATGAATTGGCGCATGAAACGGACCCTGTATCGGCATTTGGTAGTGTCCTGGCTTTTAACCAGACGGTGGACTCGCCGACAGCACAAAAGATCGTATCCACATTTGTTGAGGCGGTTATTGCACCCGGATTTGCTAAAGATGCGATTACCATTTTTGAAAAAAAAGCAGACCTCCGGCTTATGGAGGTTAGCCCCTGGCATGACAACAGACCAGGTCATGGTTGGAGCTTTAAGAAACTCATTGGTGGTCTTCTCATTCAGGATCGTGACCTAACCGATTTAGACCGTAGTAAGATGAAAGTAGTAACCAAAAGGGCACCAACCGAAAAAGAGCTTAGAGCATTGCGTTTTGCCTGGCTGGTTACAAAACATGTAAAGTCAAATGCGATTGTTTTCACGACTGAAAACCAAACCGTAGGCATCGGTGCCGGTCAGATGAGCCGGGTAGGGTCAACAAAATTGGCTATTATGAACGCAAGACTGCCTTTAAAGGGTACGGTAGTTGGCTCAGATGCATTCTTCCCGTTTCGTGATGGTGTGGATGCAGTTGCTGATGCAGGCGCCACCGCAATAATACAGCCCGGAGGCTCGATAAGAGATGAAGAGTCCATAACGGCTGCCGATGAACATGGGATTGCAATGATCTTCACAGGGATAAGGCAGTTCTTCCATTAGTTGTAATGTCTATTAATTGACAGTCCACTGTTAATTATGTTATCAAACATACCGAAAACAAACAGTATCATTTACAAAAGAAACTTTCTCCATGCTCCTTTTCACCTTCAAAAAGGTAGTCTTATTAATAAGACCTTTTTGTATCCCTTCATTCATAACCCTTATCACACCCCTTCCCCATTCACTTTCATCGCTTTTCAAGGCGTTAATGTTTGGGCTTGCTTTGGTGCTTCTATCCTTTTTGTTGAGGTTTTGAATTGTGTGGCTGCCTCTAAATCCAAGAACCACCTATTATTTCCTTTATCACCTCTTTTCTTCATTCTCTATTAGCGCCAGTACTTCTTTATATTTGCCTGTTCGAGCTGGATACTGTGGTAATTTGTCTTTAATGATATTATTTTCCCTCCCTTTAGTTCTTAGCCAATTTTTCAGTTTTAAAATATCTTCAAGGCTTTCAGATTTTTTCCAAATATTATCAAAATGCTTACAAAGGCGTTCAAATAAGCTGGATTTTGAAGTCACTAAAAATATTGGAACTTGTTTACCTATACATCCAAGTGTGCCTATTGTTTTTTTAACATATCCAAGATGGTAAGGTTCTATGAACATATAATCATCTACTCTCAGTACAAATACGACTGGGGAATGCGAATAGAAATGGGCATCTATTTTGGCATTTCCATCCTTTAATTCTTTAATTCTCCCTATCGCCTTGAATATGTCAGATTTTAGCTCAGTGTCATAATAATTCTCAGTAGGTTGTTCTACTTCGGCTCTTTCTTTTGCTGCGTGAGAGAATGGATCTATAAGAAGAATCTTAATTTCGTCTTCAAGTGAATGAGGCGGTAGAACTTTCTCCTCAAAAGGTGTTTGTAGCGCTGCATTGAGTGTAAAAAAATCCGTTCCTGAAACCGCTAGTATAAACATATTCTTTTTACTCTCTTCGATTTTGATCGCCATGTCTTCCAAAGCCTGCTCTCTATCCGCGTATATATTGATTATATCACTACCCACTGCTCCCTCAATTACGTTGATATTATCCTCCATGCTAACCCCTAATTTTCTAAAATCCGCTGTGAGTCCATCCATTCTATCCTTGAATACACGATCCATTTGACTTATACCTACCCTTTCTAAAAAAATCGTAAATAGGTATCCAACGATTGAGGGCGCTATGATCAAATACCCTATTGCGCCGAAGGGAGCTGATATTCCATCAATACTCGCCATATCAAGAATTATAGATATGACCTCATCCCAAAACCCTCCACAGCATCATAATAGATGCCAATTGAACAAGTCCAAAATACGAGATTTCCGAACG
>JAFNKG010000111.1 GCA_017883965.1 Candidatus Methanophagales archaeon | reverse complement strand
AGAGAAGGGGATAAAAATACCTTCTTCATCATCTACCATTGGATAAAGTTTTACGGTCATTTGGGTGCATATTCCAGAGAAAGGAGAGGGAGCTATATCAGGAGGGGAATAGCTAAAACTGAACAGATTTGGCGCATCCTCGTCGTTCATCCTAAAAACTTTACCAATGGAAGTAACAATTTCTGCGTCAATGTAGTTATTGGCTAAAGTTCCATATGCATGACAAAAAGGCGAATGAATGCCGGTCATTACTATATTAGCACAAACACAGGCTGCCGGTTCTGCTACGAGAACCCTCATCCCGTGCTTGTAAACTTCTCTTTGCAACTCAAAAGCGGTAACTCCTGCTCCTACGGTTGCAGTCCAATTTTCAGGTTCTATTTCGAGTGTTTTCATTCTACTGAGGTCAATAATAATCCCTTCTCCAAGAGCCATCCCCGCTTTGTTCGCCCCGGTACCTCTGGGTACAAAGGGAATCTTATGTTCATTGGCTACTTTGATAACCTCTACGACCTCTTGTGTGGATTCAGGCATGACAACGTATTTAGGGATACGTCGTGGCGAAACTGGAGAAGTGTCTCTTGAATATGCAATCAGAATTGTTGGATCATTTGTAGCCCATTCTGAGCCTACCACTGCTCTCAAATTTCGCACTATCCCGTCCTCTTCTGGTCTTTCAATTGGTTTGTTTTTTTCTATATAAGACTCAATATATTCCCTGAGTGCTTCCATAACCTTCATTGGCCGAAGTTCCATCAGAAAGTAACACTGCTTATCACATATCCCACACAGTGTACAGGATCTCGCTATATCAACAAGCCGTTCAGTTACCGGAATTATGCCATCAGCTAAAGCATTAGCGATTTCCATTCTGCCCTGAGGGTAGTAACTCACGTACTTATGTTCAATCCCGGAAGGGCAAACGCCTGTTCCCAAGAAATCTATCTTGCACATACCATAATGAACGCATCTCGCTGCTATACCCTTAACCTTTTCCAATTCCACCTTTTCCAACTCCGTCATCGTAACCTCCGGTTTCTAATAGGATTGTATTTGTATAGCGCCACTCCTCGGCGCAGTAGCACTCGCCTATGCTGCAATTTTTAGTTAAATCACATCTTTATAAAAAATGTTAAGCAGAAATAACACATGTTGGAAACATAGTAAAATGTAAAGGAACAACATCAATTGTTACGACACAATAAAACCTGGAAATTGACGCAGCCCAAGCCGATTCTGTTAAGGTTACTTTAAGGTAATTATTGCCACGGCGTGTTTTGCCACTTTTTAGTCTCTCTCATTTTGCGGATATAGAAAATTCTCCATTCGGGATAGCCCTTGAAATAACACAAGCTCGCCAGACCCCAGCCCCTTTACTTCCCGCATAAGTGTAGCCATCTTTTCCATAGATTCTATATTTGCATTCTTAGCATTTTCCCTTTCTTGATCATTAGTCTGATCGAAGTAATAGTCGTACGTCATAACAGCTCGCTTACCGAAGTCCACAGGGGCTAGATGTCCAAATTCGTTTCTCAAGTTGTATTTGTCACCAATTGATTTTAGTACCTCACATATTTCGACTATTCTGTCCAGGTTATCCAAGGGACACCAGATGACTCTGTTAAAAAACGCATGGTTTCTACCAATCCTGGCAGAGAGAGTTCTAAACGTATTCAGCCAGACGAGATCAGTCATTTCAGGTTTTGAATATAACTCCATAAAGAAATCCTTCAAATCCTCATCAACTAACTCAGCTATAGTATCTGGTGAAGGAGATAAACTCATCTCCATTATAGGTTCCATTTCTTCCTTAAATATCATTTTATAAGGTTGTTTACCTTCTGAAAATTGAGATAGTAACTCTATCCCTTCATTGCCATACAACCTTGGTAGACTCAAGAATAGTGTATTGATCATCTTCTGATCCAACGTCACGTCTGCCATCTCTTTGATTGTTTTCATATCATATTTGTCGCCTAATACCACCAAAATGTATTCCACACCCATATTATCCTTTAGGAAATGCTTGAATTCCTTTGATACCTTGAAGGTTGGGGCGGGGTAGATTGAGAAATATTCTGATCCCAGAACTCCAGCAGCTATGCCAATCCTTCTTTTACCGATCTCACGTATCATCTTCAGAGCCTCACCGAGATCAGAGAAGGGGATAAAAATACCTTCTTCATCATCTACCATTGGATAAAGTTTTACGGTCATTTGGGTGCATATTCCAGGGGAGGGAGCTTGACTGCCAGGCGGGGGACGGCTAAAACAGAACAGATTTGGCGCATTCTTGTCGTTCAGCCTGGAGACTTTGCCGTCTTTGCTGACAATTTCTGCGTCAATGTAGTGATCGGCTCCTACTCCATATGCATGCGAAAAAAGTGAATGAAGGTTTGTGCTTATTATGTTAGCACACACACAAGCCGCTGACTCTGCCACATTTGCTCTCATTCCGTGCTCGTTCGCTTCTCTTTGCAACTCAAAAGCGGTAATTCCTGCCCCAATGGTTGCGCTCCAATTCTCAGGATCTATTTCAAGCGTTTTCATTCTACTGAGGTCAATAATAATCCCTTCTCCAAGAGCTTTCCCTGCTGCGTTCGTCCCGGTACCTCTAGGTACAAATGGCACCTGATGTTCGTTGGCTACTTTGATAACCTCTACGGCCTCTTGTGTAGATTCGGGCATGACAACATATTTAGGGATGCGTCGTGGCGAAAGTGGAGAAGTGTCTCTTGAATATGCAATCAGAATTGCGGAATCATTTGTAGCCCATTCGGAGCCTACTACTGCTCTCAAATTTCGCAATATCTCGTCCTCTTCTGTTCTTTCAATTGGTTTGTTTTTTTCTATATAAGACTCAATATATTCCTTGAGTGCCCCCATAACCTTCATTGGCCGAAGTTCCATCATAAAGTAACACTGCTTATCACATATCCCACACAGTGTACAGGATCTCGCTATATCAATAAGCCGTTCAGTTATCGGAATTATGCCATCAGCTAAAGCATTAGCGATTTCCATTCTGCCCTGAGGGTAGTAACTCACGTACTTATGTTCAA
>JAFNKG010000110.1 GCA_017883965.1 Candidatus Methanophagales archaeon | reverse complement strand
AAAAGTCTGAAATATTCCACGATGTTTTGTCAGTTATTTCATTTTCATTTTACTCTATCATGTGCTGTCAGGTCACAGTTAGAGTTTAGGTGCAAAGCCTCTTCATCCATAATACATGGCATTTTTCATTTCTTCGGGGAGGTCTTCATATTCTTCTTCATCTATCCACCCTTTACCAACAGGTTTATCTATAATAAATCGATGTTCTTTTAAATCTTCTTCGGTTATTTTATTTTCTTCTAAAAGCTCAGTAAAAAGTTCATAAGGCATATTGATAATTTTTCTTTTATCACCCTCTCCTTTCCCCAATCCGGTATCATGTCCATGTATTCTTTTATGTTCTTCCCTTCTTATACAAACTAAGTTTTCAGGATTGTTATTTTCAGGATTAAAGTCTTTGTGATGTATCTGATAACCTTTTGGTATTTCTTTCCCGTGTGCTTTTTCCCAAATACTACGACAATTCATTTTGCGTCACCACTGTTTAGTAAAATAACATAGTGTTGAGGATACATATAAACTTTTTCATTTCATACATCTTACTTCCCAATCCCTACTATTAACCGACTTTAGGCGCAAAACTTACTTTAGGTGCAAAGTCCTTCCCAATAGAAGTTTCTTTGATCAAACTTTCTTTTGAAAGAAAGTTTGATGGGGCAGCCCAGATTTGAACTGGGGTCCATGGCTCCCAAAGCCACGAGGATAACCTGGCTACCCTACTGCCCCCTTATTTTCTTTATAGCTTAGAATATAATAAAAAGAGGCTTTTTAAATAAGATAACAATGAGACTTTTTAATGTATAAAATTTAAAGGTGAAATGACATCAAAGAACGAGTTGGCGATTAAAATCGAAAAGAAAATCGATGCCCCTATGATTCTTCTTGCTCTTCTAATAATCCCTGTTGTAGTAATTGAACTCGAAATAGTGCCAACAAACGCATACATAGTTTCTTGTGCAACCAAGATAGATGATGGCATTTGGTTCGCCTTTCTTTTGGAATATCTGGTCTTAGTAAATCTTTACGATGATAAAGTTGGTTACACTAAAAGAAGTTGGTTAAATCTGATTATTCTTCTATTATCTCCACCATTGATTTGCCCGCAAGGTTTTGCTTTGATAAGGTCTTTAAGGTCTCTCAGGGTTTTAAGATTATTTAGAGCTCTTAGATCTCTTAGAATTATAATTGCTTTAAAGCGTGGTATTAAACCAATTTCAGATGTGCTTATTAAGAACTCTTTACATTATGTTACTTTAATTACAATTCTTCTTATACTATCCTCTGGTATTGCTTTTAACTGGTTGGAGTATCAAGATATTTCAATTCAAGGAATTTTTCAGGGTGCATGGTGGGCTATTACAACAGTTACTACTGTGGGTTATGGTGACCTTTATCCAGAAAGTCCCAGGGGGAGGATATTGGCAGTAGCAGTAATGATTATCGGGATTGGTTTTGTAGCTATCTTAACTGCAAATATAGCTGCATATTTTGTTGAGAAAGATGAAAATAGAGAAGGCGAAAATCAGAAGGAAAAAGAGAGAGAAGAAAATCAAAATCAGTTGATATTAGAGAGAATAGAGGAATTATCAAAGAAAATAGATGAAATTAATCGAAGATTGCCTTAAAAATGGAAAAACAGCATGTTTTAAATCAAGCAATGTTTAGGATAATACATGTTAAAGGAAGAGAAAAGGAGGGATAAAAATGCCTATATTTGGAAGTAAAGGAGGAATTGGGCCACAGGTGATTGAGCCTGTAACGAAGGATGTGCTAATAGAAGTAAAGCGTATCGCTGAAGAGTTAGGAGTGACACCCTTGGAAGTAATGGTTGCGCAATATCTATTCTCGGAATCGAGATAGGCAGGTGTGAGAAAATTATACAAAAATATAATAGAGTTTAAGAGGCTTCTTTGTCTAAAAGAGCCTTTTTCTTTTTTTGATTTGAATATCTGAAATATGATCACGGTCGGGCGTAATAAGTGCAAGATGCAGAGAGCCAATCTTTGAGAAAATGATACTCTCTGTCTGACAGAACACCAACATTAATTAAATTAGATGGATTATATAAAAGAAATTATGCCCGAAAAAGTAGTTGTAAATCCAGAAAAAAGTGCACTGGCAGTTATAGACATGCAGAAGGACTTCTGCTACGAAGGTGGCGCTTTGTTCGTAGGCGATGCAGTAGAAGCGATAATACCGCGAATAAAGGCATTGATAGAAGAAGCAATACGAAAAAAAGTGCAGTTGATATTCACGCAGGATTGGCATTCGCCCGACGATGAAGAGTTTGAAGTATGGGCTCGGCATTGCATTCGTGATACTAAAGGAGCTGAGATAATAGACGAGCTTTTTTTAAAAGAAGCGTTTGTAGTGAAAAAGCAGAAGTATAGCGCTTTCTTTGGAACTGGTCTCGATGCACGTCTAAAAGAAAAAGGAGTAGGAACATTGATACTTGTCGGCGTTGTTACAAATATATGCGTGCTGCACACTGCAATAGACGCTTCGCTTAGAGGCTATGAGATGATAGTGCCGGAGGATTGCGTGGCTGCGTTAAGCGATTACGGGCAGGAATACGGGTTGCGGCATATAAAGTCTGTCTTGAAAGGGATTATTACGAGTTCGGGTGATATCGGTTTTGTAATTGTTTAGCTCTTTTTATAACCACAAGATTACACAGATTTTCACGAGAAAACAATAGAATAACGACCTTTTCCTACTTGTAAATTCTGTAGAATCTCCACGAATTCCGCGGTCTCTTCAATCCCTTTCATATCTTTGAGAAGCCTGAGCTTTTTCTCCCTTTCTATCATCTTCTCGATTAACTCACCAAAAGTTTGTCCTGGCTCTTTCAATCTGCTCAAAATTGCGGGGCATCCCTGACGGTTTGTTGAGGTTTATCATAACAACTCACGGAACTCCTCAACGCTTATTTCTGCATCCCTTAAAAGTTTTCTCAACAATCCTTTGCCAAGTACTTTATGCTTTGGAATTGTTAATGGCTTCGTATCTATTCAGGTTTTTAAAGTTTTTCTCTTTTGATAAAAAGGTAGTTTCGAATAATACCTTGGTTCTAAATGA
>JAFNKG010000109.1 GCA_017883965.1 Candidatus Methanophagales archaeon | reverse complement strand
ATTAATAGATGGGCCGTTTGAAAGGCGTCTTCTGATGCCGGACATCAATGGTGAGATTTCCTTGGATTCTCCTTCACCCTATTTATCGTGTGAAGAAAACAAGTTGTTTCTTTATTATTCGGTCATGGACCAGTCCAATAGCGTTTGGAAAACCGCTCTAACAACTTTTGATCTCCAGTCACGGACAACGTAAGCAAGAGATGAATAGCAATGAAAGTTTTTTTGACTGGCTCTTTCAACGCTGAAATTCTCGCTCGTCAACTCAGCTATTACGGCGTTGAGACAAAAGTAGATCTTCCCCCAAAAGTTCTTGCTTCTTTTAATCTCAGAAGTTTCGATGTAATATACAGTGTTTGTTTTATGCGATCTATCCGTCTTGTTTTGTCTTCCAAATTTTTCAGGAAGAATTATGTGGTACACTTCATCGGCTCTGACGCTCTAGAGTACACAAGTAAAAGGGGATTTGGAAGGAAATCGTCGGATGTGGTTTTGCGGCTGTGTGACGAGGTTTTCTATGTTACTGAAGAATTGAAACAATTGGTGGGGCTTGGTAGGGGGAGGGTTATCCCAATACCCGTTGACACAAGGATGTTCAGAGAAACCGGATACCATGGTGAAAAGCGTTATGTTCTTTATTATTGCCCTAACCCAGAAATATATCGATCCGACTGGATTGCGAAGTACGCCGTTGCTCATCCAGATGAGACCATTACGATCTTGGGTTCTCCAAATCTTTCAGGCCTGTCTAATGTTAAGGTGATTTCTCATGTACCCTATCGCCAGATGCCCAAGCTTTATCAGATGCATCGTCGTTTGATCAGAATGACTACTCACGATGGCTGTCCTAAAATGCCGTATGAGGCCTTGCTTTGTGGTCTTGAAGTTATGTGGAATGGTAAAAGAGTTACAACTGTTCCGAAGGAAATGCTGATGGAAGACACTGTTCCTAGGTTAATCTCGATTCTGGAGTCGTTGAAGTCACGCGCATAGATTTGAGATAAGGCGTCGACGAGATTGAAGATTGACGTAGTAATACCGACGATTGGGGAATGGTCTTTACCATATTGTGTTAGAAGCGTGCGGAAGCACATTCCTGTTAATAGGTTGATTTTGGTTGGACCAAGTAACGATGAAAAGTTGCGTGGCCTAACTGACGTCTTTGTTCCTTTCGATGAAAAGAACGTGGGAAAAGCGAGAGCGAAAGGATTGGAATACGTTGAGACAGAATACTATGCTTCAGTAGATAGCGACGTGCTGGTAAATTCAGAATGGTACAGATGGTGCATAGAAATGATCCAACGCGAAGATGTAGGAGCTTGTCAGGGATACGCGAAACCAGTGGCCAAGATATATGGTCGACTTGATAAGGAGTTCATAAAACGTGGAGGCTTATGGGGCAAAGGACTCTGCGGCTTGGCAAACACGCTTCTAAGAACAAGTGTGGTGAGAGAAGTCGGAATGCCACTGATTCCTTTGCACGAAGATTGGGAATTGCTACTGAGAATTGAGCAGGCGGGTTACAAATGGATTTCTAATGTCGATTTGATTACGGATCACCTAATAACAGATGTAGACATGTGGAAACATCACATTTTATGGAGCAAAAAAGGAGGAGTAAGACCTGTATTTCAAATATATGGGCGTTCATCTGAAGTTAACAAACTAGGATTCTTATATCGCATCATAAGAATGGCCCCTATTTTAAGCCATCTGTATCAAATGGGTTACTATTCAACTATTGGCTTGCTGAAGCATCCATTAAACGAAAACCTTTTCGAGATCGCCTGCCGGCTTTTCATGATCTATGGCTTTTTTCTTGGACCTCTAGAGAAAACCAAACAGATTCTTTCATTTGCGCGCGCATGACATTGGATCCAAAGGTTTGGGTTGCGGAGGGAGAGACGATAGAACCGAAGGCAGTTGATGTGGTTATGTGCACTTGGAACAGCAACAGGCCCTTCTTTGAAAAATGCTTAAAGAGCATAAAAAGAGAGATTCCAGTTCACCATTTTATAGTCGTCGATCATTTTAGTCAAGACGGCACAACAGAAGCCATCAAAAAATACTTCCAATCAGTCACGGTCATTCAAACTAGTGCAAACCTTGCCAAAGCCAGAGCAATAGGGATAGGTCACGTTGACACGGAATTTTTCGTCTTCATGGACGACGACATGGAATTACCAGAAGGCTGGTTTAAACGCCTAACCTCCTACATCGGTGAAAGCGTTGGCGTTATTCACGAAGAAACCTTTTGGGCTGGAAGAGAATGCACGGACGATTCTTTATTAAACCGTCTGATCTCAACTAGATGGCTCGAAGGTGCCCTGGAGTTTGAGCGTCACCGAATGGTGAAGATGGACATCACTCTAGATAATATGATGCAGAGTGTGGGTTTCACGTGGGGAGGACACACCATAGTGAAAACAGAGGTTGTCAGAGATTGGAAACCAAGTTCTCTGATTTCAGCAGCTGAAGATCTTCTATTAATGAAACACGTTGTCCAGAAGGGCTACGTGTGGCGCATTCTGGAACAGCACACAGTGAAACACTACTCTCCCCGAAATCTGCACGAACATATAAAGAAAATGAAGTGGCACATTGCTGGCTTACGAGTCACAGAGTTCACTCAACCATTTTCCAAGATGCTCAGAGATTTTTTCAAACAAATCGTCAGAGCTTCAAAGGATAGTATGAGGTTTAAGGAGCCCATGATATTCGCCTACGCTCTATTCAACGTACTGGTCAACTTGGATGGATATCTGCGATGGAACAAATTCTACGCAATGGAAAGATGAAAAGTGCCTCCGAGAAAAAGCAACACTCTCTCCTTCAAAGCTTGTTTAAAGCGTTCATAGAATTGTTTTAAAGGCCTCAAATTTGGGTGGAACGCCGAGATAAAATATGAAGGAACTAGTATCGAAAGCTTTCTGTAACCCTGTTCTTGGAGTTTTCGCGTTGATGGGAAGGATCTTGTTTCAGCCGTACACAACACCGTACAAATCATATATTAACCTGCAAAATCGTATAGGAAACCCTACCCTTCTGGGCTTCTTACCAGACCGTCAAATATGGCTCTTCAGAGGAGGCACTGTAGATGAGCATCTGGTTAAAGACATCTATTTGAACAATG
>JAFNKG010000029.1 GCA_017883965.1 Candidatus Methanophagales archaeon | reverse complement strand
GAGAGTTTTAGGTGCTTTAAAACCGCAAAGAAACTGGCCGTATTACTGGAGAAACCAGGCACTTGCAATTCTTCTTCAAGTGGATGAATGATTTCAAGTGTTCTCAGGTTTGTGCAGCTTATGAATACCCCTCCATGGGTAGTTGGGATGTAATTCTTGCGAATGATGGGAATTAGACAAGTTGGATCAGTTCTTCCAATTTCTAAGTTGTCTACTAGTCCTAATCCTGTAATTGAGAGGACTTTGATTCCTGCATTCTCTAAAAAGGCCACTTCTTTATGATTGATGTCCTCCGTATATGGCGTGATCACCGTCAACTTGGTTAGTCTTAGATGCCGGCTGGTGTCCAGCACGGCTTCACTTGTAGTTACTGCGGAAATGCGTGTTTTTTCTTGGATCTTCTTTGAAATCTCTTTGGCAAACTTTAAGCCGTGGATCAACGAACCGGAAGTACACCCATAACAGATGACATCTACATTTGCATGAGCTAAGCGATCCGCAGCCGTGTATGCTTTGCGTTCCATCTTTAGTAATTCGTCAATCGTCGTTTGTTGCAACGGCATCCGTGCAGTATGAATCGTGATCTCAACATCTGATTCCTGTATCATCAAATTGTATTCTGATTCCATCGTCGTATTCGAAGAAGGGACGAGCAATCCAATTCGAATGGCTTTTGACACGATGAAATCACCCTGAAGCGATCTAACTCTCAATCTCAATTGAGTGGTAAAAGAGTTATTCTTTTTTGCTTGTTGCAGTTTTAAGAACTCAAATCCCTTGAAAACGCCCTTGTACCTACATACCGCGTTTTCATAACTGAATATTTACAAATTGAACTTATATGATTAGGATGTGAAACCCAATTGCTTCAAGGCAAAAGAGTGCTTCTCCGCGGGCTGGAGTTGGAGGATCTCGACGAGATCATGACCCATTGGAACGATTGGGAAGTGAAACGTTTCCTGATGTTGACCATTCCACACAGCCGGCAGGAAGAAGAAGAATTTATACGATCCACTTGGCGTGACAGACAAGAAGGAAAAGCCTACATCTTTGGTATTGAGACAATACAAGAAAAGAAGCTTATTGGATCGTTGGGACTCCACAATGTTGATTGGAGGAATAGAACGGCTGAATTTGGAATTGCAATATGGAATAAACAATACTGGGAACAAGGCTTAGGAGCTGAAGCAACCTCTTTGACACTCAAATATGCCTTTGAACAATTGAACCTTAACCGGGTCGAACTCCGTGTATTTACCTTTAATGAGCGGGCAAAGGCCATGTATACTAAAGTGGGATTTCAGCAAAATGGTAAACGAAGAAAAGCTGTATTCAGAGATGGCACGTACCATGACGAGTTCCTAATGGATTACCTGAAGGAAGAATGGGACAAGGCCGCCAAATCACATTAACCCGACTCCTATGCGCCTGAACGGGTTCTTTATGGGCGTTGTTCAGCCTTACAAAGAGTATATATAACCTAAAGATTAGGAGTTCGTCTCAAAAGATAAAACTGAATCCAAATTCCACATTATATGAACGTGATGGTGATCTAATGAAAGTCGTCGAAATTGGGAGTGCGAAAAGTGAGCCGGGAAAGCTCACCTATGGGTTTATAGACAGTTTAGAACTGCCAACAGGCATAACCGAGAAAATTCCGGTGATGATTGCACAAGGAACTACAGCTGGGCTAACGTTTTTCCTGACCGCAAACATTCACGGAGCAGAGCTTACGGGAATTGCAACAATTCACGAATTGGTCACAGAAAGCCTTGCTCGCGAACTGGAAGGAACTGTGGTTGCTATTCCGACCCTCAATCCCTCGGGCCTACGCCGCTTACAGCGGTCGCCGGAATTTGATGAACGAGATCCTAATCGCCTTTTTCCAGAGGGAATGTTGCAAAAAAAGAGGAAGATGAGGACGAAGACAAGAAGTACCCCAAACCTTACGAACAAATCGCGAAAAAGATCTATGACTATATGGAAAAATATGCGGATTTCCTAATTGACTTCCACAACCATGGCTTACGCTCAATCCCCTATGTAATTCTCGATCGGGTGTTTTATGAAAGCCCTGAACAGAAAAACGGGGCAGACCAGCTCTTTGAACAACTGAAAGCGATGGTTGAGTCCTTTGGCGTGACTACGTGCGTGGAATTTCCTGCTAAACGATACCTCAAGAAAAAACTCCACCGCTCCGTCTCTGGGGCTGCTCTGAACAACCTGAGAATACCTGCGTTTACAGCAGAGCTCGGAGCAAATAGTATTCTAGATCCACAGATCGTTGCTAGCTCGATTAAGGGAGTCCGTAATGTTCTAAAATGGGCTGGGCTGCTGGATGGGGCGCAAGAAGAAATCACGGAGTTCCCAATTCTTAGATCACATGAACGTATCCGGCTGCACGAACACCCTAGGGCGAAACATTCGGGACTCATCTATTTCCTGGTTGAACCAGGAGATCGGGTTACAAAAGGGCAGCCAGTAGCTCGAATCACAGATATCTTCGGCAGGCCTCTTGGAGATGGCTATATTCGAACGGAGTACGATGGATATATCATTGGATTAAAGACGGGGACGACTGTGTACCCCAATGACGCTATAGCTACAATTGGTATCAGAAACGATGCGCCACTGGTTGTGCCGATCCCGCCCAAGAAAGGTTAAAGGAAGTGGTTCAAGCACCTAACAGTTTAGTGAATCGTCTGAACATCATCAGGTCATTTGATTCTCTCTTATTCTGAGTTATCGAGGAGAAGTCCCCCTCATCTCGGGGAAATGCGCTTGTTTTCTTACACAAAAAGCTATTAACTAAATAAAATTCGATTTAACATTGGTTTTCCAAACAATCCTAAATGTTTGGTTATTTTTAGGTCCTAGGATATATTTTTCTAGGTGATTTCCCCAAGATCCATGATAGTGTGAATCAACCACCAAGACTCACACAAATATCCTCGTTCTAATGAGGAAAAAGCATAGAGGAAAAAGGAATGCCAGATATCAGATGTATAACTTGTGGAGAACGGATCTACATCGATCTAATTTCAGTTCCATCCTATGTGGGCGAGGTAGGATGCCCTAACCCTAATTGTAGTGAGAAAATGCATGTATCTATATCAGATATAGGAACTCATGTAGAAAGGATATATCCGTCTTTCGATGAACTCAAGGGGATATTGGACCAATTAGGTCCTGTGGAGAAACAATCCATTCAAGAAGCATCGTTATCCTTTGGCGTGGGAGCACATACAGCATCGGAGATGATGGCACTTAGGAGCTTAGAAGGATTATTAAGAATGATATATAATGTAGAAGAAACATTAGGAAACCTTCTAGACAGACTAGAGAACGACCCAAACCTGACAGAATTAACGGGTGTTTTTTCCTACTTTAGATATGTAAGAAATAGAGTGGCTCACCCAGATAAAATATCTTCCAAATTGGAGGCTGAAAGTACTTTCCAAATGATGAAAAGATTAATTCTAGAAATTTTTGAAAAATTATGGGATCGTTAGATCCTCTAAAGAGTAGTTTTCTTCCTTTACGAATGAATGATAGGATTCAACAATCTCCTTTCTACCTCTTTTTTTCCAGCAAAACTAATTTATTGGTCATTTTTGGGCACTAGAATATTATTGGAGTCTTTTAGAAAAGAAGAGTCGTCAGGCTAACAAAAATCGATTTGCTGACGATTAAAACTATTTCAACAATAATAGAGGGATAAACTCACAGTATCTACATCTTATCGATAGTATTCAACAATATCCTCAATGTTGAATTCACTTTAATGGATTAGGATAGTTATAGAATGAAATTATAGATGGGCTCTAAATTGTTGAGTACTTTAAATATGAAATTAATAGCATTATCTTCTTTGATTACGTATCCTAAATCAATGTCCCAGCGTAAGGAAAAATTGATGGCAGGGTGAGGTGTTTTTGCGATCATTTTTATCAATTCATCAAATAATTCAGTGGTAATAGCGTCGATCCTCATATCTAGTATTTTATTGTATAAAGTAGCACCAGACATTGGTCTGCCTTGCTTTGCTCGACTAGTTCTACTGTAGAGTTCCAAGTCACAGTCAGATAGTTTGTTAATCAAAGAAAGGAAATCTATCTTGTTCGAACGTATCTTCTTTCGTCTGAAAAAGACATATTGCATGTATAAGAATATTATGATAATTAATTGAAATCAATAGTTTTCATCGTCCTTTTGGGTGCGAGTATGATACTCTCCCGGTCTTACAGAACGTTTCTAGCTCATTTAGATTAGTCAACTTGAAGACACGGAGGTTGACACCTAATTCATCGGCAATTTCCTGCGCCTCTTGTCGGTTAGACTTGATGCATACCCCAGATTGACGGTGGCGCGGCGGCTCTTCCAACCAAACAAGGAGCACCGTTTCATAGTTTTGGCGACTCTCCGCGATCTTTCGGATGACTTTTCGCATCGTCGCCCGCCCTCCAGTTGTAATTTCGACATAGGTCGCTACGAGCCCGAACCAGCAAGGGAGGAGATTGGCCGTCCAAGCTCCAAGCGCGCGCAAGATCTAGGCGCAGCGGAGGTAGGCCCGGAGCGGAGCCGTAGAAGTAAAAGAATGGCTATTATGGATAGGGGAGTGATTGTGACTTTATTTATAGGGAGATAGTTTGTAGGCGAAGCTCACTTATGTATGGGGAGTGGAGGATTATTAATGTATAAAGCGACTCATCTGACTTTCATTAGTAACTTAAGTCAGATGAATAAGTGAAAGCACGATAGGATCGCTTAACGGTCTTTTTTGGTTTATATAATAACGCAGGTCAGGAATCTTTGATAATTTCATAGATTCTACATAATAAACCCCTTTTAGATTACCGATCTTAATTTTTTCGAATCCATTGCGTTTTTCTGTTTTAGTTAAATCGCAAACAGTTTTGAAATTGGGTCTTTTAGACGAATTAGGACGAGCATTAGGAGGTAGAAAAATCCCTTTAGGCGCAGCATACCAGTCTAATCTTAAATTTCTTGGTGCTCCTGGTTTTTCCATAAATCTCCAGAGAATAAAAATGCAATTTCCGCTCGTTCTCACAATTCTAATAGCTGTCGATTGAATGGAAGTTTGAAAATCCTTTGTTAATTTTAATAAGGCATCTAGTGAGATTCCATATTCTTTTATTCTAAGATTAAATGACGAGGGCAAACAAATTAATCTTCAAGAAACACTAGAAAGCTACTTTGTAGCACAAGAGATTCCAATTTTTTACCAAACGGAGGGAGATGAGCCAAGAAGACTTCAAGATAACTGGTCAATAGATCTTATAGTGGAAAGGTATTACGAGCGACATGATCCGTTTAAAACTGATCAAGAAACTAAATCTGAAGAGATATTACAATTTGAAGAAGATAGTTTTAGACTAATATTAGGAACTGTTGATCCATGGAGTTCAGACCAGTTAATTCTATTTAACCATGGAACCTTCGTAGGCAGCTTCCCTGTATTTGCACTGGAAATGCCTTATATCCTCTGTGTTGATGTTAAAGAGGATCTTTTTGATTTGCAGATATCGCGTGAAGATATTATTCCGAATGAAAGATGGTTAAACTTTCTTAGTAAAGTGTTTGATAGCTTATTCGACGCAATGGGTAATCAGCTCTTACCCGACAAACGGGAAATCTATCTTCGTATAATCTCTATAATGGTGAGTAAACGCATTATTCCACCTGAGATAGAAATGGATGATTTGGATACAGAGCTTAAAAAATATCCATTTTTCAGAAGTTTAGCAAACAACGTTCTATTTCCGATTATGTCACAACAAGGATTAGAATTTCAAAAATTAGATAATAGGGGGTTGGTCAAAATAATATACTGGGCTAGCGAGGGATGATATCATCCCCCATATAGCCCGCGACGCGTTGGCGTCGCATGAAATACGCTATTCTCCATTCTATTATCACTTATTTAAGAGCTGCGGTTACCCGGGGATCATCCTCCCGCCGCCCCCCGGGGCGCCCTCCATTTGATCGGAGCTCAATGCTCTGTGCCTTTGTGTGCAAAGCCCTCCTTGGGTTTCGGTCGGAGAACGCTCTTCATCGTGAGTTGACCCGAAATCCGGGGCTCCGGGAGTTGTGTGGCTTTCTCACCGTTCCCAGTTTGCGCACACTCAACCGCTTTCGAGCTCGGCGACATCGCTTGATTGAATCCGCGTTCAAGAAATTGTCCGATCGCTTTGCGGAAGAACACGAGCTCGGGGAGCATCTAGTAGTCGATTCAACCCCCATCTCAGCTAAGAAGACGGATCCAGATGCTCGAAAGGGATATAGCACTTGTGGGTGGTTTTATGGGTATAAACTCCATATTCTGGCGAGTTGTGAGACGAAGTTACCCATTCGAGCGGTGCTAACCCGGGGAAATCGCCATGACGCCCCGCTCCTCCCGCGCCTCCTGAAAACCCAACCGCACACCGCGGGGCGCTATCTTCTGGCGGATGCCGGCTATGATTCCGAAGAGAACATCGCGACGATTTGGGAGAGCGGGGCTACGCCTCTGGTACCGCTAAACCGACGCCGGGGAGTGCCGAAAAGGAAGGACAGCCTCCGATGGCGGCAGGGCTTCAAAATTGGGGGAAAATCGTGGAAGCGTCATATTCGATGGCGAAGCCAAGTGGAAGGCATCTTTGGGCGCTTGAAAAGTGAATATCTTCTGGTAGGTGTGCACGTGATGGGATTTCGGAATATGAAATTTCATCTGTTTGCCTATTTATGTGCGATGATGGTCCATGCGCTCGTATGTGTGAAATTAAGACAAGACTCACTCATGTTACGCATTCGGGAGGTGTTCCAATGAAAATATATTTTTGACCAACCCCCAAAGTGCAATTCAGATTTTTCTTCAACTTGAAGGGCAACAATCTATTCTTTAACGAACGTGTGACCAATATTTTAGGAACGTTTGAGGGAGGGACTTATTTAGCATTCTGATTTAACTATCAGAATACTATTCTAAACTAAAACCATCTCCTCAACTATGCCTGGTCTCTCATGGCTTCTATAATCTTTTTTTATTCGAACGTAAGTCCCAAATGCTGAAACCTCCTTAAGCCCTCCCTTACTTCCTCTAGTAAGTCTAATCTTTTTTTTCCCTGTTTTCGTGGTTAAGGAAGTAGGGGACCCACGTAGCTTGGATGAAATAGAGCTTCATGTGATGCGCTAGACTCGTAAGTACGCCCCTTTTGCTTTATTTCTAGGGTATGATATCGCAGCCTTTTCTGTTTTCCACACACTTTATTCCCGAACGGCCGTTCTACAATTTTTCTTCGCTTATACGTCTTCTTCGTAAACTTTTTATCAAAAAATATTTTTTAAAAGCGAGCAATTGTATGATGAAATATGTTTTCGTTAATCACAAGAAAGTCAAAATATTCGAATTTCATTATCGCTCTTTCTGTAGCTTTATTCGTTTCGGTCTATATTTTTTTGTTATTTTTTGATTTGAATTCTGAATTAGGTTCTTTAGACATGGGGCGGTATATATGGTTCTTAAAAGGTGAACAACCGGCTTGGGGAATTCCTTTCTTTTTTGTAGTTATCAAGTTTATTTTTGAAATGAGTTTTCTTCCTAATACTTATATTGGAATATTAAATTTTATTAAATTATTAAGATTATTTTCAATATTTACAATCACCTTATTTTGGATGCTTTTAGTTATTAGAGAAATTAAAAAAAACATTTATTGGATTCTCTTTTTCTTAATGACAAATATTTACGTTATATCTATGCTATTTATAAGGATAAGATTAAGCTTCTCTACAAGTTTCTTTGTTATGGGATTCTTCTTAGCTACTATGGACATAGAAAAGAAAAACTATAAAAGAATTGGTAACATTACTGGTATCATACTTATCGGTCTTAGTGGCCTATTCCACGAATACACTTTACTTTTGTGTGTGTTTCTTTTTGTAGCTTTCATAATCTTCAAAGCCTCAAAAACTTTCAATAGCCAGACTCTTTGCATTTTTTTACTTCATGTAGAATTACTTATTCTCTTTTTTTTTCTCTCCATTTTCTGGATTATACCAGTTAGGCATAAATTTCCAGAATTCGTTTCAATATTAGGACTCGGATGGATATCAGTATCTTACCGACCAGTATTTTTTGAGATTTTTTGGGTATCTATGGGAACTTCATTATGTATTGGAATAATTGACTACTTCAAGTACTCAAAACATAAAATACCAGCGGAACTCCAGATTCTCAGATTTTTAGTATTAATAAATATTTTTCCTGTAGCTTTTCTCTCAATTCCATTATTATCTTTTACATATCCTACAGGTTTATTTATATATTTTAGTATATGTCTTTGTTTTCTGAAGATCTTTAAAATTTCGAAAAACAAGTTGGAATTTCAATTATATGATTATTTGCTAATTTTAGTTATAGCATTGGGCGGTATGTTTGCCCGGCTACAACAATACTTGAGACTTGTTATCATTCCTTCTTTCTTTATTAGCCTCGAAACACAAAACACCATTCTAAACCTAAAATCCATCATTGATTATGTAGGAATCAACCATCCTACACTCACTGAACAACAACTTCAAATATTAGCGATAATTCTTCTTGTACGGTTAATAAAAAAATTTAATATAGATAGGAATTCTACATATAAGTTTAGATTTTCTTCAATAGTTCCTCAATTTTCCTATGAATTAGATAAAAATATTGTAAAAATTCTATTTATAGGTTTAATAATTTCAGGGATCAGCTTTGGACTCTATTCTTCAGAATTTTTGATGACGGGTAAAAGAACTTTCGATATAAATAATCCTTTATATAGAGATCAAGCCCTGTTTGACAATCATTCAATACACGTATCTGAGGTAATTAAAGAGTATGGGACATCACATGCAGAGAAAAAACCCCTAGTTTTTGCGAATGATGATCGAGTAGGAATTCGTCTAGGCATTTTACTCGAAAGAATTGTCCCACATCCAATGTTAGGAAAGAGATGGAATAGCACCCTAATTTGGAATTCAACGGGAGCATGTAATTTCTCAAGGCTAAAAGCTATATATGAAATGAATGGACCTCTGTTTATTTCTATAATTAGACAATCAATGAACTATCCAAACTCTTTTGTTTTCCAGTATCTAGCCAATCCAAATATACAAATTATGTATAAAGACACAATTGGAAGCCTTTTTTTCTATGAAGAATCCAATAGAGAGTTTTTAGGCGCGAGATCAAACCCCCTGAATGCTGCCAATGTGAGTAGCTCGCTTTATCACATTTGGACAGTCAAACAGTCGGATCTGTTAAGTTTTGGTTGGTACATTCCGCTGAAAAAAATTCTTATTTTGAAAGAGCTGGACATAGCTTCACTCACCATGCCATATCTGGGTTACTCCTCCAACCAAACTTGTTGACTAACTCACATCCTAGATGAAAGCGAAGCTCCGTTGTCACCAAAGCTCTATGAAGTACAATAAGAAATTATAGTCGAAGGCATTGAGGAACAGTCATGTTGCTAGACGAGAATCCCAAAAGAGTCTTATTCAATAGATTATGTTGTCTTCTGACTTGAATAGCAAGAATTGAAGCTTCAGACTCCGCGTTTCAAAGAGTAAATGGTCGATGTAAGTCTACTTGCTATCAACTTAGGAAGCTTCTGGAATTAACATTATGGATAAACAATTTGGAAATCATCTATGTGCTCTAAATATATCAATCAGATCATTCTTGTTCAACTCACCTTTGTAGATCAGAAAAGCGATGTAGATGATGGTAACAGTTGTCAAAGTTAGAGTTAAAGCCTCTGAGGTCCAGCAATTAATTAACCATACAATGGTCGCTAAACACAATGTCGTAACAGAAAGAAGAGATATGTTCCTCCACGGAAGAATCAAGCTGAATTTTTTAACAGAAGCATAAACCAAATAAGCAGTAGCAATAAATTCCGCCACTATAAATGCAATTGCGACACCCACCAAAGCGTACAATGGGATTAGATAAAATGAAAGAAAATAAAAAAGAATTAGCGAAACTAAAGACGATTTGAGAAGTATGAGAAGCTCCTTCCTAGCCATAACGAAAACCCTGAATATCTCGAACGTCCCTCTGAATATAGCACCAATGACAAAGATTCTCGATGGAAAAGAAGCAGGAAGATAGGCTTCCCCCAAAAACAAAAGAATTAGCGGTCTGATCAAAAAGAAAACCCACAAGCTTAGAGGGAGGAACATGATAATTAGACGCTTCCACCAAATAATCATGACTCTGTTAGCAATCTTTTCTTGTCCATATGTGTCCAATATCACAACCGCAGGAAAAAGGACAAAGCCCAAGGACGAAAAGAGGGACGATAAAAAGTCGTGAGTTGTCATTCCGATCGAATAATAAGCAACCAGATCATAATCGTGCAGCAAAAGCTGGATCAGGTATATGCCTGAATTTAAGAATAGTATTAAAAATAATCCAATGAAGTAAAAATTAATGCTGGTTCTCAGAAAATAGGATGGAGGGGGACTGTCTTTTCTGTTTCCCGAGAAAAGGAAGCTTTTTGTTGAGAATACTCCCAGAAGAAGAATTATTATTTCTGCCACAGTTAGAGCGAAGAAAGCTCCAACGAGACTAAATATCGAGAAAAACATAACAATCAATACCGAACCTAATAGAGGTCTTAATACATCCTGTGTAGCCCATAAAGCTATTTTCTGCTCCCCCCGGATTATGGAGAATATGGTTTCGTTCATGGATCTGAGAACGAAACCCAAACCTCCCAGAAAAACAAAGATGAGATCAAGCTTAAAAAATGAATGGAGAAAAAATATCCAGAATAGGATGAATGGAAAAAAAGAAGCGATTCTCAGCCTTAAGAACGATCTCACTATCCCCTTAGCCTTGTTAACTTCCTTCTGAGCAATATATTTGGGAATCTCCTGAAAAATAGGGAGATTGATCCCCAAGCGGTTAAATACAAAAAACAAAATAATCGAGGTTGAAATGAAGCTAAAGATACCATAATTTGTGACACCTAACGTTCGTGGTATCCAAATCCAGTAAAGAAAAAAAGATCCATACCCAGCGACTTTGACTAATCCGACTTTTAAGGACTCCTTCCCGATCGAAATTTTGTCTGGTTGCGACAACACCATTTCATTGGCACACCATATTTTTCTAGTTCGTTTCGCTGTCTCTTGGTTCATTGTCTCGAATCAAAAATTCTATTACAGACGTTACCATCACAATCGGAAGGTATCGGAATACCCATTATTCGCAATAGTATAGGCATAATATCCCAAGTATAAATTCCTTGCTCTAGATGTGTTTTTTTCTTGATGCCCGGACCCAACGCCAAAAAAATGGCGTTATGTCGATGCGATCCAGTAAACACATAACTTTCTGTGAAAAATTTTCCGGGTCCTAAATCTGCTACCATTTTGTATCCATCGTTCATTTCTACTACCAGATCTGGTGCATCATAGGTATAGGGCCCCCAATACAATTCTTCCCAATTGTAAATCTTTTTAATTACCTTGTTGCCTGTTTTCGAATCCTTAAGATCATATAGCAATCTAGTTAGATATCTTATCAACTTCGAATATTTTGATTTTGCATCAATGGTGGTTTTATCTTCCCTCCCTTTAGTAATGATTCTCAAGCCGTCTCCACTTGTCGAAGGACATAACACCACGGTTTTTGAGAAATCAATGATTGAAAAGGTAGGTTGACTTTTTCCTGCCTTCATATGGGGATTCTCATGATACAGAAACATCTTTCGCATTTTTTGTTTTATCAAGTCAAGAAGAGGACCATGATTCATCATCCTCAAGAATTTGGACAATTTTTGGCTTGTAAGAACTGGTCTAATTCGTGCTGTGGCTCGTCTAATTATTTGTGCAAAGACAGTTTTGATTTCTTCTGTTTCTTTCAATTTTAGTAAATTGGATCTTGTTAGCCAGTAGTTTACAAAAAAGGTTTTGTAGCGTGGTCCGAAGCCATGATCTGAGACAATCATAATAGTAACATCTTTGTCAATTACCTCAAGAAACTTCCCAACTATGGTATCCAATATTTGATAGCATTCAAGTATTGTATTTCTATACTTTTCTTCCTTTCCAAAATCGTGTTGTGAATTTTTGGGATCGATGTACTTCCAAAAACGATGTTGAATGCGATCTAAATGCATAAACACAATCATAAATAAATCCCATTCGAACTTTTGCATGAGATCTAATGCTATTTTCGCCCTTGTCTCTGTAATGCGAAAGGATTCCTTAAGGATAAGATCCTTTACTTGATGAATGTTGCACTCTATCTCGTAACCTTCCTTGAGAAGATAATCTTTCAGCTCTTTGGGGTGTACGAAATCTGCATCAGTTCCAGGAGTCAACATTCCAGAAATTAAAATACCATTAATTTCTTCGGGTGGATAGGTTATTGGGACATTGATGATTATCGATTTCTTGTTCATTTTACTAAGAACATTCCAAATTGCCTCACTTTTTCTTTGCCTTGAATTTATAACCTTCAATTTATTCTCCTTGATGACATAAAAATCGTAGATACCATGTTTGCCAGGATTTTTACCGGTAACAATTGATGTCCAGGCTGACGGTGTGAAATAGGGAACTGTTGAGATGAGATTTGCACTTACACCTTCCTCTAGGAATCTTCGCAAATTTGGCAACTTGTTATTTGTAGCCCAAGGTATGATCAGGTCAAAAGTGGCTCCATCCAAGCCTATCAATACAACCTTTGATGTACTCAGTGCTATTTCATTTATAAAATTATTGAGCTTTGGTAACTTCTCCTCAGACATTTTTCAACACAACAACAGCAACTTAGGATCACAAGATTATACTAAACTACTCTAAATAACTCGAATTGAGTTATATCACACATCAGAATTTTTATCTATTTATCAGGATATTGAGCATCGTTCAAGTCTAAAGGGGAAAAGGAGCTTTTATTATACTTGATACCTAAAGGAAAATGCGGTTCCCTATTTTCACTGTGTTCAAACCCTAGTGTAAGTATAGAATCTTCGGAAAAACGTTTTTCTATTATTTCGGTGAAAAATGATGGGTCAATATCAATAATCTTGATATTTCGTTTCGATAATAAACTTCTAATTACTTCAATGGTTGTTAAAAAATAAACATAGCACTTTAAATGAAATTTTAGGTACCTTCTAGACTCTTCGTTTAGATTTAGGCGAAAAAAATATTGTTCAATATCATAATCCGCTTTCATTATTTGTTCCTCTAACATATTGCCTAATACCTAATACTTAGAGTATACAACAACACTATATTCGACTAATTTGAGAGTTCCCGAGTTTTATTTCCCAATTAAACTTTCATAGATCGATATTGCTTTGTTTAGTAATGTTTTATTTTCTGGAGCTTGGAACATTAATCTAAATTTCTCTTTAAGCGCATTTTTTTGCTTTAACGGTCTCGCTACTGTATTTATTAATCCTTGATTGTATTTCCTATTTGCTATATCAATTAATGAAAATATTTTGTTAGTTTTTTCTTCATTATAATCAAATAACTTGAAATTAGTTGAGAATTTTTTGTTAATTTTTTTTATGATATTTGTAAAATTGGTTGTTACCTCAGTAAATTCCCCGAGAACAAACCAACGTTTGTATGGAATTATCGTTTTGTAAAAATGAATGTATGATCGAATTGAAATTGGGGGAGATAGGTATGGGTTTCTCACTAAATGAGAAAGAAGTGTATCTAAAGGGTTTCTTATTAGGACTAATGTTGGAATACCTAGTTTCACTCCTTTAATTATTTGGGCAGGAACATGTATATGGTGCGCAATTCGAATTTTTCTCATTTGAGCAAATGCAAACGCATAAACCGCAAAGGTATTTGCAGATCGTGGAAACCCTTCTATTATAATCTCCGTATCCGTTCTAACTACCCAACCCCGATTCCCAGAAGTTATGTTAAAGTTTAATAAACTCTCATACAACAGAGTATTTGTTGTAATGTAGTTTCGGATGTTCCCAGTTATTTTTAATAAAGGAAAAGGGAATGAATTAATAACTCTCACTGTAATCGTCATTGTTTGAGAAACACCATTAATTATTTCATTATTTTTGGAAAAGAACTTACATACATTTTGACTTTTCCCTTTTTCGTTATTTAACAAATCAAATGAAACGCGTCAAGCCACTAACGCTGCCCCGTTAGGTATATACAAGCTTAAAGCTTTGTTCTCATACATAACTTTTAAGAGTTTGGACTTGTTCTGCCAAATTCGATTTTTAGTCATTTCTTTTCTCTCTATTCCTCATTTATCATTTTTTTATGATTTTAGAGTAAATTTCTAGAATCATTTTTGTTGAGACATCCCAATCATACTTTTTAGAGAAAATAAGTGATTTAGATGCTAATGATTCTCTTGACACCTCATCAGATAAATAAAAAATTAATGACCTAGCAATCTCATGAGGATTCTTTCCTAAATAACCAACATTTGATGCAAACACTTCTTTAAACACGGAGTCTGTAGAAACTAGTACTGGTAACCGACAGCTCATTGATTCAAGCATTGCAACTGGAAACCCTTCGAATTCCGAAGTAAGCACCATGTACCAATATGTGTTTGATCGAAGTATTTGTGAGACTTTTTCGTGTGGAATGCTCCCATAAAATTTTATTTTATTAGTAAAAGAATATTTTTTAACTAGTTGCTCTAAGGATGCTCTAGTAATCCCGTCCCCAAATATGTCAAGCTCTATATCGGATTTTGGGTCAATTTTTTTATATATTAGGATTAGTGCATTTATCAGTCGATCTAGTCTCTTTTGAGGTCCTATTTGTCCTATAAATACAATCTTTTTGGATTTTTTCCACTCATCATCTCCCTCTGGAGGGGGGTGAAAAATTTGATGATCAATGCCAGATGGTATTATAGAATATTTAATATCTTTTACCATTGTCTTTTGAAGATATTTTTGTAATGTACCCACATCAGGACAAATGAAGTGACTTGCATTCCTTAATATTGTTCTAATATCTAGTAAATAATATAATGGTATGAGATATTTAAATATACGATGACCTATTATCTCTAAATGGGCATGCGCAACTAATGGACACTTTAGTAATTTGCTGATTATGAGACCTAATTCTGCAAATCCACCTAGTGGGAAATGGATATGAATTATATTTGGCTTTCCATAATGGTTTGCAATTTTATTATAAATTGCAAAAAGTTTTACAGATATAGGTCCAGGAGGAAGTGAAATATAATCAAAACTATAATGAACGAGATTTTTTTGAATAACACGAAGGCTAGTTCCTTTTTTCTGAGCTTTATTACTAGATAATACAATGACTTGATTTCCCCATTCTGCAAGTCTCTTACTAACTTCAAATGCTACTCTTTCTAATCCTCCGATGTGTGGCGGAAATAATGGCGCAAACTGCCAAATAATCATTCCTAATCACTAGACTCAGCTGATAATTTAAAAAGCCCTTTCCGCGGCGATTTCGATAGTTTGAAGCATGTCATAAATGATGGAGGCCACTTCACTTAAGCTTTCCCTTGCTTCGCCTGTGGCTTCTGGTCACTCTCTCTTCGTCAGATTTCGAACCTAATAAAGTGGAAAAAGAAACAATGTTGGGCTAAGAAGTAAAGGAAAGCTTAAGAGAGGTGATCTCCATCATTTATGACATGCGCTCTGGATTATGGTAAGTTTTTTATTGTCTGTAATGCCTATCATTTTATTCCTTCATTCTTATCTGAAGAAGTCCGACTGTAATAGGAAGAGAAAGAAATGCATAAATCAAAAGTGAGTGATTATGGAACTTAAAAAGTTACAGAATAATTGGAATGCAATTGGTAAAACCGATCCTGATCCTTTCCTTTGTGGGCAATAATTTCTCACCCCAATAAAAAGGGGAAATGGCATATAAATGAGTTTTTCAAAACTAGTGAAAAGAAAGTCAATGCAGTTATGAAATATGTTGAATCATTGGGTATCAATGATCCACGCAGAAAAGTACTTGACTTTTGCTGTGGTATTAGAAGGTTAATAAGGCACTTGCCCATTATTTTGATGATGTCCATGGCGTTAATATTGCTCCATCAATGATAGAGTTAGCTAAGAAATACAAATGCCAAAATGATAAATGTAAGTACTATTTGAATGATGCTGATGACTTGAAACTATTCCCTGATTATAAATTTGATTTCATTTATTCAAATCACTTTGACACATTGAATCCCGACATTCTAAAAATTACATAAAAGAATTAAGGGTACTTGCTCCACATGGCTTGCTTATATTTCAACTACCGAGCGAACCAATTAATAACGTGGTGAGGTTTAGGTTAAAACAACTAATCAAACGAATGTTTCCAACTGTCTTATTAGGCTTATATTTCAAGATAAGATATGGCCTCCCAGAAATAATAGAAATATTTGGGATAAAGGGAGATAAGGTTATAAAATTTCTGGAAAAGAATGGAACAAAAATTTTGGATATAATACAAGAAGAACAAAGAGCAGGTAAGCATTGGGTAAGTTTTCGATATTGTGTTACCAAGGAATAAGTACGTCGCCTAACAATGTGTATCTGGTTCAGGCTTATACGCCACCTAAGGGATTCTTTTCCAACTTTAATTAAATCCTCGATTCGGTGTTCCTTCACATAACTCGTGTGACTGAAATAACACTAACAGATGTTTGACACTAAAGAGGGGGCAAAGAAAAAATATTGGCCAAGAAAAAAGATTGAGTAGATATTTGCTCATCCATTAAAATAAAACCTTATCAAATAGTCAGGATACCAATGATGGCATAGTCTATCATGACCATCACCGTAAATGCTAAGCATGCTAAGCCCCAAAAACAGTCAAAAAAAACTATTTAAACAGACATCTATGCTGGTAAGAACAAATTGGGGGGGATTGGAAAAAGTAAGCTTCTAAACTATTAGAGTTTAGCGACCCATACATACCTCGTCTCCGACCTCGGATCGCGATAATCGGCACGGCTTAAAATTACTCCACTATACTCACATACGTATACCCCGCATCATAGACTTTATCTGCTATCACGGTTTTTGGTCGCTTACGGGTGATTTTCCCGGTTTTTCACATCTGGTAAATAATGACAAGGTCTCCAATCCAGAAAACGATACAAGATGGACTTCACGAAGAAAACTATTGACAAATTCAAGTAGATGCATAAGTTATAGCTTGGTGTGTTCTAATTATGCAAAAAAAATAAATTTAAGAGACAAACGGAATTCTTCGGCATGTGAGGGAATTAAACATGTCCATTGAAACGGCTGTGATTATCGCAGGAGGCAAGGGCCTGCGTCTGGGGCCTTACACGGAAGATCTGCCAAAACCAATGATAAGATTGCTGGGTAAACCTCTCTTACAATGGATTTTGGAGTGGTTAGTAGAAGAAGAGGTCAAGAGGGCGGTTATTGGAGTTGCTTATAAAAAAGAAAAGATAATGGACTATTTCAAGGATGGAAGTGCCTTTGGGATTGAAATAACATATAGTAATCACAAGGTGGAAAGCGGAACGGGGGGTGCGTTTAGACTAGCTATTGAAAACATGCAGGTCGATGATGAGGTCTTTCTTGCCATGAATGGAGATGAATTAACAGATGTTTCCCTGAAAAACTTCTTGGGCTTTCACCAAGCGCAGGGAGGAATAGCAACAGTGCTTGCCAGCCCTTTAAGGAGCCAGTTTGGGGTCATGGAGATTGATACGCAACATACAGTGACTTCGTTCCAAGAAAAACCCTTAATAGACACAAAATTTACGAGCGCAGGAGTTTATATATTTGATAAGAAGATTTATGGATATCTCCCATCTGAAGGGAGTATTGAACGAGAGACCTTTGTGAAGCTAACAGAGGAGCAAAAATTGAAGGCCTTCAGATACTTCGGCTTTTGGCGAACAGTGAACACAATCAAAGATTTAGAGATGACTGAGAACGAACTAATTCGCTTCAGGAGTTACTAAAATGCCTAAGATCTTTGTTACCGGAGTAACCGGATTTATTGGGAGTGAATTGGTTCGAAGCCTCGTTAAAAAGGGTGAACACAAAGTTTATGGTCTCGTAAGGCATAGCTCACGTAACAAGCTGGAAGTGATCGCAGATCTGTTGGATCACGTTGAAATTAAAGAAGGAAATCTAATAGACCATTTAGCCGTCAGAAGAATTACTAAAGCGATCTCACCCGATTATATTATTCATCTGGGCGCATATACTCCAGTTCGGTATAGTTTTGAACAACCAATAGAATACCAGCAAGTAAACTACATGGCAACGATCAATTTGGTCCATACCGCGCTTGAAATCAAAAACCTGAAGAAATTTATTTTTTCTTCAACAATGGAGACCTATGGATGGCAAAAGAAGAAGGAGACGTTCACCGAAGACTTAACCTTGTACCCTGCGAGCCCATATGCGGTCTCCAAGGTCGCGGCAGAGAAATACATTCAAATGGCGGGAGTCGCGTATGATCTGCCGTACCTGATTGCGAAGCCTTGCAACACGTATGGAAGAAGGAATGAAACGAGATTTGTCACAGAGTATATTATCACATCAATGCTCAAGGGGGAATCTGTGCATCTGGGCACGCCGGATGCGGTACGGGACATGATGTACATAGATGATCACGTGAATGCCTACCTGATGTGCCTTGAATCGAGTGTGACGGGTGAGATAATCAATTTCGGGTGCGGACTTGAGCTTACAATGGGAGAACTCGCCCTAAAAATCAAGGAACGCATAGGCTATGAGGGAGAAATTGTGCACGGCTTCCCTCCCACTTATCCCACCCGCATTGTGACTGAGAAATACCTCAGCTTGAACGCAAAAAAAGCCGAGAAGTTAATGGGTTGGAAACCCCAAGTTGATCTTCAGGAAGGACTGAAGAGAACAATCAACTACTGGGCGCAAAAAATCAGTTCGTCCGGTGAATAGATCTTTAGATAGGCCCCAACAAAGTACTGAGCGTGGTCATGGAAGGTGTATCACAGAATAACATGCATGAGGAGGGTACAGATCCACAGAAAGTGTAAGAACAGAAAGACACAAAACCTAAGCCCAAACTAGGGGAAAAAACTATAGTAACTCGGGATGTAGGGGCCTTTAACGTCAAAATTGCCCTACTGGGGGCCATTATTTAAAGATAGACTGCTGAATGGAATCCCGGTCCTAGAGCCTTGTATTGACCTTTTTACGAAAATAGCAGATTTTGAAAAAACGTGTTAAGAGAAAATCAAGAAACTGAATGCATTGAGTGTGTTGTTTGTTAGGAAACACTTGCTGAATTGTTTTCGGATAGGGAACCAAGCCATACATGACAATCATTCTTGGACTGGTCATCCCACCCGAATTCGCCTAGACATGACCTGCAAAGTTAAGAGAGTTAATATAATAGCGAATCTTCCTATTAGGTTGTTTTTTGAATAGAAAAAGATCAAGTGGATCTACATACCAATGAGGTAAAGCCATAAAATTTCTGAAAATCTATATAATCTCATTAAAGATGTTCTTCATGACTTTAATTGTGTGAGACCAAGTATGTTTTGCAAGAACTTTTTCCTTTCCATGACGCCCCATTTTTTTCCTAAGATCATCATTTTCTAATAGTTCTCGGATTCTCTGAGCTAAAATATCGGCATCCCCAAAAGGAACCAAAAAGCCGTCTATTTCATGATTTATCACTTCTGGCATGGCACCTATCCAAGCTCCTATAACTGGTTTTTCTACCATCCAAGCTTCGAGATATACTATCCCAAAGGAATCTATTCTTGAAGGCATCACAAAGAGATCACAAGCAGTGAATGCATCAAGAATTTGCATCCTTTCTTCCCTACGGTTTAATATGTACCCCCTGTCACCTAAATCAAAAATATGTGGTCTAACTTCAGGATCAAGGTTTGCCAAGTGTTTATACCACAAATTATCACCTTCTCCAATGGCTACTAGTTTTATATTAGGGTATTCTGGCCATAGCTTCTCTAGAGAAGAAATCAGTGTAAGAGCACCTTTATCCTCACATTTGAAGCCAACAAAGAGTATAATCTTGTCATCTGCTGAAAATCCGTATTTGAGACGAAATCGATGCCCATTACAGGATTTCCACTCCGTAGGATCTACTCCTAAAGGAACTACGTATATTTTTTTCTCATTTAGTCCTAATTTTATCATCCTGCGTTTCTCGTAATTTGAGGCTGCCAAAATAGCATTGGAACGCTGAAGAATTTTTAAACAAAAGCGGTTGAGGAAGAGCCCAAACTCAAAATGAAGAAATGGTGCAATAATCGTAGGAATCCCCCGCCTCAACAAAATGAACCCAGCGCTGTAGATATGTTGATACGGAACACAAGAGAGAACTACTACGTCCCATTTACCTCTAAGAAGATTAGGAAACATGGTAGGAGTAAAAGGTGGAACTAAAATTGGTTCTAGTATTTCTAAAATAATGTTAGGTGATCTTCTCTTTTTCGCATGACTTGCTAGAGTAGAATGATATAGAAAACTTGGGATAAAATGAATTGTACGGAATCTCCTTACTCTAACATCATTTATATTCTCTATAGCTCCTGTTTTTAATGATATACCTTTGTTAGAATAGAAAGCTTCCCTATTGTAAACGTCAGAGGTGTAAACTTCTACTTCGTGATTTGATGCTAGCCTTTCAGCAACATTTCGTATAAACGACTCAGAACCAGAAACCGAGGGAAAATAATGCTGAATTACATGAAGGATTTTCAGTGGGATGACTCTCCATAGTTTTCCTCTAAGAAATTTCCCATTTGAAAGAAGCTCCCAAGTTTAATTTGCAGCCTTTTTTTGTAAGACTTCCTATCTATCTTGCGGTTGGACTATCGGGCATAACGCTTAGTCTTCGCATCATTGGTTTATGTTGTTTAATGTGAACATTGTAACTTTGTATTTCCCTCCCGCTTAGCTGTTGCCGAAGAGTCAGGTTCAGCATCTCTAAATACGACTGAAACGTTTGAAAGAATAACAGGGCGCGTTGAGGTCTTCACAATGTTGACACATCTTTAGAAGGATCTTTGGGCGCCGATGAACCATCCCCAGCAGAAAATCTGATAAACCTTGTTCAGAAGAGTTAATTTGAGGGTCAACAAAACCTATTTTAGAAAAAGAATCGCTTCATACAAAAGGACTCATAAACACGGAAAAATGGTTTATCTTGTAAATTTCAACAAAATTGAAAGTTCCAACCGTCTAACCTCAAGACAGTTACAATTCAGATGGTGAAAAAGTTGACGGAAAGATTTAGAAAAATTCCAACAAAATTCAAAGAAGTATTTCTAATTAAGCCATTAGTTTTTGAGGATTATAGGGGTTATTTCAAAGAAATCTTCAGAAAAAATGTGTTCTTGGATCTTGGAATAGATATGGAATTCGTACAGGATAACGTCTCGTGGTCATATAAGAATGTTTTACGAGGAATGCATTATGACTATAATGTAGCCAAACTCGTACAAATAATCCATGGACGAACATATCACGTAATTGTCGACATGAATCAGAATTCACCCACATACAAAGCCTGGCAATCCTTCATCTTGTCTTCTGATAACCATCTTCAGATCTTTGTTCCAAAAGGCTTTGCTAATGGGTTCTTAGTTCTAACCGACCAAGTTTGGGTACACTACAAGCAGAGTGAATACTTCAACCCTGCCACTTCAAAAGTACTGAAGTGGAATGACCCTTCGGTGAACATTAAGTGGCCGATCCAAAATCCCATTCTCACTGAACAAGACGGGGGAAATCTTATTCCTCCGAGGTAAAAGCCCTTTTTCAACCATCAAAAAACCACTTTTTACATTGTGCAAAATCCTAGTAATGAGACAAGTTAAATGATTCTTTTTTCCTTCAA
This sequence comes from Candidatus Methanophagales archaeon, assembly GCA_017883965.1. Taxonomy (GTDB): domain Archaea; phylum Halobacteriota; class Syntropharchaeia; order Alkanophagales; family Methanospirareceae; genus JAFNKG01. The sequence continues at coordinate 7,714 of JAFNKG010000029.1, read as the reverse complement.
ACATGCCGCAAGTGCCTCTTTCCAGTCTCTCATTTTGTCTATCCCTAGAAGCTTCAGCGCCCTATTTTCTAAAACAGAATATGATGGCCTTTTTGCTGGTGATGGAAATTCCGTGGAAGATGTTCTTTTTAGGTTTATCTCCATGTTCAAAAGGTCAAAGATGGCCTTAGTAAAATCATACCAAGAGCATTGGCCACCATTGGTGGCGTGATATGTCCCATAGTTTCTGGTGGTGATCAGCGTCTTTATCTGATTTGCTAAATCCAACGTATAGGTTGGAGTTAGAATCTGGTCATCAACTACTCGAATCTCGTCTCTTTCCTTGGCTAACCGCAACATTAAGTCTACAAAGCTGCCTCCCTTTTTTGCTCTACATGTGTGAATTCCAAAAAGTCCAGTTGTTCTGACTATGAAATGCTCTTCCAGAATAGATCGGAGATAGTGCTCGCCCGCTAACTTAGTGATGCCATAAACATTGAGAGGGTTTGGCACGTCCGTTTCAATGTAGGGTGTTCTTTTAAGGCCATCAAATATATAGTCTGTACTTATATGAAGCAAAGTAGATCCATATTTCTTGCATGCAAGGGCCAAATATTTAACTCCCAGAGCATTTACTTGAAAGGCTTCGAGATCGTTTTTTTCGCATTCAGCCACAACATGAAATGCTGCGGTATTGATCACGAGTTCCGGAGTGAAATCTCTTAGAACTTTTCGTACCTGAGGCTCTTTTTTTATCTCTAAATCAGAGTGAATGAGTGGTATTGTTTCCTCTTCCCCTAAGACTCCAACTAGTTCGCTTCCCAATTGCCCATTAGCTCCAATAACCATTATTCGCATTTCAATCAACTAGATACACTTGTCAGAAAACTCCAGAAAAAAACTACATGTTTTGTTGTACCGAAGTTTAAGGCAGGTTAGAATACTGTTCCAATTTCCTTCAAAGTCTGTTCCAGTTCAACCAACAGAGTCATCCAATTAATATTGTAATATAGGGGGTTTTCCATGTCCGCCGCATTTCCGTCTATAATTTTATGTGCCATATCTCTAGCTGAGTCTTCAATCGATACGGTTGGCTTAAATCCAAGTTCCGTTTCTATCTTTTTGGTTGAGACCCGGTAGCTCCGAGTTTTCCTCTCAAAATAATCGACATCTATTTCAACATCGACGATGTCCTCAAGGGCCTTTTTAACCCTGTAAGCAACTTCTAGTATTCGATAATTTTTGTAGGAAATATTGTAAATGTTTCCTCCAATCTTTGTCTCATCGGCCTCCAAACAACAAATATGAGCTCCAGCCGCGTCTGTAATATCAATAAGTGGTCGCCACATTTCGCCTCCACAAAAGACTGTTAGTTTTCCTTTTTGAAGAGCGTCCTTTACAAAAGTATTCACTACCAAATCGTAGCGCATTCGAGGACTATACCCATAAACAGTTCCCTGCCGCAGAATCACAGGATAAAAATCTTCATCAGCCAGTTCCAGTAGAGCTCTTTCGCCTTTGTATTTTGATATAGCATACGCAGCTCGGGGCTGAACTGGCGCGTTTTCATCTTGGATGAGGTCTTCGGCAAATAACCCACGGTCATATATCGAACAACTAGAGGCATAAGTGAATTTTCGAATACCTTTTTCTTTGCAAACCGTTGCGAGCTCTGCGGTACCTTTCGCGTTCATTTCCATGTTAGCTGCCGGATTAAATTCGGCTGTGGGGTCATTTGATAATCCTGCTAAATGGGCAACTGCATCGATATCATTGAGGATAGCTCTATCAAAGTTCCGGATATCGCCCTGAACAAGGTCTATTCTATCGCGGAATTCTTCTAAAGGTTTTTCCCCAAAATAGAGTTTGTCGAAAATTCTAACACTTATCCCCTTTTTCAGTAATTCTTTAACCAGTACGACACCAATGTACCCCGCTCCTCCAGTGACTAGAATCAATCTTTGTCGTTCTCCTGTTTTTGGGTGTATGAGAATTCACGATTCTGCAAGGTGTTGTATCCCTTCCTTTCTTTTATAGCCCTGTTATAAGAAAAAAAGGTTATTTGAATTTTTCGTACATCAAATAAGTCTCAGAAATGGGTAAATCAAGATATCCCAACAAATACCCAATCGATTGGATTGCCCGATATATGAAAACATGCAATATCTCTCGAACGAATGATCTTTCAGCATACCTTTTTCGTAAAACAGCTACATCTTTCATGGGGTTAGCCGTTCTAATGAAGGTTCGTAGAGTTGAGCTATTTCCTAAGGTGTTTCCAAGTCTGTATGTATCTCTGAAAATCCTTTTGTGGGCACGTCCATCAAGGTAACGGCGTTTTAAAGCAAGTCTCAACGGACAATTGTGTGAGTGATACACAGCAGCGGATGGATCATAAATCGACTGATATCCATTCAAAATGGCCCACGTTGCCCATTCAATTTCTTCGCAGTAGATATAATCTTCATCTAAAGGGTGCATTTGCCAAATCTCTTTCCTAATTGCTGAATTAACATTTGAAAAGAAAAAAGTTTGAAATGACATTCGATCGTATTTCTTATTGATCCTTCTAGTGTCTCCATAGTAGATAGAAAGTTGCCTTTGAACTATCGGGTCGGCATCAGGAAATGGTATCTGTTTTCCAAACACGCCAGCTATTGTGTCTGTTGTGAAGTTCGACAATAAGGAATCTACCCAATGCGTGTTAGCTGGATAAGCATCTCCTGAGATAAAGATCAAGTATTCGCCTTTGGATATTTTAGCTCCAAAGTTACGAACCTTTGAGTGTCTGAAGCCTCTCGGGCTAATTCTTTTTAGTCTTATATCATATCCTGAGACAATATCTATAGTTTCGTCAGTAGATCCTGTATCTATGATGATGACTTCAAATTGATGTTCAGTATTCTGGGAAAATATTCCTCTAAGGCAGCGGTCAATATTTTTTGCTTCATTTTTTGTTGGAATTATAATAGAAGCATCTAGTGAAGTCAAAGTATAATTAACACTCCTTGGTTCTTCCAGCATTCTGCCATTGAACAAAGATCTATAACGATCTATTGCGTTTGTTATTATAGATTTTTGAATAAGAACACAGGAACCATTAAATTTAGCTATTTTAAGATCTAAGTTTAAATTTGGGAAAGAATATTAATATATTTATTCTAAAACTTTGCTAATACACATTCTTCACAAATACAGTTCAACAAAAGTGCTGATACCCTTCGTCTACTCCTTTTCCGCTGAAAGGAGGTCGATCCATTTATTTTTGCATATCAAAATAAAAATTACCTGAGATTAATGAAAATCAACTACACTCCTAATTGATTGCAATGAGAGTTTGTGTTTTTTTGAAAAAAATGTTACAAAAAATCGAAAAATATTAAGGTGATTTTCTTATCAACCCTATTTAAGCGATGGCAGCAACCATTCTTTGAGGTTGTAACCGCAGCAGATTGGGAAGAAGCGGGCTTCTCACATGTGTTACCACTTGATCATAGACCATTTGTACGGTCAGCGTCACTTGATGCATTTTCTGGAGGAAAGCGCGAAAAGCCCAATACACAGTACACCCAGTACACGAGCTCGAAGTGTCCCTTGACAGCCTTTTCGCGGTGGCATTTGCATTTCCGCAGACCGAAATACTGCTTGAGGTCATGATGCATGGTCTCCACCATTCACCGGCCTCGATAGAGTGCAAACGCCCGGGCAGCCCCGGTAGTCCGGACTGGGACGCTGAAATATTGCCACTCGTCCTCGTTCTCCGGGCAAAACACGAAAACTTTGACCCGACCAAAGCTCTTCATGTTCAGTGCGGCTTTTTGATAAAAAATCTGTTCACTTGCCGCTTTATCAGTGAAATAGCGGACGGTGCCGTACGCCTTAAAATACTTGGCAAAACGCAGCTCCCGAGTCAGAATCTTGATGATCCTGCCCCCTTGCTGCCTTTTCTTCCGCAACATCCGTTCTTTATCCCGCAAAACCACTAGGCTGTTTTTTTGATCGTCAACATAAACTTCACCCCTAACCGTCTTACCACATGGAGGAACGACTTCGAGGGATACCAGGCGTCTGTCACCACCCAGATCTTAGTTCGGGGGTGACCGGCTCGGACCAATTCCTCGACCAGTTCTTCGAGAATTTCGAAGGCTAGGTCCTGTTTGGTTTCCAGATCTGGATTTCGAACCGTTTTTCCCCACTTCGCGGCAGCTCGGGGTGGTTTGGAGGCCCTCCGCTCTTCTGCTATCGTTTCGACCAGTCGATAAGAAATCCCAAGAACGTCATCATTTTGTTTCACTACGGCTTCGACCAGGCTCTGAGCTTGGACAACTCGGTTCTTGCTGTGATCATAGAATTTTTTCGCGCCATGGATCGTTTTGCATCGTTTCTTCACTAGGGAATCGTCGAGGGCAAAAAGGATCCGACACCGGCGATCTAAGCATTCCTTGAAACGCATGATCCGTTGTGTTTTGAGCATATCTGGCAGCCAACGGAGATCTTCCAGGGAAAGGGTAACTGTTTTAGAGATAGAAGTGTGGTTAGAGCTGCGAGCCATCCGGAAATGACTGTTAAATAGGTCAGCCATCAGTTGAAAAGTATGCTATACAAGTACAGCAAGGTGCGAAAAAGTGGGACCACAAAGATTTTCAAGACCCCTCCTACCATGGTCCACGAAGGACAGGCCTTCAGATTATATATAGACATGAATTCAGTGGATCTGACTTCCCAATTCATTTTTTGTCGGCATTTACAAAAGGTCAAACTTGAGTTAATATACAAACTATTATTTTCTGAGTTATAAATTTAATGGTAACTTAAAAATTTAAACTGAAAATAAGCAGTATACTAAAATTTGAGTTATTTAGCGAAAATTAATGAATTAACTTAGTTTTTTTTCTTTAGAGTCGCTCAGAGCGTTTTATTCAGATTTTAGGGAATGTTTTTTATCAACAATAAAAACATTTTCAAAAAAAATCCAATTGTCATGAATTATCATGAAAGTATGTTATTCGGCTCCTATGCCAAATCTTATTCTGCAAACAGGATCATGATTAAAGAACTGCGAGTCAATATTGGACGTTTTGATCCCTCAAAAACGAAAAAAACAGTGAGCCAAGATAATTTTTACTTACGAAAACGCAATTTAAAGAGCAAAAGCAAACTTTTAACCCCATCACGCCAACCTATCTTAGCTTTTCCTTTCCTTCTGAACCGATAGTTAATAGGTACTTCTACAATCCTAAATCCAGCAGTCAGAACTTTTGCAGTAACTTCAGGTTCTATTTCAAACCCATTGGAGGTTATCTCAATTTGGTCAAAGATTTTTCTTTTGAAAACTTTATATCCAGTCTCCATATCAGTTAAATGGCAATTGAAAAGAATCCGAGTTGCCCTGGTCAGGACTTTATTGCCCAAGAAATGGGAAAAACGCATCTGAGTGTTGGTTCCAGAGAATCGGGAGCCATAAACCACATCGGTAAATCCCTGAATTATGGAGTGTATAAGCTTGGGGATATCACACGGAAAGTACTCCAAGTCGGCATCTTGCCAAACAATTATGTCTCCAGAAGCAAACTTCATGCCAGTTCGCAGCGCTCGCCCTTTGCCGAGGTTATATGGATGACGAAGGAGTTTGACTCCAAATCGTCGTGCTTTTTCACTTGTTTTGTCCTTGGATCCGTCATCTACAACTATTATCTCAATTGGATGGGGGATTTTCGCTTCTAAAATCATCTTGAGGACTTTGCCGATTGTTACTTCCTCATTAAATGCTGGAACGATAATACTCACCAACACCACTGGGGATACCACCATAATAGTACTCGGAAAAGTAACTTGGAGGGAAATTCGAGCTCTCTGAGATTCTTGTCGGGTTCAGAAAGGGGTGTTTTCATATAACAGTCCTTGTGGGCACGGCTACTCTGGTTTACATATTTCTTTCATATACTCATCCAAATAGTTTTCGGCCCAAAATATCTTGCTGCCCTATCTCTAGTAAGATGGTACGCCTTAACAATAATGGTCATCTCAATAAATAGCATCTTACTAGACTAAAATCTTGTCAAAGGACAGATACAATTTATTTATGCTTTTTGGCTATTTATGATACTACAATTACTCCTTTATTGGCTATTTCATGCTATCCTCATCCAAATAATTCAAGTAATTCTCGTGACAAATCTAAATGCACTTTCTTTTGGCTAAGTACAGATCAACAGAAAAGGATCTGGTTATTTAAGTGTGAAAACAATTTAGAGCCGAGAGGGTAGAGTTCTTTCAAGAACTACTTTGGAACTGTATTTGTGTGAGTGGTACAAATTTGTTCCTTTTTGCCATGAAGGGTTTTTTTTCACCATGAAGGTTGTTCTTGGATTTGAAAGATAACAACACCACTTCTTTGTTGTCGATTGTTCGGGTATTGTTCGATTAGACCAGTCTTGTGTTTGAGGGAGGGTTCCAAACGTACCTAGCGAGATAGGGCGCCTCATCCGGAATGGTCATCCCTCCTAAGACGTGGCGCAGGAACAGGCGAGTCCCCCAAAATATGATTAGATTTGTCATGTTTTTTTTGGTTTAAACTGCTTAGAAATAGATCTTCATACGTGGGGGGACATAAGTTGTTACAAATCCAGCATGGTATGGCAAGGTAGCATAAGCGTTCATCATTATGGATTCATTCTCAGTTATATATGTATTCAACCATCCTCCCACGGGTTTGAGGAAAAAGACTACTTGAACTCTGCGTGCGTCTCGAACTTGCTCCTCCCACGTTACGTCGTAGCTATTCAGATATGCAACATTGGCAAAAGCCAAAAGAGTGAGTCCTAGGAGAAATGTCGTTTGAAGGGAATGCGCAGTAAGCGCATTTTTCCTCGCTGTTCTTGCGATATTTATTGTTATTCTTTTGTTGTTTAACCTATATTTTCCGAAAAACCACTAAGAGCTCAAGGTTTATTTAAAATTCAGAGATTACTGCCCTTCGATCTCGACCAAATTCTTCTAGAAAATAAACAAAAGATTGGATAATGGTAATTGTTTTATCAGTAGGTGATTCTCACCAAGCAAATTACCTCCATAATAATCAAATCCGGGAATTCTAAAGCCATCCTGGCGGCAATGCCAACTGAGGAATGTTTTTAAACATTTTGGCTTAACATTTGTAAATTCTGAACCGCTATTAAGCTTAGAGCAATCCATTGCAATAATCACAAGGTATCAAGTCGAACCTACATGAAACGAACCAAGGATCTCTGTATACCATTCTCCCTATATTCGCTATACCAAGCGAAGAGAATCGATTGTGACATTTACAATAAATGGACCTTGACGCGAAACGTTGGTGAATAGGATGAGCAACCCCAAAAGTGCAATTGACGTGGCACGCAAGAAAGTCATAACTTGCGATCCTGACGAAGGCTTACCTTCTCTAGCCAAGAAGATGGTAGACCATTGGATCAGTAGTATATTGGTCATTGAAAAGGGAAAACCTGTCGGAATCGTGACAGATGGTATAATATTCAGATTAATTGCCCAAAAGCGTAATCCCTTGAATATCATAGCAAAGGAGGTAATGGTGAGTCCGGTACACACTATTCATGCGAATACAACACTTAGAGAGACAGAAGCTCAATTTCTGAAAACCAAGGTGAATAGGTTAGCTATTGTCGATGATGAAGGGAAGTTAGTTGGCATAGTCAGTAAAAAAGATGTAAATCGATATGCAGCCTATTCACTTGCT
>JAFNKG010000108.1 GCA_017883965.1 Candidatus Methanophagales archaeon | reverse complement strand
TCCGTTTCAGATCAAGATATTTGATCGTAACGGGCGAAGCGTGTATACGGAGAGTTGCGGCTCTCGACCTACTGACGAATACCTCAAGTCCCTCTTACCTCTTATTTTCGTTAAACTCTTGCGGAAAGGCAAGACAGACGCAAGAGACTATACCGTAGCGATAATTGAATCTAACGTTACGGTGAAAGGTAAGATAGTGAATTTGGTGAAAGGTGTCTAAATGCCTACCGTTACGTTTTATACCGTTCCTTCGGATAAGGGTTCTATTACCTTTAACACCGCAACGTATTATAACGGTCAATCTGACGAATTTCTAGTAGGCGGTTATAATGCTCTCGCTAACGTTCCCCCTAGTTACGAATTTGTTAAATGGAGTGCTACAGGCGGCGTTGTCTGTGAAACGGAAAGCGGGAACCCGACACCCGTAACGGTTGAAGATGACGGTACGCTAACTGCCGAGTTTAGATGGTTACCGCCAGCGTATACTAACACAATAGCGAACCTTAAAACGTTTCGTGGTAATATTCTGCAAGACCTAGTGGCTTCTCGTATCATAGCGGGCTTGGATGCTAACCACGACAGTATGCAGAAATACAAAGGTGTCGTAGAGAATTTGGGTATTCTACCTTATGTTTTCGGTAGGGTACGCGAGAAAGCGTTAGCACTCAAGTTTAAAGGCATAGACGTGGATATTGGTATGCTTACGAAGATAGACGCGAAGTATACAGGTGCTTCGGGTTTGTATCCGATGACTCCGCCTTTTAGCGTACCGCAAAGAGAACTTCCACAGGTTGACGTATACCTTTATGACACGATAAAGGACATAGACTTGTTGCGGCAAACGGACATGACTCAGGTGCAGAGTTTCATTCTTCTGCAAGCACCTAGCGGTACGTTTGAGGAAGCACCAGACGCGGAGAACGTGTTTTACGATTACTACATGATATACGTGCAGAAAAGGCGAGATGTAGTAATAACGCCTAGCGGACAAGAAACTGGATATGCGGCTTGGCAAAAGATACGGGGAGAAGAAACTTGGTTTATCCGTAAACTAACACCTGCTGGAACAGTACCGTATACGTACTATCACTTCTACATTCTTATGGATGCGGGAGTTTACGGCGATACGACAATTACGGCGACACCTGCCGTGATACTACTGCACCCAACATTTACCGATACGCGACCTCTCATAACAATGAGTATTGCGGGACAGAGCATATTGTCTACTACCTTCGGTATATATGCTACGCCTAGTCAGACAGGGTTCCCGCGTATCATAGGTTTCCAGAGAATTGCGGGTGCTTGGGAATGGGATTCTTGGGAAGATTTATGGTATAACGAGTTTCCCGTTACGATTTCGGTTGAACCCGAAGGTGGCGGTACGACAGACCCCCCCGTAGGAGACTATACGTGGCAAGCAGAGTCCAGTCATCCGATTACTGCGTATCCTAGCGGTGGGTATGCTTTCGATCATTGGGAGTTTGATGACGTAAATAAGGGTGCGGCTAATCCGATTACGCATGACACCTTCAAAAAGCAGAAGGTAAAGGCGGTGTTTGTACCTACTTAACGTTACGCTAACATGTGGTGATGTGAACAATGGCTAGTGCGATAGGCGGCTTCGCTGGCGGTCTTGGGCTTGGCATAGGGTACGGTGTTCTCAGCGAATATGCACGGTACGGTCTATTGTGGGCGAAGTGGAAAGGCTTTAGGATGCTAGGGTATCCAACAAACAAGATAGCGGAGACAATGCAGGTGCTTCTTAACGCGGAGAAAGACCCCGTAACGGGACTTAGCACTAAGGGACAAGTGGATACTATCGTTGAGTTCATAGATAAAACGTTAGACTTCGTTGGTATGGTTGACGAAGCGATAGCGACACAGATGTTCGTGCAGATGATTCAGCAAAGCATAGCGTACGCAATTCATACGAGTCATGCGGGTTCTATCGGTACGGTTGCTAACGTGTATAGCGGAAGCATGTATCTTAGTGGTGCTGAAACGCAGAGTGTAGGTACGTTCGCTGACTTCACAGACCGTAAGTTTCGGGCATTTCTCGGCGCGGAAGTCGGTCAGAACATACCTACACTCTCTTTTGGGTTGATGCGCGGTGCTAACATACGCTTGGAAGAAATGTACCGTACCGTAATGCGGGACATAGATTCGTTGCTTACCGAATGGAACGATCTAGCGTTAAGTTACTACCGTCATTTTCACAGTATGGCGCGTACGCGGTTTGCTAACGCAATAGAGATGAAAGAATCCGCAACTGAAAGAGCCTATGGCTTGCTTGAGCAAGTAGCGAACGAGCATTTAGCGCGACTCAGCGAACAACTGGACACGCTCGAAGGTGCTAAAGCGTGGTACGACGCGGGACTAATCTCAGAAAGCGAACTCACGGACATAGCGATACGTATAAACTTGGAACGCGGCGCAAGCGAAGGCAACTATTACGAATACAAGACGGAGATTGTAGGCGCGATTACAGCCGCGATAACCGATTGGGACACTAAGATAAGCACCGCGTTAGGCGACCTTACGGATAACGAGACTCAATACGCGGTTCTGTTAAGGTCAATTTTCGATACGTTATTCACCGACGTATCAACGTTTGCACAGACATTGGTAGACCAGATTGATGCGACTGTCGAAGATGTTTGTGCGTACCGTAACATATCGAAGGTTATAGACTTTAATGTGGTGGGAATAGAAGCATTGGTAAGACAACTCCGAGAAATAAGTCTCGATCTACCCGATGAAGAATCCTATACTGCTGTGGATATACCGCACAACAAGACATGGTGTAAACTTATCTATACTGAAAAGATAGGTCATCCTAAACTTGAAATTGGAGAACCAGAGGGTATCGGCTTTCGTACGCTTTTCACGGACTTAGCGACTTTAGGCGTTGACATTAAATCATTTGATTTTATGGGATACAGCGACGTAATCGTTACTTTGTCGAAGCGGGTAGGTACGGTAGGCGAAGTAATACAGACTCGACCGTCGTATGACCCTGATTGGCTCTTAGACGTTCTGTATGCGATAGGGATGTATCTTGATTACCATAGGGAAGAAGACCATTATCTTGATACTAACGTTACGGAAGTATATTTGACTGAGGAAGATACGATATACGTGCATGTCTGGTTGGGTGT
>JAFNKG010000003.1:20783-68956 GCA_017883965.1 Candidatus Methanophagales archaeon | reverse complement strand
CCGTATTTTTGTCGGACCTCAATGTATTCGTCGTGGTAGATCGTTAAATTCACTGATACCATCCGACAATACTTTATCGGCTTTCCCGCTGGTTCTCCTAAAGCGACCACTGTTTTTGTTATTTGACCTGGTCCCCTGGCGCCTTCGTAGTAATCCTGGTTAAACAGGGTAATTCTATCGTACAACGCTTCTGCTTCCACCTGAGATAGTCCAAAACTGGTGTTCAAGTCATTGATAAACAGCTGTCTGTCCGATTTGTTCACCAATCTTTCCAACTCTTCCCGATTCATGTGCATCACCTATTTATAGAGAAAGATGCCTTCATGAACCAGGTGTCATATGACACAAAGGGCAAAGTGCGGATTTTAACATTAAGTTTTAAATAGTAAAAATATATAAGGTAACAGGGAGGATAGTATTATGGAAGAGGATATTAAAAAAGAAAAAAGGTTAATAGGCGAATTTAGTGATTTTAAACATGAAATGACCGCAAAATTGGATACAATATCTAATAGATTAAGCGATCTTGAAAAGAAGATCGAGAGTTTTTCTCCTATTACAAAAGTATCCGTGATCGAAGAAATAAGTAAGGACGTGGCAAAAAAGAGAATCTCTGAATGCTTATGTGAAATCGATGAGAAGATATATCCCAGTGAAATAGCCGAACGGCTTCATATCGATTATGATCTATGCGTAGAGATCATAGAAGAACTTTTGAAAGAAGGAGAAATAGAGATCGTAGAGGAGTGAGTATGGAAAGAATTGGAGACCAACCTTTTGATGAATTGAAAGGTCATCACGTTTTAGTAAAATTTGAGAAGGAGACAGATAGAATGGGTGGTGTGAGTGCAACTGGGAGTCACAGAGGTTTCAGATCGGTTTTTGAGGGGAACGTTGAGTGTATATTGGAATACGCAGTTTTCAGGAAGGTACGTAACCTTTAAAGGTGGTTCTTTTGGGACGAGTTTTTAACAATAATGGCGATAAGATCATAGGGGATCGTATCGTTGCAACTTACAAAAATTATACGCCCAAGTCCGGCTATCGAGAAGCTAAAGATGGAAGTGGAAGAAAGGAGATGACATTAAAGGAAAACGTTAGGTGTGTAATAGAAAAAGCAATTAAGAAGAAATGATAAAGGTCACATATCCACATTATTAATACAAAGCATGTATATTGTTTTCCTTCTACCACAGCCGCCCATTCTTCCCACTTAACCTGAATTAAATTCAAACATGGCCAAAAAAGCTGCGGAGATGCCGACCAAAAAAGGCTCGTAGGAGAGCCGCTATGAGAATCGGCAGAAGTGCTAGGAGCATGTAAATAGCTCCTTTAATATAAGCGGTCTCCTTCTCGAGCGCATTTACCCTCTCCCTGAGATCATGGAGGGTGCCAATAATAAGATAACACTGATATTGACTCAAAACGTATTCCGCGATATCGCTACTATATCCCTTTTGCTTATGCACTCTTTTATTCATTTGTGTGCTTAATAGGATAAATAAAAACTATCCATATAAACATTTCGATTTTAGGAATCTAATTCCACAAAATACTTTTGGGTCTCTATCCTTCTCTCTTACCCTTACACCCCCTATACACCTCCCGCTGCACGATAAACCTCATTATCTCGTTCGTCCCTGCAGGAATCAGTGACAACCTCGCCATTCGGAACGCCCATTCTGCAGGATATTCATCACTAAGCCCCCCTACCGCCCAATATCTGCACGGTGTTATGCGCTACTTTGTAGAACGCCTCAGAAGCGAGCAGTTTTGACATCGCCGATTCCTTCTCCGCATTGAACCCCGCATCAATCAACCTTGCGTAACATTATCTTTACCCCATCATTCGTTCCACCAAGCATATTCTCCTCTATCCCCCAAGATACAGCCTCTTCAAACCGAATTTAATTACAAAGTGCCCTTATCCAGTTACAACATCTCCAAAAATAGTTGAATGCATCGTGAATTAGGCATATTTAAGTTTTATCCACAAACCTTCTTTTGAAAAGAAAGTTTGATGAAAGATCAATATTTTTCTATCGCTTCTCACAGTTTTTGTTTGTACGTGAAAATGAAAACAAAAAATTTGCTTGACATCGCCTCAGGCAAACAAAAATCGGACTTGGTGCTAAAAAACGCAAATCTCGTGAACGTATGCAGTGGCGAGATATACGAAACGGATGTTGCAATTGCTCGTGGTTTAATCGTGGGATTAGGAAGATACGATGGTAGGAAGGAAATAGAAGCGAAGGACAAATATGCAGTTCCGGGATTGATAGACGGACATACGCACATAGAAATGAGCATGCTTTCGGTAAGCGAGTTTGCAAATGCGGTAGTGCCTCGTGGGACGACTGCGGTGGTGGCGGACCCGCATGAGATAGCCAATGTCTTAGGAGTCGAGGGAATAAGAGCGATTTTAGAAGAAGCAAAAGCAACACCGCTAAAAGTATTTTGCATGGCGCCTTCTTGCGTGCCTTCTACCGACCCTTCTCTCGGACTTGAGACTTCAGGTGCAAGGATAGGGTATGAAGAGATAGAGGAACTGCTGCTGATGGAAGGCGTCATAGGCTTGGCAGAAGTGATGAATTACGGTGGTGTCCTAACAAAAGAGGAGGAGGTATGGAAGAAAATAGAGCTTGCGAAGAAGTTAAAATATCCAATAGATGGGCATGCTCCTCTACTCAACGATAAAGAGCTAAACGCTTATGTCTTAAGTGGTGCATGCTCAGACCACGAGAATGTCTCGTATGAGGAAGCGCAGGAAAAGCTCCGGCTGGGTATGCGTCTAATGGTAAGAGAAGGTTCAGTAGCAAAGAACTTGAAAAATATCGCTCCTTTGTTGAAATCCGTAGATACAAGGAATTGCATGCTCGTCACAGACGGCGACCGAACACCGCGCGATTTAAAGGAAGAAGGCTATTTAGACCATGTTTTGAGAAGAGCCATTGAAGAAGGTATAGACGCCGTAAAAGCAGTGCAGATGTGCACGATAAATCCAGCGCAATGGTTCAAACTCGACGATTTTTTGGGATGCATTTCACCCGGTAAAATCGCTGACATCGTGTTGTTAAAAAATTTGGAAAATTTTGAAGTGGAGAAAGTGATAGTGCATGGAAAGATTTTGACTGATTTTGCTCCTCGCACCGAATATAACTATAAGCATAATTATCCAGAATACGGAGCAAGTGTAAGGATAAGGCAAGTAAAACCTGATGATTTTGAGATAAAGCTGGAAAGAGCGACAAAGGTGAGAATAATTGGTTTGATAGAAGGCGAACTCCTGACTGAGGAGATTATAGAGGAGATAAGCGGTATGGACATAGCTCGTGATATATTAAAAATTGGCGTTGTCGAAAGGCATCATAGCTCCGGTAATACGGGCTTGGGTTTCGTAAAGGGGTTTGGATTGAAAACAGGTGCGGTCGCTTCCTCTATCGCTCACGACTCTCATAATATTGTTGTTATAGGAACAAACGAAAAAGACATGACTTTCGCTTGCAACCGCTTAAGAGAAATAGGTGGTGGAATTGTTCTGTGCAGCGGATGCGAGGTGAAGAGCGAGTTGGAACTGCCTATTGCGGGGCTAATGACCGATAAAGGGCTGGATTATGTGTTTAAAAAACAAAAAGAGATGGAAGAGAAAATTTCAGTGATGGAATGTAAACTGCGAGCTCCTTTTATTACAATGTCTTTTATCGCTTTACCGGTGATACTGAAGTTAAAGATAACGGATAGAGGGTTGGTGGATGTGAAAAAAATGAAGATTGTGGAGTTAAAAGCAGAATAAAAGTGGAGTGAATTTCAGTTCACTCCGCACTCTGCTCCGCTTCTGCACTCTCTGCTTCACCTGTTTCTGTAGCTGTGCCTGCTTCTGCCCCCGCAATCTCAACCACCGGCATTCCTATCTGCGTCAACGCCTCTATCTGCGCATATACCTGTCTGTCGCGGAAATGCTTCATTGTCGCTGCTCCTGAAGGACATATCGAATTACAACCGCCACAGCCCTTGCAAACCGCTTCGTTTACCGTCATTACTCTTATCTCATCGTCAAACACAAGTGCACCAAACGGACAAATCTCTTCGCAACACCGGCATCCAATGCAAACTTCCACGTTTATCTCTGATATTGTAGGCTCCAATTTTGCCTTCGTCAAAACTAAATAGACGAGAGAACCAGAAGCCGCTGCTTTTCCTTGATATATACTTTCTGGTATATCCTTTGGACCTGCACAGCATCCCGCGATAAATACGCCATCTGTTGCCGTGTCAACCGGTCTGAGTTTGAGATGCGCTTCTAATAAGAACTGGTCTGGAGATTGTGACAGTTTCAGCATCTTTACTATGTCCCACACGCCCTCATTGGGCTTCATTCCTACGCCAAGCACCACAAGGTCCGCTTCTCGCTCATACGGCTCTCCGAGCATTGTATTTTCGCCACGCACTACCACTCTATCACTGCCCGGTTTTTTGTATATCTCTCCCGGAAGTCCTCTTAAATAGAAAACGCCCTCCCTCTTCGTATCACCGTAAAACTCCTCGAAGCCTTTACCAAACGCTCTCACATCTTGATAGCACACTGTTACGTTTGCGTCCGGCAGTGTATCCTTTACTAAATGCGACTGTTTCGCTATATACATACAGCATACACGAGAGCAGTATTCATTTCCCACTTGCTTATTCCTCGACCCGACACAACTTATAAAAATAACATCCTTCGGCTCTTTTCCGTTTATCTCTATCTTTCCACCCGTAGGACCACTCGGTGATGCCAACCGCTCAAACTCTAATCCTGTAATTACATTTGGATATACACCATGCTTGTATTCTGACGATACTGTCGGGTCCACGATGTCATAACCGGTTGCTACTATAATTGTGCCCACGGTCAACTCGTCCGTCTCCTCTATTTGCCCGAAATCTATCGCTCCCGGACTGCATGCCGCCATACAAGGTGGAACTTCTTTACCTTCTTTAACACCCTCAAGTGTCGCATTACCACATTTACCCTCTTTTAGCAACGAGCAATGTTCTGCGTCAACCGTATAAACAGGTGGAACTGCAAACGGGAAAGGTATGTAAATGGCACTTCTCTTACTCAACCCCTCGTCGAATTCATTCGGTACATTTTTCACCGGGCATGCCTCGGCACATAAGCCACATCCCGTGCATTTTGCCTCATCCACGTATCTCGGCTTCCTCTTCACTTTCGCCTCATAATTACCAACGTAGCCTTCTATATCTTCAACCTCGGAATATGCCATCAGATTTATGTTCGGATGTGCTCCAACGTCTATCATTCTCGGCGTTAAAAGAGAAGCGGTAGTATCCAGTGTTGGGAACGTCTTGTTCAATTGCGCCACGTGCCCACCAATAGACGGTTTCCTCTCCACAAGATGTACCTTATAGCCGGCATTCGCTATATCCAATGCCGCATACATCCCGGTTATGCCACCGCCTATTATCAATGCTTCCGGATTGACTTCAACCTCCTTCTCCTCAATTAGCTCTAATAATGAACTTCTTGCAACCGCACTCCTTATCAATTCCTTCGCCTTCTCCATCGCTTCTTCCTTATAATCCACGTGTGGCCAGCTACAATGCTCTCTTATATTCGCCATCTCGAAGTAGTAAGGATTAAGACCTTCACCACTACATGTCTTTCTGAATGTTAGCTCGTGCATCCTTGGAGAACAGGCAGCCACTATCACCCTGTTTACTTTACCCGCTTTAAGGTCCTCTTTTATTAGCGATTGCCCCGGGTCTGAACACACAAATATATAGTGCCGGACAAGAGCAACATTCGGCAACTTCGCCGCATAATTCATAACGTCCACTACATTCAATACCATCTTTATGTTTATTCCGCAATGGCATATATAAATGCCAATCCTCGGTGCTTCCTCCGGTGCATCAGCCGCAACTCCTTCTACCGATCCCGTCATCGGGATTTTTGTATAATCATATCCTTCCTCTACCATTTGTTCTTCACCTCCTCTCCTCTTCTCATCTAAGCTCCTATCTTTTCCGCCATTTCTCTTAACGACTTATACCCTATGCACATTTCTTCTTTCATCTCTGCTACTGAAGGTCGTATTTTCGCTTTGCCCTGGGCTAAAAGAGAAAGAGAAGCTGCTGCTGCTGCTTTGCCCTGGGCTACACTATCAGGAATATCCTTTGGACCCTGAGCACATCCGGTCACAAAAAGTCCTTCTATATCTGTATCCACCGGTCTGACCTTTGGATGTGCCTCTTTTGCAAATTTATCCACCGTTTCTGTGATTCCAAGCATTTTAAATAACTTTTCACTGCCATCACTCGGTCTCAGACCCACACCAAGCACTACAAGGTCTGCTTCGAGCTCATAAGGCTCGCCAAGCATCGTATCTTCCGCCCTCACCACCAGCCTATCACTGCCAGCTTTTTTGTATACCTCTGATGCAAGTCCCCTGCGGTAACTAATGCCCTCTCCTTTCACCCTTGAATAAAACTCCTCATAGCCTTTCCCAAATGCCCTTACATCTTGATAGAGCACGGTTATGTTGCAATCAGGAACCTTCTCCTCAAGCAAATGTGCATGTTTCGCTAAATACATACAGCATACACGAGAGCAGTATTCATACCCGGTCTGCTTATTCCTCGACCCAACGCAAGATATGAAAATCGCATCCTTCGGCTCCTTACCATTTATTATTATCTTACCAAATGTAGGACCACTGGCAGAAGAGTAGCGTTCAAATTCTAATCCGTGAATTACATTTGGGTACACACCATACTTATATTCTGGCGACTCTGTCGGGTCAATGATGTCAAAACCAGACGCAACTATAATTGTTCCCACGTTCAGTTCAACTATCTCCTCTTTCATGTCAAAATCTATACAGTTTGGTTCACATATCATAACACAGGGAGGGGCTTCATCTTTGGATACTTCTTCTCCTCTCTCCCTCTTTTTAATTGCTTCTCTGGTGCTTTCAATCGTTGCTTTTCCACATTTTCCCTTTTTTATCATCTGACAATACTCAGGGTCAACACAATAAACAGCGGGAATTGCTTGTGGAAACGGCCTAAATATCGAACTCTTTTTTCCAAGATTTACATTAAATTCGCTTGGCCATTTGTATTTGAATCTACATTCTTCCTCACATAAAGCACATCCGGTGCATATTTCCTCAATTACATACCTCGGCTTCTTCTTTACCTTCACTTTAAAATTCCCAACCGAACCTTCTACCGATTCTATCTCTGAGTAACTCAGTAGGTTTATGTTGGGATGCCCGCCCACATCCACCATTCTCGGCGTTAGAATACAAGCAGAACAATCAAGCGTTGGGAAAGTTTTATCAAGCTGTGCCATGTGCCCACCGACAGTAGGTGTTCTCTCCACCAAATGCACTTTGAACCCCGCATCTGCGATATCCAATGCGGCATACATCCCCGCTATTCCTGCACCAATCACTAACGCTTCTGGAACGACATCCACCTCCTTCTCCTCGATTTTCTCTAAAATAGAATTTTCAACCCTGCCCTTTATTGATTCCATCACATGCCTCGTCGTTTCTTCCTTACCGATCCCTGGCTTCTCCTTTTCTACTTCTACCTCTGTTTCAGTTTCAGTTGCCATACCTTTTCACCCCTTTTTTGATAATTCACCATCATTATATAAATTTTTTGCTTTTTTTCTCCGCATCACGGTGCCAGCCTCCTCCTATCACGAGGGAAAAGCACCACTTCCCTTATGTTTTCTATCTCCAGCATGCTCATCAACAGCCTTTCAACGCCAAGCCCCCAGCCTGCATGCGGTGGCATACCATAACGAAAAGCGTTGAGATAAAACTCAAAATTATCTGCACTCAGTCCTTTTGATTCTATGTTCTTCTTCAGCAGCTCGTATGAATGAACACGCTGCGAGCCTGATGCAAGCTCTAATCTTGGATGCATCAGGTCAAACGCATCACAAATATTTTTATCTTCGGCAACCGGCTGTGCATAAAACGGTTTTATCGCACATGGCCAATCTGTGATGAAATAATGCTCGCCTATTATCTCGCCCAGGATATGTTCAGCAGAAGTGCTGAGGTCTTCTCCCCGTTCTATCTGCTCACCTGCCCCGGAAAGTAGTTCTATCGCTTCATCATAAGTTATACGCCTGAACGGTATTTTCGGAACTTCCAGATTCAAATTCAGCTTAGCTAAGCCCGGATAATCCACAACCTTTGAATATACAAACGCAATAAGCTCCTCTAATAGCTTCATTACCTCATCATCAGATACAAATGCAACTTCTACGTCCACCGAAGTAGCTTCGTTAAGGTGTTTCGTGGTATCATGCTCCTCAGCCCTGAATATCGGCGCTATTTCATACACGCGGTCGAAGCCAGAAGCCATGAGCATCTGCTTGTAAAGCTGTGGGCTCTGATTTAAGAACGCTTCTCGTTCAAAATAAGAAATAGGGAATAGAGCAGTGCCGCCTTCCGTCGCTGCACTTACTATCTTTGACGTGTTTATTTCTATAAAGCCGCGTTCGTCGAAGAAATCTCTTATCGCTTTAAGAACACGGCTCCGAATAATAAATATCTGCTTCGTTCTCTCGGTTCTCAAGTCCATGAATCTCGCATCCAACCTCGTATCCAGCTCTGCACCAACTTTCCCAGTAGTATCCAGCGGTAAAACTTGCGATGCCTCGCTCAGAACTTCCATTCGTTCGGGTAATAGCTCATATCCATTCGGCGCCTTTTTCTCGCTCTTTACTTCCCCTTCTATTGCTACTACCGATTCACGAGGTACTTTTTTCATTCGTTCAAACAGCTTCTTTTCCACTTCATCCTTGTGTAGTGTAACCTGAGCAAAACCTCCAAGGTCTCGCACGATAAGGAAAAATACACCGCCTAAATCCCGCTTCTCATGCACCCAGCCTGCTATGCTCACCTCTTCGCCATCATTATCTGCGGTTATTTCGGTTGCGTATTTCCGGTTCCTGATTTGTGGTTTCATATTCATTACATTACCTTTGTTCTTGGTTTAATTATTACATCACCGAAAATTTTAAATAGTCCAAAGTCATATTAAAGTTTGTGAGCAATGGAAAGGGCATAGGCGTGATCGAAGTGGAGGCAAATATAGCAGAAGGGATAGGAAGTAACGTGTATGAAAAATGGTGGGATAAAATTAAAGCAGCGAGGGATGAAATTGAAGCGGCAATAAAAGCATCACTGGTTTTGTTTCTTACCATCTTTGGCATTTTAACTTTTAAACAGGCTTTTCCGGGCCTATGCAATAAAATATTATTTGATATTTGGATGGTTTTTTTACTGATGTGTATTTTATCTTTAGGTATTATTTTATACGCGATTAACACAATATCTCCACGTAGTCAAAAAACGAAGAGCGCGAAAAACCTTTCCCCACATAGTCAAGAAACGAAAATAGAGAAAACCCTCGTAAGTGATCTAAGAGAGACTTTTACGCATATTATCGCATTAATAATAACAGTCCCTTTAATCATCGTTACATGTATACTTTTAGTGGTTGGTAATCATCCAGAAGAATTAACATTCATAAGTGGATTATTAGGAGTTATCGTTGGATTTTATTTTGGACATCGGGGGATAGAAAGCGCTGAGAGCCGAAGTGAAAAAGCACTGAAAGAAAAGAATGATGCAGTCAATTTGCGTGAGAATGCTGAACAAAATCTAAAAAAAGAGAGACGGAAAACGGCCAATTCCCTCGTCGAAGAAACGACTGAAGATAGCAAAGAGTCATCTTATCAGAAAAAAGAGGCATGGGACCGATTTAAAAAAGAAGTTAAAAAAGATAAAAAAGATTTCAAAGGAGTAGAAAATATTGATAAATACCTGCCATGGGAAGAAAAACCTGAGGGAGATTGGAACAATGAGGAAAGAAAGTACATTATGCAGTTTGAAGAAGAATGGAAACTCTTGGGGGGGGAATAAGCCGTTAGTTCGAGTGGCGGGAATTAACTTGAAAGGAGGCAGTTTATGATTGAGCTAAAAATAAGTTTTAAACATGAATTATACGAGGAATATGATGAAAAGGAGAAGAGGAAGGTGGTATATTATAAGCGACCTTTGATAATGGGTGGCAGCCGGAAGTTTTATAAAAATCGAATTTGTGTCACCGGAGAGGACATTGACAAAATACGTGAGGTTAAGTACATATTACCACGTATTTATAAGTTTCCAAATCCTATACGACCTGGTCGAGATAAGAATTTTGAACTAATATTCTGGGCTTGGGCAAGAGTCGGTAGTATGGATATAATAGTTACCGATACTGATGGCGATGTTCATAATTATAAGCATCTGCTTAGACTTGATGAACTTGTAAAGGAGGCTGAAGCCAAGAAATGGACTAAGGAGTATGAGTTTGAGCAGACTCCTCTCTAATTTATATTTGTAGTCCAAAAATTATCATGTAGTAACTTGGATGTCAGAACTTTTCCCGTGGTATCCAGCGGTAAAACTTGCGATGCCTCGCTCAGCACTTCCATTCGTTCGGGTAATATCTCATATCCATTCGGCGCCTTTTTCTCGCTCTTTACTTCGCCTTCTATTGCTACTACTGATTCACGAGGTACTTTTTTCATTCGTTCAAACAGCTTCTTTTCCACTTCACCCTTGTGCAGTGTAACCTGAGCAAAACCTCCAAGGTCTCGCACGATAAGGAAAAATACACCGCCTAAATCCCGCTTCTCATGCACCCATCCTGCTATGCTCACCTCTTCGCCATCATTATCTGCGGTTATTTCGGTTGCGTATTTCCGGTTCCTGATTAGTGATTTCATATTCGCTATTTCGCTCTTGTTTTTAACTAAATATAAAGCACATTTGTTTAGCAAAGGGTTCTTTCTCCCACTGAGCGTACACCTGCTTGTCCCGTAAGTGCTTCAACGACATCGTACTGGAAGGGCAATAAGTCTTAAATAAAGAAGACATAATATAGCATAAATATGATTCCAGAAGCAACCATCCAGGAAGCGGTAGACCTTCTCAGAAAGGCTGCGAAACCAAAGAAGATTATCCTTTTTGGCTCTTACGCACGAGGTGAACCCAGAGAAGATAGTGACCTCGATTTTCTGGTTGTAGAAAAAGAACTAAAAGCACGCAGGATGGAGATGGTAAGGCTTAGACGAATTTTGAGGCCTTTGCGGATACCTGTGGACATCATTGTGGTAAGCGAACAGGTATTCAATGAGTGGGCAGATACACCAGGCACGGTAATCTACGAAGCTGCCTTTGAAGGGAGAGTATTGTATGAAACATCATGAGAAGGCTTTGTTACTATTGAACAAGGCGTCTGAAGATGAAGCTTTATTGGATGAAATATTAGATTCCGAACGTATCAGCGACGAAATAATAGGTTTTCATGCCCAGCAGGCAATTGAAAAACTCTTGAAAGCTGTATTGTCAGAATTTGGAGTCGCATATAGAAAAATCCATGATCTTGAAAAACTGCTGAATTTGCTTGCTGATAATGAGATAGAAGTTCCTGATTACATTAAGGAGTTGGATGTGCTTTCACCTTATGCTGTTGAGTTCCGCTACGATATACTGCCATCGGAAGCCGAACTCCCTTTTGACAGGGTGGCGACTCGTGAACTTGTAAGAAAGGTTCGCAAATGGGCAGAGGAGAAGATCAAACCATGAATATTGTTACCGCACTGTAAGTAACCGCAGATACTCATTCACTTCTACTCTTTTAAATTTAAATGAAATAATAACAGAAATGTCGCTTCAAATTGGGAAGCGAGAAGTGGAGAGCAGAAGGTTTAAATAGATGCAAGTTTAATGGCATAATCATGCCAGAAGTAATTGAATGCATATATGAGGGCGGGGTGCTTAAACCCTTTAAGAAGGTAGATTTGAAGGAAAGGGCAAAGGTCAGGGTCACGATTAAACCAAGACTGGCTATCGAGGATTTTGTCATGGCAGAACTGCCAGAAAAGAAAATAAGAGAACTTGAGGAGAGGTTCGAAAGTGAAGATATTTATTGATACCTCAGCGTTCATCCGGCATTTTTACGGCATAGATGGTGCTCTCAAGCTTTTGGATTTCGCAGTGAACGAAAACGAGGCTGTTACTGCTCATAATGTCATCGAAGAAACTTTCTTCAAACTTTTATACATGGAGACCGAGAGAATTTTTGGTAAGACCGGTAAATTCGTGGTCAAAGAGAAGTTCAGGAAACACACCCAAAAATACAATAATGTCAGAAAGTACATGAGTGAATTCGTGATCGAGAGCATCAGAAACGATGTCATAGGCGTGATTGACATAAATAAGGAGATTGCCAATGATTCCATTGAAATAGCGTTTAATTACGCCTTGCTTCCAAACGATGCCTTGATAGCTGCCACATGCAAATATCACGGAATAAGGAAGATTGCCACTTTTGATGCGGATTTCGAGCGAGTCGAGTTCGTTGAAATTGTTGTATAAGGAGTCTGTCCTGCAGTTGCCTTGGGCTCACTTCTTGATACGGGATACTGCGAAGAAAAAGCAAATATAGAAATAAAAAGAAAAAAGAACTCAGTGGACTGTGCGTTACTTTCTACACCGCATAATCCAACTGAGCGTAAACCTGCTTATCCCGGAAATGCTTCAACGACATCGCTCCTGAGGGGCAATAAGAAGCACAACTTCCGCAACCCATACATCCATCATTGACCTTCGCAATCCTCTTCGTTCCGCCTATCACCGTCGCCACGCCGAAAGTAACCACAGGCACTGGCTCCTCGGTCAACTCTATCGCCTCAACCGGACACATATCCACACACACGCCGCAGCCTGAACATATCAGCTCGTCAACCACCGAAGTCACCGCAGGCGTCTCGAGGAAATCTTTTGCTAATAACACACATGCCCTCGATGCTGCTGCACTGCTCATCGCAATGCACTCATCTATCAGTGCGGGATAAACTGCAGAACCACAGATGAACACTCCCTCGTTCACCGTGTCAACAGGTGTTAACTTCATCTTTGGTCGCTCCTGCGCCTCTAAGAAGAACCCGTTTTTCAAAGGAATCTTGAACATCTTGCTCAGTCGCTCGTTCTCCTCTGCGGGCATCGCCGGCGTGCTGAGCACCAGCAAATCAGGCTTTATCTGTATCTCATCGTTTAATATCACATCATGGACCGAAACAATCCCATCTTCATATTTTGGCGGCTTATCCTTATCGTATCTGAGGAATATCACTCCTTTTTCTCGCGCCTCTTTGTATAGCACTTCCCACTTACCGTATGTCTTAATGTCCTGGTACAGCACGAACACATTCAAATCAGGGTTCTTCTCCTTCGCTTTTAACACATTATTCATCAATTCGATACTGCCATACTTTGGATTCACGCCTCCATCCGGTCCCACATCCTGGATCATAACAACCGTGTTCGCGGATAATGTACCTCCCAGCATCTTCCCAAACTCTGGTTGCGTTACCACATTCTTATCTTTACCATAGCCATAGTAACCTTCAGGCACGGATTCATCCGTTCCGGTCGCAATTATACAAGCACCGAAATCTATATCCTCGTTTGCTCCCTCTCCGGCTATCTTCGCCTTAAACGAACCTGCTCTTCCCGTCACATCCTCTACCTTAGCATTCGTATATACATTTATCCGCTCGTTACTGCTTACTTTATCAACAAATTCTGTTAAAACGTCAGAAGATTTCTCGCCGCTCTGTAACCCTATTTCTTCTCGCAAACTGCCACCTAACTCCGGCTCTTTCTCCACTAAATATACTTCATAGCCTGCATCTGCAATACCAAGCGCCGCATTCATCCCTGACACACCACCGCCGATAACAAGTGCTTTCGGTATCACCGGATACCTCTCGACCGGAATCTCTTCAAGATACCTCGCTCGCTCTACTGCCATGGCTATCAAACCAGCCGCCGATTCCGTCGCTTCCTTTGGCTCGTGCACCCACGCACATTGCTCCCTTAAGTTCACCATCTCCATTAAATAAGGATTCAACCCCGCCTTTGCGCATCTATCCCTGACTGTATCCTCATACTTTCTCGGCGTGTATCCCGCAAATACAATCCTGTTCAACCCCTGGTCCACTATTCCACTCTCTATTGCTTCCATCGCCTCTTCCATTGTGTTCGTCTCGCTGTTCACAAAAACACCATCCTTCAGTTGGCTCACCCGTTCCGCAACCGCAGGTATATCTACGCAGTCCCTTACTTCGCCTTCACAACCGCATATAAAAACACCTATCTTCGGCTCCTCGCCTGCTTCAACGTATTTACGCTCCTCCTGCCCGGGAATCATCTCCGTTCTCTCTGAAAGAAGCGCTGCTTTTAATGCCGCACCACTTGCCTGCGCAACACTTTCTCGAACCTTCATCGGCGCTGTTGCCGTTCCACATGCGAACAGACCCTCGACATTGGTCTCCAGCGGGTTCGTGATACTCGTCTCAATATAACCGTATTTATCAGTTTTTACACCCGTTATTTCCGCAAGCCTGCTTAATGTCTTCGATGGCAGAAGACCAACTGCAAGAACCACCATATCAAGGTCAAGTTTATCAATCGTCCCTTTCTCTAAATTCTCAAACTTAACTGATAGGGCTCCATTCTCCGGTATCACCTCCGGAACCCTCGACCTTATGTACTTTACGCCATATTTATCCTTTAACTCTGCCGCCAGTTCCTCATCCTTGCCAAACACTCTTATATCCATGTAGAAGACGCAAACATCCATGTCAGGGTATCTTTCCTTCACTTCCCACGCCTCTTTCGCCGTGTACGCACAGCACGCTGTCGAGCATATCTCGTTCTCCTGACATCTCGACCCGATACACTGGATAAAACCTATCTTTTTTACCCGCTTACCATCTGATGGTCGCAGCAATTCCCCGGTCTCACTCGCAGTCGCACTCCTGAGCATACCTTCAAACTCTAACGAGGTGACAACATCCGGATTCGCTATTGCATAACTCTTCGGTATCTCATCGAAGACATCGTATCCCGGTGCCAGCACCACGCTCTCCGCTTCTATCTCATTACCCGACACGTTCAACTTGAACTCTCCCGCCGACCCGGATAAACTCTCTAACTCGCTTGACAACAACAGCTCTATGTTCGGATGATTTTCTATTTCCACTATCTTCGGTGATAACCCGGTCTTGCATTCCGCAAGCTCCGCCATCTTACCGCCGAGTTCCGCATTCTTCTCTATTAAATATACTTTGAACCCGGAATCCGCGAGGTCAAGAGCTGCTGTTATCCCTGCAACGCCTCCTCCAATAATCGCTATTCCCATTTATATCACCTTCCCAAGAATTTCTTTCGTGGATACGACATTTTTATTAAGACCGAGTTTACCTGGCGCTATCCCAAGCGCGAGACCCAACAACTGCGATATATAAACTACCGGCATTTCTACCTTGATGTCTAACTTCTTTTCTATATCGGGCTGCTTCGCATCCAGCATCATGCCGCACAGTGGACATGCAAGTGCAATACAGTCCGCACCAGCGTTCTTCGCCGACTCCAGTACCTTCCTCGCCATCTCAAATGCTATATCCTCTCTCGTCATCATCAGCGGTCCTCCACAGCACTTCGTCTTCATGCTACTGAACTGAACGTTTTCTCCTCCTATCAACTCTATCAACCTGTCCATCAAATCCGGATCGTCAGGGTCATCAAAAGCCGTCTCACTTGGTCTCCCTATATAACAACCATAATACGGTGCTACCTTCACGTTTACTTTCTTCTCTACCTTACCTGACAATTCATCCATGCCTATCTCATTTACGAGGACGTCCAGTATATGTTTCGGCTTTATTGTCCCTTTGTACTCAAGCGAACTATCAATATCCTTCATCTCCGCACGTAAGCCCTCATCTTCCCTCAACGCCTTGTCTGTCCTCGCTAAATTATAATAACATATACTGCATGGTGTTACAATATCCAGCCCGTCCTTTTCGGCAATAGCAAGATTCCTCGCATTTAATGCATAAACTAATATCGGGTCCTCTGCTTCCGCCGCTCCGCAGCAGTTCCAGTCCTCCATCTCCGACAGTTCAATCCCCAATTTCTCAAACACTGCTTTTGTTGACATATCCTGCTCTATCGCCGTCGTTGCTGATGGACATCCCGGGTAGTATGCAAGTTTCTTTTCGCTCATTTCTCCTTCTCTCCCACCTTCTCGAAAATCTTCTCTATCTCTTCCTTTTTCTTCACTTTCTCCGGGAACATTGCCTTCGGTCCCATTTTCCCTTTCTTGAACATCCGCATTCCGAAATCCTTGAAATCCTTCATCATTGCTAATTGCCCTTTAATGAACGACCCTCCTTCTTTTCCCTTGTAATATTCCATTGCAAGTCCCATATCAAAGAGCCGACCGTACTTCTCTAATTGATGCAGAAAAGCCTTTTCAAATAGTGGTCTAACGCTATCTACCTTCAACTTGCCCGCTTCCTCCTCTTTCTCTGCTATTCGCCTTATCGCAGCCAGCAAATCGCTAATCCGCACGTCTTGTGGGCATCGCGCCGTGCACGTCTGACAGATAGCACAAATCCATAAATCTGGATTTGACAGAACATCCTCTCGCATACCCAGCAGGCTCATCTGGATGATTTTTCTCGGATTGTAACTCGGCACGATTTCCGCAATCGGGCATCCTATCGTGCACGTGCTGCACTGGAAACACGCCGAAAGATGCTCGCCCCCGGGCTCGTTCATTATCTCATTCCTGAAGTTCGCGTCCAGTTCCCATGTCTTTATCATTTTATCTTAATTTGTCTTCCAGCTCTTCTTCTTCGTATGTAATAAACGGTAGCGGCTCTTCAGCATCCTCTCCTGGCACATACTCGAATATTTCCTGCACCTTTTTCGCAATCAGCGGATATAGCCTCGTCAGTGGTATGTCCTTCGGACATGCGTCTTCACAGGCTCCACATCCAACACACGTCGTGCAGACATGATAAATCCTCGTGAGATGGTATAACAGTTGATTTGTTGGCACACCTATCGCACTCCGCAGCTCTGCTAAGTTCAATAAATCCCCACCGACGGGTTTCCCCAGAGGTTGTTCAAAGAAACATTCCTTGCAATAACATACCGGACACATATCACGGCAGTTCTTGCACGCTATACAGTCCCTCAGGAACTCTTCTAACTCTTCCACGCTGCTCATTTTTGGCAGTTCCTCTTTCTCCTTCTTCGCATCCGCAGCTATCTTCTCTTTCTCAGCCTGTCTTTCCACGTCCTTATCTTCCAGCGACAGTTCCGTGCTTGACAATGCCTCATCGCCCATGTCCGTTATTCCCGCAACCAGCACCTTTCCTCCGTCCACACGTTCAATAATTATATCTCCAACGTCTGCAAGCCGATTCTCACAGATTGCACAGGCTTCTCGTATCGCAATCCCTTTACCTTTCAGTTCATTTATCTTCGCACTGTCCACCCAGTCACCTATCTCCCCTGCGTGGTCTGCATAATCCTGATTCGTGAAGGCACCCGAACAATCCGCACTTATCAGAAGCACACTCTCCTTGTCCATCTGCTTTAGTTTTATCAACTCTATTGCTGCCCGTATCTCACAGGGTTTCGCCACAATTCCTACTCTCTCCGGTATCGTCCATCCCTTCACGATATTTGCTGCGTTTACTCCGAACGAAGGTGCGAAAATAGCCGACGCTGCTGGCGATTCTATCTTATCCCCGTCCTTTACCAGCATGTATGCCACGTTGTTACCCACTTTATGCGGCAATACCAGACAATCCACTGCTTTCTTATCGAGCAATCCCTTAAATAACCCTTCCAAATCCTCTTGTTTTAGTTCTGTTCCTTTCATAGTATCTTGTCCCTCATAGGATTAGGTCCCAATTTCTTTATGTCCTCCGCCATCTCCTTCATCACTCTCGCAAACTTATCACCCTCGGATGCGCTGATCCACTCTGATCTAACCCGGTCATCCAGCCCGAACTGCTTCAGGATAGTCCTCAATGCCGCTATCCTGCGTCTGGCATAGAAGTTCCCTTTTATATAATGACACTCCCCGGGATGACAGCCCCCAATGAAAACACCATCCGCACCATTTAATAACACTTTGAGCACAAACATCGGATCTAACCTCCCTGAGCACATAAGCCTTATTATCCGAATGTTCGGTGGGTATTTCTTTCGAGACGTCCCTGCAAGGTCTGCTCCGGCATACGTACACCAATTACAGGTAAATCCGATTATTTTTGGCTCAAATCCCTCTTTCGCTTCTTCCATTTGTCTCACCCATACCTATTCTTTCTTTTCACAATAACTTTCTATAACTTCCCTATTTTTATAACATATATAAATTTTTCGATATTTTTCATGGTGCCACCACAATTTGTATAGCGGAGATAGAAAAACCACGAAATTTCACGAGATAAAATAATACCACAACTTTAAAGTTAAAAGGTATAGAATATTGATGTGAAAATGAGCATTGCCAACCCACATTTAGTCTTACTCCATGCACCAACGGTGTATGATTTTCGAAAGCATCCTATAATGTACGGTCCGATTGCAGATGGAGTCCCCTCAACTCCCTTATTCGAGATGTATCCAGTAGGATTTTTCTCTATCGTGGAACATCTGGAGAGAAATGGGATAGGAGTAAGGATAGTCAATTTAGCGGTGAGAATGCTCAGCAGCGATAGTTTTGATGCAGAAAAAATGATACGAAGGCTTAAAACAAAGGCTTTTGGAATTGACCTCCACTGGTTGCCTCATGCGCAGGGAAGCTTCGAAGTAGCGACGATATGCAAGCGATATCACCCGGACGTTCCCGTCATCTTCGGTGGATTTTCCGCAACTTACTTCTACGAGGAGCTGATTCACTATCCGGAGGTGGATTTTATCTTAAGAGGGGATTCTGCCGAAGTGCCGCTTCTACGTCTCATGAAAGCGATTATCCAGCATCAACAACCCCATAATATCCCAAACCTTGTTTGGAAGGATAGTGGCGGCGAGGTTCATATAAATCCTTTCACTCACGTTCCAACCGAGGTGAACGAATTTTTAAATAATTTCGTCTATGTCTTCAAATCTGCTTTGAAATACCGTGACGTCCGAAGTCTTAGCCCCTGGAAAGGCTGGTCTTCTCAATGGCTGGACTACCCAATCACGCCGGTGATAACCTGTCGTGGCTGTATCCATAATTGTATATTCTGCGGAGGCTCCAGGAATGCACTTGCTAATTACTGCAATCGGAAGAAACCTGCTTTTCGTAGCCCAGAATTAATCGCCGAGGACATCGTAAAAATCACGAAATATACGAAAGCGCCCATATTCGTTATAGGTGACCTGCTCCAACCCGGCGAAGAATACGCTTACGCGGTCTTGGAAGGCTTGAAAAAAACGGCATTCAAAAACCATCTCGTATTTGAGTTGTTCAAACCTGCTCCAGAGGATTATTTTGAGTTCGTGGCTGAATCTGTTGATAACTTCAACTTTGAAATATCCCCCGATAGCCATGACGAGAGGATAAGAGCGGCAGAGGGAAAGCGGTATAAAAATTCAGAGATTGAAAAGAACATAAGGTGGGCGTTGGATTCAGGGTGCAATAGATTTGATGCGTTCTTCATGATTGGGCTTCCTTTTCAGACCCCCGAATCTGTGATGGAGACCGTTGATTGGTGCGGGTATCTGATGGCTAAATTTGGCACGAGGTTTGTCCCTTTTATCTTGGCGTATTCCCCTTTTCTCGACCCCGGCTGCATCGCATACGAGAATCCCGAAAAGTTCGGCTACAAGATTCTTTTCAAAACTCTCGCGGAATATCGAGAAGCAATGCTATCGCCGAGTTGGAAATACGCCCTGAATTACGAGACAGAATGGATGACGAGGGACGAAATCGTAGATTGCACTTATCAAGCAGGGCTGAAATTGAACAGACTGAAGGCAGAATACGGTTTGATTGACTATGATTCATTCAAGGCAACGGAAGAGCGGATAAAGCTCGCAATTGAACTCACATCAGCGATAGACAAAATAAAGGCGTTAAATGACGCATCTGTCCAGCACGAAAGATTGATGCAATTGAAACCCGAACTCGATACGATACTCAACTCGGTTATCAACGAGAAGGTGCAGATGGAGTGGCCTGCGGCGAAGAGGAATTTAAGGATTTTTTGTCTCCTCAAAGCGGCGATAGTCGAATACTTTAAACGAAGTTAATATGCCCAAACTATAAAGTTCGAAGTGGAACAGAACACCTCTTAGAGATAACGCTCGCAACTATTATACCTATCTCATAGAAAAATATCAAAGGAAAAGCGACTATGAGCTGACTCACGACATCAGGCGGTGTAAAAATCGCAGCGAGTGCGAACATTGCCACGTATATGTATCGCCTATATTCCTTTAAGGTATCTACCTGAACGAGTCTGGAGTGAACAGCAAAGACGAGAACGACGGGAAGTTCAAACGATATTCCAAGTATGAGCGTTAATATGATGACGAAGAATATAAATTCTTGGATGGAGTACGTGGCAGCAACTCCCGCTGCTGATGACATATAGTGGAGATAACGTAGAACGAGCGGCAACATAAGGAAGTAAGCATAACATATCCCTGCTATAAACAAAGAAATGGCAGCACTCAGCAAGACGATTATATGTGTCCTTTTCATTGGATTCTTTATCCCAAATCTCACTTTCAATGTCTTATACACATAATGGCATACAACGGGAGTGGCGAGTATTATACCTGTAAGCAGAGCTATCTTTAATTTCAGCATTATCACCTCCACAGGTGAAATATAGATGAGGGTTGCACCTACGGGGAGGAGGTCTTGTTTCATCCTCAGCAGCAAAGGGTCTACTAATAATGAAAAAGATACGACCATACCAATAATGACAATGCCCAAAATGAGCATGATTTTTTTCTTTATCGCTACCAATATATACCCAAATTCCTCACTAATACTCGCCATCTTCAATTGCTCCTATGACTATAAATAAAGAGGGGTAAAAGCTAAAGAAAAAATGAGGAGAAATGACGAAAATGATATAATAAGTGGACCGGTAGGAGATGAAGCGATCCCACTGATGGAGCATCTCTCTGAACTACGGAGAAGACTCATAGTTGTTTTAATCCCTTTTGGTATTGTTACAGTAACAGTCTTTGCTACTCTAATCGCCTTCCCGGAAAACATTTCTCTTCATTCCTTATTCGCCAATCTACTCCCCGAGGATGTGCCTACTATATACATCTATAGTCCAATGGAATGGATAAGCGTGATGTTTTTGTTCTCCTTTTTATGCGCTCTTTCTGTTACGATACCATTGTTATTATATGAAGCTTTTGCATTTATGCGACCCGGTTTATATCCCTCGGAGAGAAAATTTTTCCTGCTGGTTGTTATACCCTCGCTCTGTTGTTATGGCGTCGGCGTTTTCTTCGCTTATTTCTTTGTCCTTCCTCTGGTCTTCAATTACATCATCGCTTACTCCGGAGAGATAGCGAAGGTTGCGCTTTCGTCAAAAAGGATTTTCTCTCTCATCCTTTACACTGTCGTGGGATTCGGGCTGATTTTTCAAATCCCCTTAATAATGACTTTAGCGGTGAAGATGAAGCTCGTCACTTATTCATGGCTTAGAGATAAGAGGTTAATAATATACGGACTGATAATAGGAATCGCTTTTTTTGTCATCGCCGACCCTACGGGTATTTCGATGTTGATGGCAGTGGTGTCAATAGCTATGTTTGAGCTTGGTTTGTTAATAACAAGGTATATCAGTCGTAGGCGTAGATAGACATTTCATGGTTTTTTCGATGTCATATAGTCATATGGATAGAACATATGACAAGAACATATATTTATATACCCTCACCCTAACTTATAAATAGGAGAAAAAAAACGATGATGCCAGGACCAATGGAGATTGGGATAATCGTATTGATAATCGTTCTGCTGTTCGGCGCAGCTAAGGTGCCACAACTCGCCAGGTCTTTTGGGCAGGCAATGGGGGAGTTCAAAAAAGCGAGACGAGAAGCGGAACTGGACTACAAAAAATTTGAAAAATCCGTGACAAGCAGTGAAGAAGAGATACCGAGAGCGAAGGCAAAAGCGAAGACAAAGACAGGGGATGTAAACATAAAAGAAGTGGCTGCGTATATGGGCATAGATACCGAGGGGAAGAGCGAGGAAGAGCTAAAAGAAGAAGTTCAGGCAAAGTTGGATTCTTCTTCTAAGTCTGACTAAAATTATATCCTTGATAAAGGGAAAGGGAAGTCTAATAACTTGCATGCCCAGAGTAAGGGTTAAAGTATATAAGAATACCATGATATCAGTTTCATAAATAAGAGTAAATGAAATACGACCTGCACAGCCACTCGAAATACTCATCCGATGGCGTTCTTGAGCCAGCGAAAATTATAAAAACTGCAATAAAAAGAGGCTTAGACGGAATCGCAATTACCGACCACAACGCGATTAAAGGAGGATTAAAAGCAAAGAAATACGAAAAAGAAGATTTTAAGGTGATTGTCGGTTCTGAAATCTCGACAGAAAGAGGAGAGATACTCGGTCTTTTCCTCGAAGAAGAAATTAAATCAAAGGATGTTTCAGGTGTTGTCTCGGAGATTAAAGAACAGAACGGCATCGTCGTAATACCACATCCTTTCGATGAACTAAGGCATTCCTCATTTCATCCCGTAGAAGAAGATGCGAAATTCATAGATTGTATAGAGGGATTTAATTCGAGATGCGTTTTTCAAAAATACAATAAGAAAGCAGTGGAATTTGCAATGAACCACAATTTAGCGATTACCGCGGGAAGCGATGCTCATTTCGCACCGGAAATCGGAAACGCTTTTATTTTAGCGGAATCTTCAGGTGAGGAAGAATTGAGAAGAAAAATACAGAAAAAAGAAATTACATTTGAAGGAAAACTGAGCAATCCTTTATATCAAGGCTTGACGAAGGTGCTAAAAACATGGAGAAGCAAAGCAAAATAGCGGAGCATTTTTGGTAAACTTTTTGCGAAGCAAAAAGTTTATTCACGATAAGAAGCAAAAGCAGTAGCGGATTCCCAAACCGTGACTTCTAATCCTTTGATCTGTCCATTCCCCTTAGATACAAGTGCAGGCGCTAATTTCTCATAGATGTATCTACAAACATTTTCCACAGTAGGGTTAACTTCTTTAAGTCCCTCTATCTCATTCAAATTATGATAATGAAGCCCGCTTAATATCGCCTTTAATCCGTCTTTAAGCCTGGAAATATCATAAAGTGTTCCTGATTCATCCAATTCTTCGCCCTCTATGGTAACCTGCACGCGGTATCTATGCCCATGCAAACGTGTTTCCGGTCCGAACTCACCCTTTAAAAAATGGATAGCCTCGAACTCATCCTCTATTCCTATCTTATACATAGCTAAAGATCACCTGTAACGCTTCTTCTGGTTTTTTATCCAGCATCTCAAAAGCCTCTTCGGCTTCTTCAAAGGGATATATACGAGATAAAGATACCAATTCATCCAGGTTGAGCATGGGTAAAAGCTTTAGTGCGAGAGCCATCCTTCGCTTGATACTCCATCTCGGTGTCAAGGCAGGGTCAACGAAGGAAACCTGTGAACTCTTTATCTTTATCCTTTTTCTATGAAACTCCGCACCTAAATTAAGCGTTACAGGTTTTGTTCCATACCACGAAACAACTACTACCTGACCTTGAAAAGCCGCCAATTTTATCGCATTATTTAGAGCCGAGGGTGAACCACTCGCTTCTATTACCACATCTGCTCCAATACCATCCGTAAGTTCCATAATTACCGCTGATAGATTATCACTATCTGGGTCGAAAGAGAAATCAGCACCAAACATAAGGGAAGTATCCCTTCTTTTTTCTATCTTGTCCACGGTAAAAATCTTATCCGCTCCTGATTTCCGCACTAATTGCATTATAAATAGCCCGACGGTTCCCTGACCGAAGATAACCACCGACTCACCAAGTTTTATACCAGAATCCAGAACCACATTAATCGCCGTCTCTAGGCTCGCTATAAAGACGCCGTGTAAAGGTGTAATCTCAACAGGTAGTTTTACCGCTTCTTTCTCCGAAATCATATAATTTGTTTCATGCGGGTTAAAAGCGAAAATAACATCGCCCTTTTGAAGCGCGGAAACTTTTTCGCCTGTCTCTACAACTTTACCAACGTTAGAATAGCCATATTTCACGGGAAAAGGGAATCGCCCTTTAATTGTCTTTACTGAAGAGTCGAGTTGAAGACCCTCTGCAACCTCTCCTCGATATATCAAACGCTCGGTTCCATGACTTATTCCTGAATAAAGAGTCTCTACTAAGATTTCATCTCCTCTTGAGATATTTACTTCTTCTTCTCTAAATCCTACTTCCTTCCGCCCGAGGAACCAGAGGCTTTTTGATTTCATATTCAAAAATAATCATTCTTTCCATAATTTTATCACGTTACATTTGCAAAGATAAAAAAACCTTCTGTTCTACAAATCCACTTCCGAGTAAGAAACCAAAATTGGTAAATGTTTAGCTGTAAAATCCAAATCCCAATAAATACTAAATGCCTATTATCTTGAACATGGACATTCTGAGAGATTTTTGGAGACGAATGATAAAAAGTGTATTCTATAAAGATTTAACTCCCTATGGTATCCCTTGAACTTCTCCACATCGCCTATGGTGTCAGGTTTATCAACACCAATTCCCTTATCTTTTTCTACTTCTGCCATGTTCCATTAATTTAAGAGTTTTACTTAAAAAACTTTCGCAGTTACAAAATTTTTTATCAACTATTTGCAATTTTTATTGAATATATTTGAAAAAATATTGTTATTTCACTCATGCGACACAAGGAAAGACTTTCGATATCCTGAATCGGAAATTCAGAGTTTTTTACCACATTTCGGGCAGTATTCCCAATCGCGGGATAGTGTTTCTCCGCAGTTATCACACGTTGTAAATCCTACTTCCTTTCCGCATTTAGGGCATATTTTCCAGTTTTTCTTCAGGTCCATCCCACAGTTTTGGCATTTGTAAACCGAATTCATATTTAGTCCTTCTTCTCCCAGCACCTGTATCCTCCACCTTTCACATCTCGTATCGATTTCATCTCTAATACAATCTTTGAGGTCTTTTAGCAACTCTCCACTTTCCTTACTAAGATTATGTGTATCAAGTTTGATTCCTAATATCTCTGCAACTTCTTTGAGCATTTCCACTTTCGGAACAACATATCCATCCCCGATTTTTACACTCATCCCGCCTATGCTCAGGAATGGTTCTGCTTTCCTGTACTCCTCTTTCAGTTTCTCATCGGATGGTCCGTAATATGCACCGTCAAATTTCAGCCTGTGCCCTATCATGTACTCAACAAGGTCTGGAGGGACACCAGAATTCCGACAGATAGTGGAAAAGCTTTTTCGCAAGGCATGTGCTCCGGCAATATTTATATCGCTCCTTTTCAAATCTTCCACGTCAACCACGCCAGCTCTTCTCGCCAGGTTCTTAAATACAATCCCCACACCTATATTAGTCAATCTTTTACGCTTTCTCATGTCAAAAACCCTTTCGCTGATAAATAGTGGAGAATCCGGCTTCAGCTTCTCCGCGGGAATATATCTCGTCCCCATTTCTCTTTCGTGAAGGTATAGCTTCAGAGCTTCAATCGCATCATGTCCTATACATGTCTTGTAATCAACCCCTTCCTTCTGGCGAACAACGTGAATCACCAAAGGCTCTTCTCCTTTCTTTAATCCTTCTTTCGCATCTCCATAATCAAGGCTCAGTAATGTCTGGGTATCAAATCCCCCCTGGAACATCATCAGTACTATCGCTCTGTCTCTCGAATTCTTACAGTAATTGACCATCTTTTTGACATCCTCAGCCTTGAGTACTCGCCTTATGTTTTCCTTTTTTACTCTTGACGTAGGAAGTCTGAGTGGTCCTAAAGGGAAGCCATTGTCTCTGTAGAATGCTCTAACTGCCGTAATACAAACGTGAACAGTGCCTGCGGATAATTTCTTCTCCTTCCTCAGCCAATCATAGAACTTTTTTACTTCCCTCTCAGCTCTTTCTCGTTCCCTTGGGGATTTATTCACGTTTTCCTCTATCTCATCTATCAATTCATTGGGTTGTAAGTTTCTGAATTCGCAATACCTTTTTAATCCTGATATGTAATTCCGCCTTGTGTTTTCACTCCTTCCTGCCAGAATCACCTTTACTTCTTCGGTTTCTTTCATTTATACTTATTTTCACAAGTGATTTTCATTCCATTTAAAGACGTTACTACATAGCTGACACATCATAGGGAGTTAGTGCTGGAAATAATCAAAACACTCGATGCCCTGTCTTTGAACGGTCTGCCGTAAAGTATAAAAAACCAAAAAGGAGGTGAAAGGGAAAAACATGAAAATAGGAGATGTGAAAATAGGACAGAAACTGTTTGCGAGCTTTGGCGTCATGGTGATATTGACGACAGCGCTGGGAATAATCGCATTTATGCAAATAGGCAGCATGCAAGCGCAAAACGAGATGATGGAAAAAGCGGCTGAGGCACATGCGAGTATTCTAGAGGTTCGGCGACAGGAAAAGAACTATATAATGAGGGAAGACCAGAGCAGCATTGACAAGGTAGCTGAACACCTTGCTGGATTAAAAATTGCAGCAGCATCAGATAAAACAACATTCGACAAAATCACGATTACAATTCCGAAGTATGAGAGCGCCTTTGCTGAGCTTCAGAGACTTACAAACGCCAAAAACGAAATTCTGGCAACTTGCGAACAGGATGGTAGGGACATAGAGAATGCGATAAAAGCCAGTTCAGCCGACCATGAGACCAAAGATGCACTGATAATCCAGTTGCTAAGTATCAGGCGAGCGGAAGAAAACTACGTAATGCGTGGGGACGACCAATACGTTACACAGGTATCAGATGGAATAAGCAGCTTGAAGGCAGATGTCGATGCGGCTTCTGCGATTACGGGAGCGGAAAAAAGTGCAATCAAGACCGCAGCAGATACGTATCAGAAGGATTTCTCTGCCCTCGTGAGCACGACAGCGGACGTTAATGCGCTCATAGCTACTGACGGTCCATTGGTGCAATCAGGACGTGATATGGGTGCGGCTTCTGTCGCGCTATTCGAGAGTGCAGAAGCGCAAGCAGCAAAGGCAGCGGCAACCGCCACTATGTATATAATAGCATTTATTATCGCTGCGATCGCATCCGGCGTAGGAATTGCCTTGTTCGTTACTAGGGAAATCACCAAGCCAATTAACCAACTGGTGGACGATGCGGAAGAGCTCGCGAAGGGCAACCTGTCCCACGAGGTCACAATATCAGAGAGCAAGGACGAGTTAGGCACGTTGACTACTGCGTTTAGCAAGGTAGCTGGTGCTATCCAAAAATTCGGAGGTGAGTTAGATGTTCTTAACAAGGCGGCAACAGAAGGTAAACTGGAAGTCAGGGGAGACCCGGAGAAGTTTGAAGGAGATTTCGCAAAGTTCGTCACAGGTGTAAACAGCACGCTTGATAGCGTTATAGGTCCGCTGAACGTAGCAGCGGAATACGTGGACCTAATTTCAAAGGGTGACATCCCGGAGAAGATCACCGAAGAGTACAAGGGCGACTTCGACGAGATCAAGAACAACCTGAACGTGATGATCGACCGTGTAGGTGCCCAGATAAGCAACCTCACCAACATCCCCACGCCGGTCATGACCATAGACAAGGACTTCACAGTCACCTACATGAACACGGTTGGCGCGAAGCTGGTGGGGCTGACGCCGGAGCAGTGCGAAGGCAAGAAGTGCTACGACCTGTTCAAGACGCCACACTGTCAGACGCCCGAGTGCCGTTGCGCCCAGGCGATGCAGCGCGACGAGACAGTCACCGGAGAGACGGTGGCGGACCCGAGCGGTCTCAATATACCCATCCAATATACCGCCACGCCTATCAAGGACAGAGACGGGAACATAGCCGGCGCGTTGGAATATGTGGCAGACATCACAGAGAGCAAGAAAGCAATGGACGACGCCAGAGAGAAGGTAGATTACCTCAACAACATCCCCACACCAGTGGTAGTGGTGGACAAGGACATGACCATCCGGTTCATGAACCCTGCCGGAGCCACGGCTGTGGGCAGGACACCAGAGGCCTGTGTGGGTCAGAAGTGCTTCAATCTGTTCAACACACCCCATTGCAACACCCCTGACTGCCAGGTGGCAAAGGCAATACAGGAGAACGGCATCTTCACCAGCGACACGATAGCCAAGTTGCCATCAGGTGAGCTTCCGATCCGCTACACTGGTGCACCAATCAAGGACGCCACAGGTAACGTCGTGGGCGGTTTGGAATACGTCGTGGACATTTCCGAAGAGAATCTAGCTGTTGCGGATGTGGGGCGCCTCGTGGAGGCTGCTGTCGCTGGCAAGCTTGACGCAAGAGGGAACCCGGACAATTACAAGATCGGTGGCTTCAGGAATGTCATCAAGGGTATCAACGACGTCATAGATGCCGTGGTAGGACCGATCCGGGAGGTCACGCGAATGTGTGACGCATTTGCCGAAGGAAATCTTTCAGAGCGGATAAAAATCGAAGCAAAGGGTGAGTTCATGGAACTGGCTGAGACCTTAAATAAATTCGGAGAGACCCTACAAACTATTATCAATGACATCACCAAAGTAGCACAGAACATGGCAGCAGGGGACCTGACTGCGGATTTCACCGCCGAGACACCTGGGGATTTCAATGTGATACGGGACAACCTCAACCAGGCTACCGCGAATTTATCGGATTTGATCGCAGAGCTGCAAGGCACAGTGCAGAACGTCGCATCAATAGGCAAAGAATCTGCTACTTCTGTCGGGCAGGTGAATTCCGGTATGCAGCAGATTTCTTCTGCATCGCAGCAAATATCAAAGGGCTCTCAAGAAACTTCGAGCACCGTTAACGAAGCGGCAAAGGAGGTTAAGGAGACAAACGCAGTGTTACAGCAGGTGCAGTCTAATGCAGAGGAGTCAAATAAGTTCGCCGTGGAGAGTGCGGAAAGCGCAAAAGAGATGAATGAACTGGCTAAGAAATCGTCAGAAGGAATGAAGGAAATACAGGATGCTATCAGTGACACCGTAGCTATAATAAAAAACCTGAGCGGTTCGTTAGAGCAAGTAGGAAAGACTACCGAGGTGATAGAGGGCATCGCAGAGCAAACGAATCTGTTAGCTTTGAATGCCGCAATAGAAGCAGCACGTGCCGGCGAACACGGGCGAGGATTTGCTGTCGTTGCCGAAGAAGTGCGAAAACTTGCGGAGAACTCGAAGAAGTCCACCTCAGAGATAGATACAATGATAAAGAGCTTGCAAGAGGAGATGGAAAAAGTCGTGAATGCCACAGATGCGGTCACACAGCGTGCCGAGGTAGGTCGTGAAGACCTCGAAAAAGCAGTAGCGAGTGTAGAAAAAACCGCAGGCATGATTGACGACATCAAGAACAGGATGGAGCAAATTACAGAGGGTGCAAGAAAAGGTGCGGAAAGCATAGGAAAAGTATCGAAGGGCGTGGACGAGATTGCAAGTTCAGCAGAAGAGGCGGCATCCTCATCAGAAGAAAGCTCTTCTGCCGTAGAACAGCAAACGGCAGCCGCAGAACAGCTCAGCGGTGGTATCCAGAAACTTTCGGAAATTTCTGAGCAAGCAGCAGAGATGATTGCGAAATTTAAATTGAAGGTGGGCAGCAGCGAAGGCAAGAGGAAGAAAGAGGAAATTGAAATTGCAAGCTCTGAAGAAGAGTGAAGAGGCATCATGCCTCTTTTCTTTTTTATTTTTTGGTAAGAGGCGGTGAGAATAAAAATGGAAGAAGAAAAAGAAAAAATTTGGGCTTGGCGAATGCCGAGCGGGAAAATATATAAGGTAGTGACAAAACCAGAGGACGGAACGATAAAAGTCTACAATCCAGATGGAAAGTTGGTGAGGAGTGAAGAGAAAATGAGTGAAGACGGGGTATGCCTCATTGAGAAAATCTTTCTCGAAACCGTGGCAGCAATGGTAGGGGCGAAGGAAAAGGAAAAAGAAACTGAAGATAATCTTGTGACTGCGACGTATATACGATAAGAAGTAACTGCTCAATCTTCAGTTGATTTATAAATTCCAAATGGGTGCATTACGCATGTTTCCCAGTGTTGCCTTACCCACATTCCGCTTGGGTACCTCCACAGTAATGCACCCTTTGGAATATTTCGATACAGAATTTTTTGTAGGGTTACTTAGACATAAGAAGCCCATGCCGGGGGCGGGGTTCGGACCCGCGACTTCCAGATTATGAGTCTGGCGCCCTAACCAACTAGGCCACCCCGGCTTTCAACTCCGCATTTCCTTCTTTTAACTCCCTTCGCAGGTCGCCGATAGAAGCAACTCGCTCTGCAACGGCATCGTGCTGATGGATACTCTCCTCGTTTATCTGCTTTATAGTAATGATAGAATCGTCAGGGAGGTCATTAAAAGTTTCTACCACTCGCTTCGCCATCTCGCGAACGCAATCTTCAACAAACATGGGCTTTTTATGTGCAATTTCCACAAGTTCCGCCTCATCCGGGCGCTTCAAGATTTCATACGTTTTAGTACTCATTGATTTCTCTATTACATTTATTATCTTCTCCATAGGGACTTTAACATCATCTTCTACCTCTATGGATATTATACCTCTACCTCTTTGATTATGTGTTGCCAGAGGTATGGTATTCAAAAAAGCGTTCATTTCCTTTTTGGCTATTCCCATCCTCGTCAGTTCTTCTGCTACTTTATCCCTCATTAGCTCCTGTGCGCAAGGACATGTGGTCATTCCTACAATCTCTGCGCCTATTATTTTTTTAATTCGCACGCCGCTTTTTTTGTCATTCGAGGAGTTACGAAAAGCTTTCGCCTCAGCGAAGATAGTTGCAGGCTCTTGACAGGAAATCTTCATTATAGGCGTTTTCCTTTTTAACATATACTCGCTTTTCATTCCTACTTCAGCGGTAGAAGCGTATTCGTGGAGAAAGAGTAACCGCTTTGCTACTTCACTGCACAACTCCTCCACCTCGTATATCGGCGTGCTAACCGCTTCTTCCAGCACTTCATACATTGCCTCGAAATTTCTTGAAAGATTTGCTCCTTTTATATCACTTGGGAGGTCCACGAAGATGTGGAAATCCGATATAAGAATTACAGGTCTTTTTCCGCCAGCTCTCGCTACCTCCACCAATTTCTTCACATTTTTTACACCCACCCTCGTCAGGTTTATTTTTATGTCCGGACTGTTCGCTTGCACATCAGGCAGAGGTAACGTCATGGTTCTTATTTATATACCCTTAACCTTGTTAAACCTTTTTATTTGAATTTAAACGAAAAATAGAAAAATTTATATATTACTACTTTGACACATATTAACGGAGGTATAAAATGATATGATTGCACAAGAGCAAAAGCCTATGGAAGAGATTCTGGGTTACCTCGATGGAAAACAGAAAGTAGTAGTAATGGGCTGCGGGGGATGCGCTACGTTCTATCATACCGGTGACAAAAAAGCGGTGAATGATATGGCTGAGAAACTTACGAAAGAAGGAAAGGATGTCCTCCTAATCGTTCTGCCTTTCAGTTTTCAAGCCTGTGATATTGAGAAGAGCGGGGTGTGGCTGGAAAAGAACCGAAAGGAGCTTGAGAATCGCGATGCACTTTTACTGATGAGTTGCGGCGATGGTGTGCAAGTAGTGACCGAATATACAGACGAAAAAATGGGTATTACGAAGCCCATAATTCCTGCAAACGATGCATTAGGGCTTGTAGGTGGTGGTCCTAAAAAGTTCAAGGAGACCTGTCAGTCATGTGGAATGTGTGAATTAGGCAAAACTGCGGGCATCTGTCCGTTGACATCGTGCGGAAAGGGATTGATGAACGGTCCTTGTGGAGGAGTGCGAGTTGATGACAAATGCGAAATAGACGAGGAAAAGGACTGCGCATGGGTTAAGATCTATAA
This sequence comes from Candidatus Methanophagales archaeon, assembly GCA_017883965.1. Lineage (GTDB taxonomy): Archaea > Halobacteriota > Syntropharchaeia > Alkanophagales > Methanospirareceae > JAFNKG01. The sequence goes on along the minus strand of JAFNKG010000003.1, from coordinate 36,957 downwards.
GCGAATGGAGAAACTTGGCGAACTCGATAAATTCATAGAAATGCGAGACCCACACGAATGGGGTAAAGCGAAGAGACCACGGCTGTTCGAGATAGAAGAGCCCGTTGGGATGGATATGATTGGGGCTGGCATGGGGATGCTGACTTATAAATTCGGTCCGAAACCAAAGCTTGAGGAATAAAAAAGGAGTGTGATGAAAAAAAATGGGTGACGAAGTTTATAGCCAGTTGATGAAAGAATTAAAGGAAGGGGAATATGTCTTCACAGGTGAGTTAGAGCCGGAAAAAGCGGGCGACGTGAATGAGCCGATTGAAATGGCAAAAGAGCTGGTGGGTTTGGTGACAGCCTGTAACGTGACGGACAATCCACAGAGTTTCGCTTACGTTAGTAGCCTGGCGGCGTCGTATCAAATCCAAAAAGAAACGGGTATGGAGTGCGTATACCAGCTCAGGTGTGCGGACAGAAATCGTATGGCGCTTCTATCCGATGTGCTTGGTGCCGGCGTACTGGGATTAAAGAATATCTTAGCGTTAGCAGGCGACCACGTATCGCTTGGTGATACACCGGATGCGAAGCCTGTATTCGATCTGGACTCAACCACGCTTATTGCCATGATAAGGAAAGTGGTGGACGAGGGCAAGGACCTCGGAGGCAATGAAATACATAACCCGCCGAAACTACATGTGGGAGGTGCAGCGGCACCCGGAGCGGCGTATTTGCAGGCTGAAGTTGCCAAGGTAAAGAGAAAAATCAAGGTTGGCGCGGAATACATACAAACACAGGTCGTTTACTACCCAGAGGTTCTGGATAAGTTCTTTAAAGAGCTGGGGAAGGTGGACGTTCCGATTCTGGTTGGGATATTTCCGGCGAGGACTTTTGGACAGGCAGATTTCTTCGATAAATATGTGGCTGGTGTGGATGTTCCACCGGATTATTTAGAGAACATGAAGGCGTCGAAGCAGATAAAGGATAAGGAGAAGAAGAAGGAAGAGGTGGACAGGATCAACGTAGAATTCTTTACGGGTTTTCTGGAGCATCTAAAAGGAACACCGGCGGCTGGATGCCACATGATGGCTGTTGGGTATCCCAGGATAATTGCACCACTTAAGAAAGTGATGGAGTAAAAACTTGAGAAATACTTTTTTTCTCTCCCCTTTTTTCTTTTTTATTTTGATTTGGTTGAACTTTAAAGTGTGAGGTCAATTATGCTTATGCTCGAACGTTATGCCCGGTTCAAGGAATATTTACATTCCGAAGAAGGTTTTGGCATAGATAGAGAAGTGCCGAGATGTATTTCTGCCTGTCCAGCAGGTTGTGACGTTCAGGGGTACCTCAAACTGATAGAAGAGGGCAGGTATGAGGAAGCGTATTTGCTAATAAAAGAGAAAATACCTTTTCCTGCTTCTATTGGACGAATCTGTCATCATCCCTGTGAGGATAATTGCAAGCGGGGGTTTTTTGATGAGCCTGTTGCTATCGCACCCTTAAAACGATTCGTTGGCGACCATGCATCGGAAAAGGGAAGAGAGGAGGAGCCTTTGGTAGAGAGGAGTGAAGCGAAAGCGAAAAAAATTGCTATTATTGGTGCGGGTCCGGCGGGACTGACAGCGGCGTATCGGTTGGTGATGAGAGGATATTCAGTAAAAGTATTTGATAAATTGGCTGTGGAAGGAGGAATGCTTTTTGCTGGTATTCCTGCTTATAGACTGCCAAAAAAAGTTTTAAAAAGAGAAATTGACGATGTTAAGGGAACGGGAATAGCGATAGAGTCCGGGGTGGAAATAGATGAGAATAAATTTGAAGAGATTCGCAATGAGTACGATGCAGTTTTTATTGCCGTTGGTGCGCACGTAAGCAGGAAACTTGAAATAGAGGGTGAGGATTTGGATGGTGTAGTGCACGGTGTTGATTTCCTTCGTGATTTTAACCTTGGGAATAATCATGAGGAAGTAGCAGGAAAGAAAATAGCAGTCGTAGGCGGTGGAAACGTAGCGATAGACGCTGCGAGATGTGCGATTCGACAGGGTTCTGGTTCTGACGTTACGATTGTTTATAGAAGGTCGAGAGAAGAGATGCCAGCGAGGGAGGAAGAGATAAAGGAGGCAGAGGAAGAGGGCGTGAAATTTATGTTCTTAGCCAATCCAACGCGGATTTTGGGCGCAGACAGGGTAGAGAAAATGGAACTTATCCAGATGAAGTTAGGAGCGCCGGATGAATCAGGGAGGAGGCGTCCAGTCCCCATCGAAGGTTCAAAGTTCTTGATAGATGTGGACACGGTGATACCTGCGATAGGTCAGGCATCAGATTTACGATTTCTTGAGGGCAGTGGGGTTGAGACAATAAAGGGGAGAGCGATAAAAGCAGATGAGTTTGGTATTACCACAGAGGAAGGTATATTTGCAGGTGGCGATTGCGTTCGTGGTGCGGCATTTGCCGTTGATGCCATCGCAGATGGTAACGAGGCTGCGGGATCTATTGACAGGTTCTTAAGGGTTGTGGATTTAAAAGAAGGCAGGACTTCGCCAAAAATTCCTGAAGAGCGACCTGAGGCGGTGGAATACATAAAGGAAGAGTTAGAGGCTGAGGAAGAGAAAGGGATATTAAGCAAGAAAAGAAGAAGAGAATCGGAAAGAATCGGAATGGAAGAGCGGATACAGAGTTTCAAAGAGATAAACATCGGGTTCTCAGAAGACGCTGCGGCGGTTGATGAAACGGAAAGATGTTTCAAATGTAGAAGCTGTCTTTTAACGTTTCCGACTGTGAAAGTGGAGCCTGAAGAAGAACGTGAGGAAATAGATGCATCTGGATTTATGGAGGGGTTAACTTATGCTACGGGCGTGAATAAATGCGCGGAATGTGGAGAGTGCACCGCTTCATGTCCTGTAACGGCAATAGACCCGGGCTTCTCACCAAGACGTCTTTCTGGCAGAGCATTGATGGAAGACGCAGAGAAATTGGCGTTAAGCGAGGAAATCTGGTTGTGCACCACGTGTGGTATATGCAATGCGATTTGTCCTTACGGCGTGGATTTCCTGAGTTTTATCCAGGGTGTGAGAAGCTTAGCATTAAGTAAAAACAGCGTGCCGCACTTCTTTGAAGCCGGGCTATTAGCTACTGAAGAAATAGGTGCTGATGCCAGTGATAGCGATAGCAATAGGCTGAAGTGGCTCGTGGGAGAAGGAGAAGGAAGCGGTGAGGAACTGAAAGTTTCGGATAAGGGCGATGTTTACTATTTCTCGGGTTGTCTTGCATATCTCGATAGAGTGTATGGCGACAGGAAAAATTTGAGGTTGCTTGAAATAGCAAGGAGTGCGGTAAAGATACTTAATTCTACTGGGATTGTTCCAGCGGTGAGCAAAGAGGAGAAGTGCTGTGGTCATGATTTACTATGGGCTGGAGATGAGAAGAGATTCAAAGAGTTGATGAAGGCGAATATAGCGGTGATAAGGGAAAGTGGAGCGAAAACGGTTGTTTTTACATGCGCAGAATGTCTCAGAACTTTTGATAGAGACTATCGGCGATTTTCGGGCGATTCAGGATTTGAAGTCATGCATATCTCGGAATTCTTAAAAGATAAAGACTTGAAATTTGTTAACGGAAGCGAGGAGATTATTACTTATCATGACCCATGCAGATTACGGCATTTGGGTAATTTCGATGCCTCAAGAGAGGTTTTAAAGAGAATTCCCGGCGTAAAAATAAAGGAGATGGCGCATAATAAGGAAAGAGCGATATGCTGTGGTGTAAGTGCTTTGTTGACCTGTGGTCCGGTAGCGAGAGAGATGCAAATTGAACGGTTGACCGAGGCTAAGCAGACTAAAGCATCTAAACTGGTTGTGGCGTGTCCAAAATGCTGGATACATCTCGACTGCGCCTATGCGTCAAATCCTGAACTGTGTAAAGATAAAATACAAATAGAGGATTTGACGATGACGGTTGCTTCTCGGTTGGATTTGAAATAAAGCTTCTGCATCTCAAAAATGCGATGCCGCAAAAAATCGAAAAACTTTTATATACCCTTTTTCCTAACCATTTACGGTAGCCATAAACAACCTCCTGATTTGTGCCCCTTCAGGGTGAACATAAACAAAGGCTAAAAAGAAGGGGGGCAAAAGGGAGGAAGAAAGGGATGAAAAATGAAAATGAAAAATAAGGGAAAGAAAATAGCGTTGTGTATCGTTATAGCATTGTTTACAGCGTCTTTAGTTGTAGGTACGACCTGGAGCAGAGGTGGAGGTGGTGGAGGAATGCAACATACTTCCCCCACAGGAGAGTGTACAGTATGTCATGGTACCAGTTTAACAGCAATCCACGATGAATCGTGGTCAACTGATCGAACTGGATGCTATATTTGCCATCCCACAGGGCGCAGAGGTCTCTATGACTATTTAGCGAAGTCTTATGATTGCCTTTCATGTCATACCCCATCAGGGGAACCCGTAGCTTATCACATGAACATGGATACAAAGCACACCTCCACAGAAGCATTTTGTACGCAATGTCATTTGACAAATCTGCCAACGGTACATGAGGATCAAGAGGATTACTGTCTTTTGTGTCATAAGAATCCGGACATCGAACTGCCAGACAATGCTGACTGCACATCTTGCCATGCACCGGAATCTTATAATCCCACGTTGAACCAGTGTGTTCATGACGGTGTTACTTCTCACACACAGTGCACTAATTGTCATCTCACATGTGCTCCAGAATAAGTGAAAGAAGGTGAATATAGAATTGATGACACCACAGGTTGACAGGCTTATTAAGGGAAGGAAAATAGCATTGTGTATTATTATAGCAGTGGTTGTAGCGTTTTTAGGTGTAGGTACGACTTGGGGTCATCATTGGGACGGAGGTGCAAAAATCCTTTATGTGCCGGATGATTATTCCTCTATTCAAGGGGCAATTGATAGCGCCCAGTATGGCGATACTGTTATTGTCAGAGAAGGAGTGTATTTCGAGCAGATTACCATGAAAGAAGGGGTAGATGTTGTAGCTGATGGGGAGGATGAGGAGCGTGAAGATTTTACCACCGCAGGCCGTACCATTATTGACGCTAGTAGCGATGGAGGTGGCAGGCACTGTGGAGGTGGGAAGCGGGGACTTAATGTAGTCCGTGGTGCAGATGATGCTACCATTGATGGATTCACTCTCACTGGGGCTATCATTGAAAACCCAGAAGAAATTGGTCCACGCAGCGGTGGTAATGGTGTTCTATGTGTTGAGAGAAAGACCCTACGTGGTACTTCACCCACAATCCAAAACTGTATAATTACAGGTAATAGCCGCGGCATAGCCTGTGCCTATGGGGCAAGCCCGGTAATCCGCAATAACAGGATACTTAACAATCCTTTTGTGGGTATTGGCACCAGAACAGTGGAAGGTTACCCCGTTACAGCGCCCATAATTGATGGCAATGAGATTTCAAGTAATGGCAAAGAGTACGGCAATGCTGGCATAGGCTGCGATGGGAGTTCACCAACCATTACCAACAACTTCATTTTTGATAATGGGGCAGCAGGGATAGGCTGTAAGAATGGTGCCACGGCAGTGATAACTGATAATGAGATATGCAATAATGCTGCCGCTGGTATTGGTACCTCAGAGGAAGAACCAGCAGCTCACGTAGAGATTCGACGAAATGTGATTCATGACAATGAAGGGGCTGGCATTGGATGCCACGGAGTTACTGGAGAGATCACCAACAATATTGTGGTTGGAAATTGGGCTGCGGGTATTGCCGTTTTCGATACGCCCCTGGATGGGATTTACAATAATGTGGTTGCCTATAGTGGTACGGTGGGTATCGTGAATCACGTCGGTACGGCATTTCCTATTGAAAATAATATATGTTATGGCAACTCTAAACCTGGCATTAAAAGCGACGTAGGAGGCTACGACTACAATTGTCTCTTTGGTAATAATGGAGTATGGGTTGGGGGCTCTTGGCCGCCATGGATTTATAGACGCCAGTATGGTGGCAATAATCCAGGTCCCCATGATATATTCCCAATTGCCGATCCACTATTTGTAGATCCTGACAACTATGACTTCCATCTGCAGAGTGGCTCTCCAGGCATTAATGCCGGAAATCCTGGCGAAGATTTCAATGATATTGATGGTTCCAGAAATGATATGGGTGCATATGGTGGGCCTGACCCATTAACCATAATGTAACGAGCTCAGTCCTTGTCGCAAAATATCTGATTATAGGACAAGCTCTTAGGTTTTTAGTTATCCAACAAATCCTTTATCGCCTTTCTCACCGCCTCTTCCGAATTGTACCTTTGTTTCCAGCCCAGTTTATTCAGGTTCGAAGCATCGAGCAGCATAATGGGGACATCTCCTTTCCAGCCCCTTTTACCACCTGTGAATTTGAATTCAGGTTTTGGTGAAACTTGCATCTCGTCGCACACTATCTCTGCAATTCGCTTCACAATTATCATGTCGTCCGTGCCTATGTTGAAAATATTCACTCGGTTCTTATTCTTACCTTCTGCTTTTAAGCCCGCAAACATCGCTTCTATACAATCATCCACGTAAATATACGATTTCGTTTGATTGCCATCGCCTAAGATTTCCAACTCCGCCGGATTGCTTCTTATCTTATTTATAAAATCGTAGATTACGCCGTGCGAGGACCGCTTGCCTATAACGTTCGCAAACCGGTATATCCAGGCATGCATGTCAAAGGTATGACAGTAAGAAGCGATTAAAGCTTCACAGGCAAGTTTCGAGGCACCATATAACGAGATAGGTATTGTGGGGTATTCTTCAGGTGTAGGCAGTTTATCCGCATCGCCATAAACGGTGGACGTGGACGTGAATATTATCCTCCGCACTTCTTTCGTCCTCATTGCTTCCAGCACGTTATAGGTTGCGATTACATTCTGCTCTAAATGAATTCTTGTATCTTCCGCACCTATTCTCACCTCTGGATTCGCAGCAAGATGCCAGACCTCATCTACACCATCAAAAAAACCGGTTATATCGGCATGCAAGAGGTCTATTTTGTGAAACTGGAAACTTTCTTTGCCTGCGTGAGGGTTTATGAATTTCTCGTTCCCTGCGCTTAAGTCATCCAGGACTACTATCTCGTGTCCCGCATCTATTAACCTATCAACCACGTGCGAACCTATGAATCCCGCTCCACCAGTTACTAAAAATTTCATTTTTCATTTCTCATGCCATTGGATAAGCACCCAGTATTTTCAGCATCGCTACTTTCCGTTCAACGCCTTCTAACGCTTCTTTTATCTTCTCCTCTTCTATGTGACCTTCACAATCTATATGAAACATGTAATTCCCCAGAGCACGCTTGGAAGGTCGTGACTCTATCTTCGTAAGGTTTATACCCCGCAGAGCGAATTCACCCAGGACGTCGTATAACGCCCCAGGACGGTCCTTCAAATATATCAATATAGAAGTCTTGTCCTTTCCGGTAGGTGCGGTTTTGATATCGGAAGAAGAAAGCACGACAAATCTCGTAACGCTGTCTTTGTCCTGCACATTTTCCTCTATTATATCAAGGTGATATTTCCGCGCTGCTTCTTCAGATGCTAATGCCACTATCTCTTCAGATTGTGATGCCAGCTTCGCTGCACCTGCCGTGCTGTCCACTGACTTCACCTCCACGCCCTTTACCCTCAATCGTTCCCTTATGAACTGCTTACATTGCGCCAATGCATGAGGATGTGAAACCACCTTTCTTATATTCCCGAAAGATTGCGAAGCCTCTTCGTGGGACGAAAAAACATGTTTCTTTGGTAAAGCTTTCTTTTTTAAAGAAAGGTTTTGTTTAGCGAGTAAGCAAATTTTTATCGGTACCAAAACTTCTCCTACTATTCGCATCTCTACCTCGTCATTCTCGCTCGAAAGTACATCTAACGTCTCTCCCACGGAACCTTCCAACGAATTCTCGATGGGAACAATTCCATAATCCACTTCTTCCATTAATAAGCTCTCTGTTACGTCAAATATCGTCTCGTAATATTTTATCTCGACATTCTCAATTCTTTTTCCTTTTAGCCACAACACTGCAGCGGTTTCTGAAAACGTCCCCTCAGGTCCTAATATGCCTATCTTCATTTACGCTTCACACCAAATATATCTTCTTTCTTCTTCATTTTATATAAGGAAGGCATATATATGATATTGCCTTGCTGTGCCCTGGTAGCATAGTGGTAATGCGCCACCTTGGTAAGGTGGAGACCGCGGGTCCAAATCCCGCTCAGGGCTTTCAACACAATGTTTAAAGCCCTACCAAAGTAACACCAACTACATGTATAGTGTACACGATTTTGAAGGTAGGGTAGAAAAAGCGGAGCTACTACTTGAAAAATCAGGGATCTCGGACGTCAATAAAGACCTGATCAGATGCTTTTGTGATTTCAAAACGGCAACAAAGGTAAAGCTCCCGCGGATTGCGAAGTATATCGGAACCTTACGAATAATCGCAGAGCGGTATCTCAACGACAGAGATTTTACAGACATTTCTAAAAAAGGTATTATTTCCATCGTAGCAAAGATCGAGCGAAGCAATCTGAGCGACTGGACAAAGCACGATTACCTGGTCATCATCAAAACGTTCTTCAAGTATCTCGAAAAGGACGACCTGGTGTCATGGATACGTCCCGGAAATCCGGGTACAACTACACAACCCGAGGACCTGCTCAGTGAGGGTGACATCCTTGCGATGATTGATGCTGCAAGCTCAACACGAGATAAAGCACTGATAGCGTGCATATATGAAGGCGCGCTGAGGGTTGGCGAGGTGGGCGGATTGAGAATCAGAGACGTTTCTTTGCACAGACTGTGCGCAAAAGTTCGTGTGAACGGAAAGACGGGTCCGCGAGCGGTAACGCTCATTTTTGCAGCGCCGTACATCGCACAGTGGCTCGGGATGCATCCGTTCCGTGGTGACCGCAATGCACCACTATGGACCTGCGGGGGCGTGGGGCGGAGCCCCACAGGTATGAAATACGGGGCGTTGCGACAGCAGATCAGGAGGATAGCAGAACGTGCTAACGTAAATGCAAAGTGCAATCTTCACAACTTTCGTCATACCAGGGGCACGCATCTCGCACTTCGTATCACCGAGTTACAACTGAAGCAGTACCTTGGCCTGTCACCGAACTCAAAGATGGCCGCCGTTTACGTTCACATGAGCGGCAGAGACATTGACAGAGACCTGCTGCGATTATACGGCTTACAACCTATGGAGGAGCGGGAACCGTTGTTGAAACCAGTGCAGTGCCCTGACTGCGGTGCTTTGAATACCCTTGACGCACCGGTCTGCGCAAGCTGCAGGACGTCGCTTGCGGTTGAAGTAGAGGGCTGAGCTGTAAAAATGACGAAATTGAAGGACGCTTGTGAGGTATGCGGAGCAAATGACTGGGACGATTCACACACGGAAGATGACTGCTTAATAGCTGTCTGCACGTTCTGCGGGAACGTTCGGGAGGTATAAGGAGCTGTAAAAATGGAATGTGAAAGCAATTGGATGGGAAAATTTTACCGTCCAGAGAATGCAGAAGAAGAAGAAATGCTACGTAAAATGAATAAAAATAAAATCGTGGCAGGCATCGGAACTGGTTGGTGGCACTAAATGGAAGAAATGATCGTACTGTTATTGGATGAGCTGATACGACAATGTGAAATGGACAGTCGAAAAGAAGCGCGTGTGCTCGAGGATATACTGAGAGGGACGAGAAGGAAGTGGAGCGGGATACGAGTGTAGCATGGATGAAATAAGAGTGTTTGTGTGCGTTGAATGTGAATCAGTAGATCAACTCGAAGCGTACGAATTCAAAGAGTATATTACAAAGCACTCCGGGCATCGCATAGTCATAGTGAGCGGTGTTGACTATGAGGCGCTTGAAACATCGCTCAGGATCCTCATTGCTGCTGTAAAGAAAGTACATTGCAGCAAGAGTGAGAGAGTGGAGGATTGAAAAGGCAGATGCAAATGAAAGTATCAATCAAAGACGGTGATGGGGGCGTACTGGTCGTTAAAGTCGTAGGAGACCCGTATTACCTGCTTCGGCTCTACAACTATCTTACAGTCTATGCGTTCAAACATCAACACGATATCAGCGTCACCTTTGGCGAAACAGAAGTTCCACCCGCAACGTACGGGGGGGTGTGTGCGCATGTGTCGCGAAGAGCTGCGGAAAACTGAGCCCTCTGAGGGCTCATTTCCGTTTCGAGTGGAAATAGGTTAGTGCACAATGACAGAGGGTTTCAGGACATGGCTGATCGAAGTGCGTGGCTATACGGAAGAAGAAGTGGACGATATGTTTCGAGCGAAAGGATGGCCCGTGAAGTCAGGTCCTGATCAATGACGTCTTTGTAGAAACAAAAATTATACAAAAGTATAGTGGGGTTCAAAAGGCTTCTTTTGTCGATTGAACCTTTTTTATTTCTTTTCGAGTTTACCCTGGTAATGAGATCTTCAAGGCCGGAGCTCACTAATTTTATCTGATTGTATAAAGATAAACGGAGCCACCTATCCTTTTCTTTGTAAGAAAAGGCAGGCAACTACCGATTCGCTGGGTGTATTCTGGGGCTAACCTCACCACTTACGCAGGTGACGCTTCGGTTCTTATGGCCACGTAGGGTGAACCACGCCATCGTTGAGCGGGCGAACCTTGCCTCGCAAACCTTACTTTCACCAGTAGAGGTAACGCTTTTCGGTGGCTCCTTTTTGTGTGTGGCAGCGTGAACTTTGGTAACCACATAGAAATCGCAGGTATATAAACTTTCTTTCCACTCGAAAATAGTGCGTTATAGTGCCGTTGCCAACATGATCCTGGGCGCCACGAATCCGGGACCTTCCTTGATCACCGTGAACCTGTATCGCAGAAACTTATCGCCAAGCAGATACGGCTCAAATTCCTTCTGCGCCTTCACACTCACGAGACTGAACACCGTATCAGCGGGCATACCCTCCAGCTCGACAACGTGAAACACCAGGGTTTTCACGGTCTTCGTAAAGCCCAGGTCCGGGTCCAGCACCTGTCTTGACTGCCATGCATATTTGTCAAACCTCATTACAACCGGTATTCCGATTTCCAACTTCACGAAATTCTCTTCTACGGCCATTTTTCACCTCCTCGAGTTCCAATCATCAAAACCTCGAGTTCCAATCATCAAAAACCTCCCTCCCCCCCCTGAAATTTGCCGTTTTGGCGCTTTTCAGAGGTTATTTTAATGGAAACTTGATTGGGGAAAGATTCGATTTTTCTGAGCGAGAATAAAAGATTTTTGCTTCGCAAAAACATTCTCCTCCCTGCATTTTTAATTTTCTTTGTTAAAATCCCTCGTATGAAATTATGCTTGCTTGCCTGCCTGCCTGCCCGCCAAATTTCATGCCCCCTACCCCGCATCGACCTCACTCCCAACGATTTTTTCTGCAACCTTCCGTTTCTTCTCCAGTTCTGCCTCGTATTGCCTCCGCCCCTCTTCGTACGCTGTAATCAGTATCGCATAGCACCCTCGACATAATACCGGTGCAGCCAACTCACGCACAGGATATTTTTCTTTACACAGTGAACATGCAGCCGTTGGTATCTCTGGCGGCGCAATAGCCGGTATACCCTCTTCCTCTGTCTTCCGTTCCGCAATGATCTTCAGCGCTTCGTCCACTCCTTCCTTCAGATCGCTACAATTCAGCCGGTATTGCAGCACCATTCGCAGCATTCGCAACTGTGCACTACGGTCCACGAGCCGCGACAACTGAAACGCATGGCAGACTTTAATTTGATCATTGTCAAGTGCATCCCAGACCTCCGGATCTGCACCGCCGATCCTGAGCAGTTGCTCCACTCGCTCCTGTTTCATACCTGTTTTATCCACTATCTCCTCTATCCCGCACCCATGGTTTTCGCTGAGATCCTTGATCACCATTACCTCTTCGGACGCTTTCGTCTTCCCCCGCAACCTGTTCAGCACTAAGTTTCTCAACTGAATCTCTTTGAGCGTCATCTCCAGGACTACACAGGGAACCGTCTTAATCCCCTGCAACAGTGCCTGATCTCGCCTGTTCTTCCCATCTATGACCCATAACGTCTCATTCTCTTTTGCGACGAGAAGCGGCTGATTTATCCCTGTCTTCTCTATGTCACCCTGGAACATTGCATAGATCTCATCATCGAACGCGGACGTTATCCGCACTGCCGGGACTTGCAGATCATTCGGGTCCAGATACTGCACTTTCATCTTACCTGCCATGATACCTACTCCCCTGATGCTTCCTTCTTTTTTCTATCTGTGCTTTTGTCATGTGCCAAAAATTAACGCCATATATCATTCCTGCACGAAGATTATCCACCATTCTTTTCCTCATCCACTTTCGTATCGTCTTTCTCATATCACACCTCTTCAATACCCCAACCCTTTGAGCATCTCCTTCCTCTTCTCACGTTCAAACTTCTCCTCTGTCGTCCAGTACTTCTCCTGCGCCTCGTAATACTCCTTGATCCAGCCAGGAATGAATATATCCACTACAATATCCAGCTCAGCCACGACCTTCTGCGCCCACTGCGGCTCCTTCGGCGTCACCAACACCGCCTCAACTGGCAATGTCCTGTACTCGCTGAACTCCGGAGTCTCTGCTATAAGACTACGATATATCGGCAGCTTGCTCAACCCATCCATGACCTTGAACAGCTTACCCTCGATTATCACTATCCGGTCCGCAGTCACTACCGCCGCGTCTACCTCGGGCCTGTAAGGCCGAAACGCTCGAATTGCCTTTCCCAACCCCATTTCCCGCACCCACATCTCCGGCACGGTCCCGAGTGGACAGCGAAATTTATGAATGTCATGCGGATACTTCATTAGTACGTAATCCGAAACATACCGGTGCTCCCAATCCGCTCTCAATTTCGTAAACCCGGGCATCTTTACACCTGAAGAACCATTATTTTATCGCCCTTCTTTTTCGCATCTTCCAAAACAGCGTTAAAATGTTCTTGATATAACTCAACAAACCTCGTCCTCCTCTCAACTTCATTTCCTTTGCCTTGCTCTGGTAATCTTGGATCATTCAGCGCTAACTTCATTGCTTCTGCATCGACATATCTTACTGCCATCTTTTTTCCTCCTTACTCTATCCTCCCCCCTGCTCCTCGTTACAAATCCTCGTCACCATATCGTGCAGCTTTGATTTTCCATAACCTCCACGTACCAATATTCGCAGCGCATAGTCCGCAATATTCAGCACTAAAACCTCTTCCTGCATACTCATATTGTAACCTCAATATAGAATTCCATACCCATCTAAATAAACCTTTCCCCTTCTGTCCCATCGAGGTGAATTAAAAGAAATGGCAAAAGCGAAAATTAGAGGTATTGATGACATAACAGCAAAATTTATCGAAGTGACCCCGGGTCGTGCACCGTTTTACGAATCAGGTGTCCGCGACCCACTCGAAGACTGGGAAGCGCAGACCGTCGCCGCCGCTGCTGCATTCAAAGCAGCCGTAAGCGCAGCCGACATCGGTAAGCGATTCGCAGGTGGTGCGAGAAGGGCAGGCACGAGTAAATGGCAGCGCAAAGCAATAGACGTTGGTGTTGACCGGTTCGGTCCGGGCGTATTGGCAGCCGAAGCGGATTTCAAAGCGGGTTTCGACCCCTTCCATTCCGTGATCACTGCAACTGAAATACCGGACAGGAAGCCACGTGGCGACCCCGCAAACTATGACAGAGTGAAGAAAATAGGAGAAGCATTGTTCAAGAAGAGATTGGCGCTCATCGGTGCCGGCGGCGCATAATCGAGGTGTAAAAAATGTATGAACAAACCGTTGACGTCGTAAAAGACGACTCTATCACTACTATCGGAGGCATGACGAAGACGTACGAGCTTGAAACCGCGGGGATTTTGAGCTACATTGACCTGCTTATCGAGGCAACTACGTATTCAAGCGCGGCTAATTTCGTGTACTACATCCCACATTTCATCACGGGAATTGAAGTGATCGGGAACTCAACCGATATTCTGCTCTCACTCGACGCACAGGAACTTGCCGCACTCGACTTTTACATGTCGAAACAACCAGTCACAGAACGCAGAACCGGGGAAGTGAGCACCGTCAATAACTTTCACATTCCCATCCCGTTCGGTCGGAAATTAGGCGATCCGGAATACGCACTCGACCTCGAAAAATGGGACCTCGTCGAATTGAACATCACAAACGCAGACATGGGTGCAACGAGCTTCTTTGCGTCCGGTAGTTATACCGTCCGCGAGAAGTTTATACGTGAGGGTCCTGCACCAACCGGTTATTTCAAGACGTACGAAGCAAACTCGTGGACTCCTGCATCTACAACTGCGGAGAAGACTATCGACTTCCCGAAGAACTATCTCATCAGACAGGCACTCATATCCGTGCTCCCGACAAAAAAGGCTGTAACCGAGCCGTATGACGCGGAGATGTGGGAGATCCTGGACCTTATCAAGTTCTCCTACAAGTCAGGTAACATTGTCGTCTTTAACGAGGACACAGAAGAGCTGATGCGGCAGAACGAAGATGTCTATGGGCTCGTTGATCTGGGTGGTGTCGTGCAAGGTGATGATGCAGACTACCTTAGTACTGACCTTGGTTGGGTGCTCGATGCTAATGCCTCTCTCGCTCCAAATCAAACACAGGCAACGTCCGGCGCAATTGTCGGTCTTGGAAATCTGCCGGAGTCACGGTTGATTATGTACGAAACGCAACTCTACGCGGGGCAACCCGTAAACTGGAAAGCACGTGGCTACGCCTACATGCTCTCGGCAATATTCGATTTCGACGAAAATAAATCGATGGCTAACCTGCTCGATCCGAAGGCAATGGAAACCGTCAGGCTGAAATATACCGCTGGTTCAACCGCTGGCAAAGTCCGAACCGTCTTACAGCAGGTCCGTCCCTATTAGGAGATGCAGCGCCCACTATGCATCTCCTTATTTTTTCGCATTCTTACCCTGGTCATTTCGAGCGGCTCAAAGAGGAGTTCGACAAACGTGGTTACATTGACGAGACAACAGAAGAAAAAATACGGTATCCTGCAACGTGGCGTGAGGTCAAGTTATGGGACGTCCTCATCCCGGAGGGCTGCAAAGATGATTTCATGCACGACATCGCTTCTTTTCATCCTGGCGAAACCTATCTCAAAAAGCATACGAAAGGTGTGGACCGTTTGCTGCGAATCGTACAACGACTATTACGATTTTTTGGCATCAAATCCGTGGATGTACCAAGCTCAAATCCTGGACGGTACCATGCCAGGAATGTGAACGGTATCCCTGTATGGGTCTGGCTCATTCCTGTCGGCGACCTCGACGAGCTGCGAAACGAAAAAGGAGACGAACTATGGTAAAAGAAAAGGAGGTATAAACCATGTCATCCGAAAAAGTATGTCAGAAGACTTCGATACAACGTTGTGAGATAACGTTTATCGAAGCGGAACATCTGCAGGCAGATAAAGCAAATACCGCATCAAAGAGCTTCATCTGCGACGCATACAGCGATTTCCTACTGCTTTACGAAGTAGCGAAATCCGGCACGCCACCGGACACGTCCACCGTCCAGTTCTACGTCCGGTTCCACGATCGCAAAGATAAAATCTACAATTACGAAGACGGCGCATTCGGACTGTTACTCGAAGAAGAGTCCTCAGTGCCGTGCTTACGTGCCTTCCGCGGTCGTTGTATCGGTCGTGAAATGTCCGTCAAAGCCGTTGCGTCCGGGACGCTATCTACTTCCAACTACTTCACGGTCGGCGCTCGTGTTCAGTTCTTCCGTGACGAGAGGGAAGTGTGATGTTTGAGCTGTTGAAGACGTCCGGTGCGCTGGAATACGACCCACATGGGCTTGGGTTCGACGGTAAAAATATCTGGGTGTCCGATGTTACTAATAAGCAGCTGAAGGTTTATAATCGTGATTTCGTGCTCTTGAAAACGTCCGCCGCGCTGGGATACAGTCCTTATGACATTGCATTTGGCAGTAAAAATGTCTGGGTAGTTGATTATATAAATAAGCAGCTGAAGGTTCACGATCGTGATTTCGTGCTCTTGAAAACGTCCGCCGCGCTGGGATACAGTCCCGTCGGGCTTGTATTCGACGATAAAAATATCTGGGTGTGCGATGTTACTAATAAGCAGCTGAAGGTTTATAATCGTGATTTCGTG
>JAFNKG010000003.1:0-20683 GCA_017883965.1 Candidatus Methanophagales archaeon | reverse complement strand
CTCTTGAAAACGTCCCCAGCGTTGGGATACGACCCATTCGGGCTTGGGTTCGACGGTAAAAATATCTGGGTGTGCGATTTTACTAATAAGCAGCTGAAGGTTTATAATCGTGATTTCGTGCTCTTGAAAACGTCCCCAGCGTTGGGATACGACCCATTCGGGCTTGGGTTCGACGGTAAAAATATCTGGGTGTGCGACAGTACTTTAAACGTGTTGAGAATCCACAACCGCTACACATAATGACAAAAGTACAGATCGTTGCGATCACGGCGATTGCAGCACTGGAAGCAGAAGCTTTGTGGCTCAGGATAGACGGCATACTCTTTGTCATCGCCATCGCAACGATTCTCGAGATCGCATACTACAAGTCAAAAAAAGGGTTCGTGCTGCGATTAGCACGTGCCCTCGGCAAGCTCAACCTCATCGGATCGAAAACGCAGACCGAAGGCGAGTTCAGGAGGCGAAAACGCACGTAACCATGCCCTTCTTTTCGTTCTCCATTACAACTGATGCGACCAAGTCAAAAACAACGCCACTTCTGCTCTGCCCTGGTGTCATTCATCGCGTCAACGTCCGCATCCCGCCCGGCTCGGAAGGGCTGCTGCACTGTCATATCAATCACGGCATATATCAAATTTCACCCACTCGCGGCGGTGACTGGCACGGCGACGATGAACGTATCACCTACCGCGAATTCTACGATCTCAACGGCGGACCCTTTGAGCTCACTGCATTCACCTGGAACGATGACGATACGTACGATCACGAAATTATCATCAGTTTCGGTGTCCTGCCGAGCTGGATAATGCTGCCGTTTACCGTTGCGAATAAGATCAATAACGCATTCAAATCGCTGATCGGCAAGGAGAAGGAGGTTCATGACTAAAGGTAGATCGGATTGGACAAACGTATCGCTGATAAAAGCTGTTGACGATGAAGGAAAGTTGGTCAGTGTGCTTGTTGATGATTTAGGTGCAATTATCGCAGTGATGCAAGGCGATTATGAGGGCACGCTAAAAACGCTAAAAGTAGATAACGAAGGTTATTTGCAAGCGCGTTTGATGGGGCTTCACGCTGGCACGCTGGAAACTGTGAAGCTCGATAGCCATGGCAAAATAGAGACTCTTGATCAGTATGCAACCATAAATATAGCAAGTAAAACAATAACGGGTGCGGAATCAGGCGCAACGTATTACTCCGATGCTGTTCCAACCGGGAGGAAATGGCGAGTTCATGTGTTTATGACGCAACATTCCGCAGCAAACGCGGTAATTCCTGAACTCGGGATTTTTAAAGCGGAGGTATTTGATGCGGTATATCTTAAAGATGGCGGTACAGGAAGGAAATTGATGTGGGAAGGTTCACCAAAACCGATGTCAGCCGGGTGGAAGTTGTTTGTCAACTACGATACGGGCGATACCGGTACTTTGTATCTCCAATATCTATACGAAGAGGAGACTGTCTAAAAATGGATTATAGAGAAGTTTAGGAGGTGATGTGAATGTCAAAAATAAAAATAGAAAGTGTGATAGAACGTGTCCGTTTCCCCGCTCCTGACCGGCGTGTTGTGGACCTGGAAGTAACGTACCTCACGGAAAAAGGATACCGCGGCACCGTTGTAGTCCCGAAAAAGGACGTTACGGACGAGATCATCTGGGAAGCCGTGAAGAAGGATAGCGAGCTGATCGAGAAAGCACTTGGCAAGGAGCGCTGAACAATAACGATGGTTTGGTTCTTTGACTGGTTTGAAGACAATTTCGGAGACCTGGAGAGCAGGTTCGACAGCATCGCAGACGACATCGAAGACTGGGTATGGCCGTTCTCCGCAGTTGCATACCCGTTCCGGTGGGTCGCATATAGCTTTGCGAACCTGAAAACCGCAGCGAGATCTGCTTCGGATTGGGCTGATGACGTGTACGATTCCGCCTGGAGTATCTTCCAGGACATCAAATCGTATGCGGAATCCGAGTGGTCCATCCTGACCAAGAGTGCCTGGTCAAGATTTCAGGACCTCAAATCTCATATCGAAGACGAGTGGTCCATCCTGACCAAGAGTGCCTGGTCAAGATTTCAGGACCTCAAATCTCATATCGAAGATGAGTGGTCCATCCTGACGAAATCCGCTTATGACCGGTTCTGGGATATTAAAGGTTATGCGGAATCTACCTGGTCTATCATCACCGAAACGAAAGACACTATCTGGACCTATTTTGAAAACTACAAGCTCGGGTCCTGGTTCGATGTAACAATAGTTGCTGCTAAGGATACAATCATTTCTTTTGTCAAGGAAGGTTTTGGGTACCTCACGACCGAATGGTTCACGTTCATTGATCCGCAATGGGACTCATTCAAATCACAGTTCACATGGCTCATTGATAAGCTGCTCGATATTGTCGATGCAGAGATTGATCACTACAAGGATAAAATTTGGAACCTCGTGGAGAAGTTTGTGGAGAAACTCTGAAAATAACTATGAAAGTCGAGGAAATGATTGCGAAATATATGAAAATACAAGAAGAGGCATCGAACAGATGGAAACTATCTTGTCATCTTGCATTGCAAAAACGCTCCATGGCTGAACTTGATTGGGATGCATACGATGTGGAGCTAAATGCGATGTGGAAATTAGCGACCTTAGAAATTATTCGAAAAAGGAATGAACAAATGGAGATTCGGAAACATGGGCTGGCTGAAAGATTGGTTTGATTCGATACGAGAAAGTATCTTTGCGTTGAAGGGTATCTCGAGAAAGTCGCTTGCAATACGACAGTTTCACGCATGCACTTCGAGCAAGTGCATTGAATCACAATGGAATGCACTTACATCTGAAGAGCAAAGCGATCCTGACGTGATCACAGCCCACGAAGATGCTATTGCGAGAGTGGATGCAGAGGGTGGATTGGGCCTATTTGGCTCTCTACCAGGCGTACTATATGACGGCTTAAAAGATCTCACAGAAGATATGAGCGATGCGGCTGGAGCTGCGATCGCTGACTCATATACTAAACTTTTTGCAGCGCTGACCGGTCAATCATTACCGGAGGAAGCAAAGAAAAAATTAGCCGGCACCAACGTCCCTGAAGCGATCGAGGGCATAATGGATTCCATCATTGACGTTGCGATGCTGCCGTTCGATAAAGGCGCAGAAGCGCTCGATAAAGAGATTCCAGCGACGGCAAAAACAGCTATACGTGAGATCGTCAAGCTCGGTGCCGGTCTTGGTGCAACAATAGGATTAAGCGGCTACATAATGGAGCATTTTCACCCTACAAAAAGCACCAACGCGGCACGTTCGCTGAACATGATACTCGACATGGTTGGTTTCAGGACCCTCCGTGATGCGTATCTCAAACCGTTGCGCTGGAATCTGATTGAATTGCCGCTGCGATACAAATGGAATTCATTGATACAACCGGTCATACCAACCCAGGGTGAGATCACGGGACTTGCAAGGAAATATGAGATCACTCCTGACGAATATCGAGATGCGATGCACAAACAGGGCGTGGGTGACTTCTGGATTGACAAGCTTTTACAGGGCTTCTGGGCTGACCCGCGTTTGTTCGAGATTATACGGCTCATGGAAGTCGAGCGACCTCCTGAAGAAACTCCAGATGATGCCAAGACGTGGCTTACCAATGCAGGTCTAAAGAGATTCATCGGTCCTGATTGGTGGCTCGCGATGAAGTTCGGAAAGGCAGGATATGATCATATTGATATTCCCGTTCTTGTCAGTGCCGTCAAAGCTCGAAACGTACAGCGAGAGCTGGGTGATATACGAACGTTGCAGCGAAATCAATACAAACATGGTATGCTGTCGAGAGAAGAGTATGAAAAGATACTTGCAGAACGTAGAATTAGCTCAGAAGAAGTCACGCTTCTTCTCGATGCAATCGACATTGAGAGCAGTTACAGCATCAATCGTGAGTATCAGCGTGCATATGAGCGAAAATACGCCGCTGGACGAATTACCAAGGACGAACTGAAGATGCTTTTAGAACAACTTGGATTAAAAGAGGAATACGTTGAGGCACGGGTGGAGTTTCTGTTCACGAAAAAGCAGGGCAAACTCGCAGTCGAAGAAGAAGAGCGGGTGCTCACGAAAGCAGAAGTGGTCCGTGCGTACCGGCTCAAGCAACGAGAAAAGGGCTGGGCTATCAAACAGATAGATGACCAGGGCTACACAACAGAGGACGCATCGCTGCTCGTCGATCGTGTTGACGTCGAAAAAGCGGATGACGTCACTGACGAATGGGTCCGGGCAGCCGAAACTCGCACGCTCAACGGCAGGATGACAATAAAGAAGCTAACGGATAGATACGTTGAGCTCGGGAAAGCGGAAGACTGGGCTGAAGCTCGTGCTGCATATATCGAGGAGCGACTTTTGGGAAAAGTTACTCCGGAATAACTGCAGGTAAAAACCGAAAAGTATTTTATACCTTTCTACCTTTACTTAAGGATACTATGGGATTTATAAAAGAGCGGTTGCCGAAGGTTTTAGAGGAAAGGGGACAGAAGCAGCGAGAGAAATGGGAGCAGAAATTGGAGGATGCAGCGAAGAGAAGGACGCCAGTGGAAGTCGAGATAACGACATTTTCAGGACAGGGGGAATATGGAATATTGGTGAATAATCGTGAAGTAGCAGCTGAGTTTGATCGTACAGCAGCGAAGAGCCAGGAGAAGTTGATACGAGAACTGTTAAAGCATAAGGGCTATGAGGTGCTGTGAGAAATGAACCAAAAAGGCTGGGAAATAGTGTTTGTAATCGGCATAGTCCTATTTTGCCTCATGCAATCGGTGACGGCGCAAAGAACTGAAAATATATTGGGTATAGGTAACCTGAGTGGCGAGTTACTTGACTGGGGCATCTCGGTGGACGTCTGGCATGGAAATATCGGAATAAACCTTACAGTGGAATTGGAGAATACAGGGGATTCAGAAACTACCATCCAATGGAGGACTGAAAATTCCGAAGGTGCGAGAACAATACCCGCGAATTGGCGAGGCGAGGTTATCTTTGATGCGGTATTGAACCCATTCACTCAAAAATTCTATGTGCAGATATATGGCATCGACTCCACTCGAAATAAAAACAAGCCATCTCCTTAGAGTAATCCGAAGCGGACGGTGGAGAACCCGTGAACACACCCCCCCGTACGTTTCGGGTGGAACTGCAATAAGTAACCGGTTACACGTGCAATTCCGTCTGTACCTGCACTTTTCTCTGGCCACCAGGTCTGCGGATTATCTGCAGTCGTGGGGTCTTTCCGCAGTACGGACACGCAGATATAATGAATCCCCAGCTCTTCATGGGATAATTCCTACCGCAGCCATTGCAATGTATTTTCATCTTCTTTTCCTCATCAAGTTAAGCATAAGCAGTCAAAGTATATATAAACCTCTGCATGACTTCCTTGCTCGAATTGTGCACTTCCGGAACAAACCGAAAATGAGTTTATGTATAATATACATTTTAAATATCGGTGATTGCGAAATGAAACAACTTGTAGAATTCAGGGAAGAAGAAGAAGGCGAAGCGGTGTTGGAAGTGAGTGCCTTTGCTCTCTCTCCAAAAGAGCTATCGAACGTACTTGAAGAGTTGAGTGAGGAGAAGGTACATTATACCTTCATTGATGCAGATTCCGTGAGCGGGATCGTGCGTGATAGATACGAGAAGGTGCGAGACGTGATGGACAGTCTCTTCGTGAAGGGGTGGCTGTGGAATGGAGAAAAAGAGGAAGAAAAAACTGATTGAAATGGCTGATAGGAAAGAAAAGTTGGTGCACGTCATAAGCGGGGGTCGGATTACAATCCCTCACGACCTCAGACGTGAAATGGAGATTGCAGACGGGGATTGGGTATTGATGTCTTTGCAAAAAGCGAAGATAAATGCGGATAAAAAGGAGAAGAGTGATGAGTGAAAACAAGGGAGGATTAGTGAGGTAACATGGACGTGGAATGTGCAGACGCAACAACACTAAATCATATAAACTTTATGTGCAAATCCCGCTCAGGGCTTCTATTATTGCAAAGTGTAGAAGTCAGAGAACAGAGGTCAGAATTCTGTTTTCTATTCTCTGATTTCTGATCTTGTGTTAATCTTGTGTAATCTCGTGGTTTCGGCGAGAGGAATTAGAATCACAGATACAATCTATTCACACCATTAATTAGTGCATATACCGATGCAATCACAATGTCTTCACTCACACCACTCGCTGTTATCGTCTTATCACCCCTGCTTATCTTCACTACGACATTCACCAGCGCATCTGTTCCACCGGTGATGGCATCCACATGATACTCCTCAAGGCGTAAATCGTACATTTCCATTCCCGCCATTGCCTTCCTCAACGCATTTATTGCCGCATCCACGGGACCGACGCCAACGCCCGCTTCCACCACATCCTCACCGTCTATTTCTAATCTTATTGATGCCGTTGGATACACATTCTTCCCGGATACCACCGATAAGTCAACGAGTTTTATCTTCTCTTCTCTTTCTATACGCAACACATCCTCTACTACTGCTTGAAAATCCGAATCTGTGACTAATTTACCCTTATCGCCGAGTTCCTTCACCTTTGCCAGTATTTTCTTCATTTGTTTCTCATCTGCCGCGATGCCCATCTCTTCCAACGCCATTTTCACTGATGCTTTACCTGTATGCTTTCCAAAAGCAAATCTTCTCTTCCTCCCTATTATCCCCGGCTCAAAGGGTTCATATAAACTTGGATCAGCCAAAGTCCCGTGGATGTGCATTCCCGACTCGTGCGTGAAGGCGTTATCGCCCATAAGCGGCTTGCTCGGTGCAACAGGCATCTTTGTCAAATTCCTGACCATTCGAGAAGTTTCATACAATTTCTCTTTTACAATTTTCGTTTTTACACCGTAAAGCATGTCCAGAGCTGTTACCACCTCTTCCAGGGATGCGTTACCTGCCCTTTCCCCTAATCCGTTCACTGTTACGTGCACGACCTTCGCACCTGCCAGCACCGCTGCTACTGAATTCGTCGTCGCCAACCCGAAGTCATTGTGACAGTGCACGGAAACGGGTGTGTTGAAATTGCAAAGAGCTTGAAATATCTCCTTTGTGTATTCAGGATACAAAACACCAACGGTGTCACAGAAACATAAACGGTCAACAACCGTAGCTAAATCGGAGAAGAAAGATTTCAAAAACGCCATATCCGCTCTGGATGCGTCTTCTGCGCTGATCTCCACGTTTAATCCATGTCCTTTCACATATTCCGCCATCTCAATTGTCTTCTCTCTCAACGTCTCCCTATCTATCTTTAACTTCTTCTTTATGTGGTCGTCAGAAACAGGAGCGACTAGATTAATCGTGTCAACATCGCATTTAATCGCAACGTCAATATCGCCCTTCAACAGTCGTGCAAAGGAGCTGATCTCGGCATTTAAACCCTCACCCGCTATTGCCTTTATCGCTCTTTGCTCGCCTTCCGAAATGACCGCGGTTCCCGCTTCTATTATGTCCACGCCTAATATATCAAGTTGTTTTGCAATCTGTAATTTCTGTTCCGGAGTTAATGATACCCCAGGGGTTTGCTCACCATCACGAAGCGTTGTATCCAGGATTTTTACCGTTTTTACTTCTTCCATAGACTATCATTTCTACTTTTCTACTATAAAGGATATATTTATTTATATCAAAATTTTGCATTCAAATCTTTCTTTAGAACACATGGTATTTCTATATGCCTCTAAAATCTGTTATTTTTACTTATAATCTTTTATAGGGCTTTAAATTAAATATACTTGGTGATAACAATGGCAGAAGGAATTTGTTATGTATGCAACCAGGCATATACAGCAGCGGACAGGGACACCGTAGTAGATGAAATAGTGGAGCACATGATGGCAGAGCATCATGGTCACCTCAGGCGGGATACGCTGGAGCCAAAAAACAAGTTTGATAAATGCCCGGCATGTGGAGCTGAGGTAGGCAAGGTACTTTTCAAGTGCCCCCAGTGTGACGCTGATCTCGTAAAGCAGTTCGCGAGAAAGGTAACTTTGGGATACGTAAAAGGGAGCTAAGAGAGAGTTCAAGAAGAGAACTCCCCCTAAACTCCTTTATTTTTTATTAGATATACACAGAACCTAAATATACGACCTACAAGCCGTTCTCTCTTTCTCATATATTCGCATCAGTGCATCCGCCATATCGGCATAGCAATAAAAGCCGGAATGAGCTGCCTTGTGCTCATACTCTGAAATAACCTTCTTCACCCTTTCCATCGCATAATCGAGCTTTACCCACCTGAGGTCAACAGAATCCTCCGGTTTGTAACTACTATCTTCAATCTTTGTAGTATATCCCAATTTTTCCAGTTCCGTGCTCATTTCTCCGTATGCCATATCATCTCTCACATATCGGTTAACGAGACTTTTTACATGAGTTAATTCATCTCTTCTTCTAATTCCGTAATTCTTATCTTCATTCAATGCTGGTGGAGTCGCTAAACCTGCGAATGAGAAGATATAAGGTGTTTCTAAAAATTTATCAAATGCTGATTCTTTGTCTTCGCTCATTTCCTTAAAGAAATTTGGTATGTTATCGCGTCTTGGCATTCCCATCAAACCCAGAGTTTCTATTATTACAAGGGGTTCCTCAAAAGAGCCTATTCCTTTTTCTTCGCCTCTTGCTTTCAAAAAACTCCTGAGTCCTTCTCTCGTAACTTCGACAACAGCGTCCGGACTGAAATGAGCAGCTCGTAAATTCGCTCTTTGCAGAGGCGTGATGTATTCCTTCTGTTCCCACAGGAACACCGAGAAATTATAGGAATAATATTCTTCAATATCCGCAAGGTAAGCAAAGTTATGCCCTATGATACCAAATTTTGCTAAAAGGGAAGGGTAATAATCGAAATTTATGTGCGAGTTTGGCGTGGAAAACCTCATTTCTCGTTCTGCCGGATATATAAGCGCGGGATTATTAAACTGATACCACGTAGAAGCGTCGTATTCAATCTTGAAACTCTTAAAACTCTCGCTTTCATAGTATTTCTGCATCATTTTAAATGCCTCATACCACGCCATTCTTATCTTTTCTATTTGGAGATCTTTTTCTTCCATACAAACCTTTTTGCAACCAAAAAACTTTACCAAAAATATTTAAGAAACGACATCATTTAATTTTTTAATCAAACTTTCTTTCTAAGAAGAGTTGAGTATGTAGAAGGGAAAATACGCAATGATTATATATATCTAATTCTAAGATGAGCATTGATAAAAATGCCGACATGTAAAGACTGCAGGTTTTATACTCCCATAGATGATGAAAAGGGAGATTGTTCTGGACAGGGGAGTGAAGTGTTAGGAGATAGAGATGCAGGGAGATGTCCTACGAGGACTTTTCAGCCTAAAGGCTGAGCATGGTTTGGCATCTCCTTTATTTTTATTTCCACATTTGTTATGCCATTTTTTCATTAAAGAGCGGACCCGGCGGGATTCGAACCCGCGATCCCCGGCTTAGAAGGCCGGTGCTTTATCCAAGCTAAGCCACGGGCCCACTTCTCTTTTCCCTTTTTCATGCGTTTATTTATAGATTTATATGCGGCTACCTTTAAAAGAAAAGTTTTATCACGATGGAGAAAGTGCATTAAAATAAAGAGGTGAACTATCAATGCCAGAGATACCACCAATGATGCAACAGTATTACAGGATAAAAGAGAAATACAGCGATGCTATCTTACTTTTTCGTGTCGGCGATTTTTATGAAACCTTTGGCGAAGATGCAAAGTTGGCATCGAAAGAGCTTAACATCACTTTAACCGCTACGGGCAGAGGCAAAGGTGCAACGAAGAAAACTCCGATGGCTGGCGTGCCTTTCCATGCTGTAACACCCTACATAAAACAGTTGATAAAGAAGGGCTACAAAGTGGCTATATGCGAACAAATAGAGGATAAAGAAAAGAGAAATATAGAAAAGAGGGAGGTAGTGCGGCTTATTACTCCCGGCACGATAATCGAAGATGGTTTTTTGGAAGAGCGTCTCAGCAATTATCTGATGTGCGTGAATCTAATGGATGGCAGGGTGGGCATTGCAATCGTTGACGTTTCAACCGGCGAGTTTTCGGTTACCGAATTAGAGGATGACGAATCGCATTCTTCGCTGTTAAACGAAGTGGAGCGAGTGAAGCCAGCGGAAATGATACTGCCCGATTCGCTTGAACTCGATCTTGAGCTGGATACATGCACCATTTCACGCTATGACGATTACTATTTTGATTATAAGAATGCCTATACCACGCTGATAAACCATTTTGGGGTTATCTCGCTTGATGGTTTTGGCTGCGGCGAGCTTAGAGCGGGCATAACAGCAGCAGGTGCCGTGATTTCTTATCTACGAGATACACAAAAAAAGGTGCTGTCGCACATAAAACAGCTTAAGACATTTTTCGTCTCAGATTACATGGTATTAGACAGTGTTACAGTGCGAAACTTGGAAATATTTAATAATATAAGAGATGGGACACAGCGAGGGACGCTTGTTAGTGTGCTGGACAAAACACTTACAGGAATGGGCTCAAGGCTGCTGAAAAAGAATTTACGGTTTCCTTTGCTCGACACAGACGAGATAAAAAGGAGGGAAGAGGTGGTAAATGAGTTCTACTCGGATATACTGCTAAGGGAATCGTTAAAGGCAGCATTCAGGGAGATATATGATATAGAACGGATAATAAGCAGAGTATCGTATGGAAATGCAAACGCTCGTGACTTGATTTCACTAAAGCGGTCTTTAATGCAAATAGAGGAGTTGAGAGAGATTTTAAAGAATTGTCGCTCGGAAAAGATAAAAAACGGGCTGAGAGCGTTAAAGTCGAACAACTTCTCGGAGGTTGTGGATCTGGTAGAGCGAGGCATAGTAGAAGAGCCACCCATAACGGTAAAGGAAGGAGGGTTGATAAAAGAAGGATTTAATGCTGAACTGGACGAGTTGAGGAAAATAAAGCATGAAGGAAGGAAGTGGTTAGCGGAATTTGAGGAGCATGAGAAAGCCCGCACCGGAATAAAATCGCTTAAGGTGGGTTATAACAAGGTTTTTGGGTATTACATCGAAGTTCGGAAATCGTGGATAGAGAAAGTACCTGCTTCGTATATAAGAAAACAGACGCTTACAGAGGCGGAACGGTATATAACAGAGGAATTGAAGGATTACGAGGCGAAGGCGTTAAGTGCGGAGGAACGGATAAAGGAATTGGAGTATGAGTTATTCGAGCGGATAAGGAAGGAAGTTGCGAAACGTGCGAAGGAAATTCAAGAAGCCGCGAATTCTATTGCGGAACTGGATATGCTTCTGGCTTTCGCTGAGGTCGCTTCGGAAAGCGGGTATTGCTGCCCTGAAGTGGACGAAGGCGATGAGATTGTTATAAATGAGGGAAGGCATCCGGTGGTGGAAAAAGAGGTAAAGGAAGGATTCGTGCCGAATGACGTTCGACTTGACAACGATAATCGGTTGATGGTTATCACGGGACCGAATATGAGTGGAAAATCAACTTTCATGCGTCAAACGGCTTTAATCGTGCTGATGGCACAGCTTGGTTCTTTCGTGCCTGCGCGCGAAGCGAGGATAGGCGTTGTGGACCGGATATTCACGAGGGTAGGCGCTTACGATGACCTCTCTATGGGTCAGAGTTCGTTCATGGTCGAGATGAGCGAAACTGCAAATATATTAAACAATGCGACAGAACGAAGCCTGATAATCCTTGATGAAATCGGTAGAGGCACGAGTACGCTGGACGGCGTCAGTATAGCATGGTCAGTTGCGGAATATGTTAATACAAGGCTAAAAGCGAAAACGATGTTCGCAACACACTTCTACGAACTCACGGAGCTTGCTGATTCGCTTGATAGCACAAAATGCTTCAATGTTTCGATAAAAGAAGTCGGAGATGAGATATTTTTCGTGAGAAAGGTTGTGGAAGGAAGAGGTTCAAAGAGCTATGGGATTCAGGTTGCGAAATTAGCAGGGTTGCCTGAAACGGTGATAGAATCCGCAAAAAACGTTTTGAAGGGGATAGAAAGCGAAGTAGAAAAGGAAGGACTGAAGAGGAATGTAGAGGGAGAGAAGGAAGAAAAAGAAGTGGAAGTGAAGAAAGTGGTGCAGGAGCATCCCGTAATAGAGGAGTTGAAGTCAATAAATGTGGAGCAGATTTCGCCAATAGAGGCGTTAAATAAGTTGTATGAGATGAAGAAAATATGTGGATTCTAGTAGTTGATGTAATGTAATGATTTGCAAAGGCTGTGGAGAATGCGCAGAAGTCTGTCCAGATAATGCGATTGAAGGTAAGAGGGATGTAATCCAAAAAAAAACCATGAGATTTCACAAGATTAAACCCTTTTATTTTGCATTCTTCAATTTGCACTTTGCACTTAAATTAATTACTCTTCCACCTCAAACTCCTCCACGCTTATCTCCCCTCCTTCCTTCGCCACCAGCTTCTCCACTTTATATTCCGCTTCGTCTAACTTCTTATTGCAAAACTTGCACAACTCCATACCTTCCTCGAACATCTTCAGCGAATCGTCCAAAGAAAGATTCCCCTCTCCCAGCGTTTCTACTATGCTCTCTAACCTTTTCATCGCTTCCTCAAAACTTATTCCTTCTACTTCTTCCATTTTATATCATCTCCTCAAATTTTTTACTGTTTCATCCAATATCTTTCCCTGCGTAGCAGGTTTAAACTTCAGCTACTCGCCTTAAACACCAGCCACTTTCAAAACTTTCCCCATGAGTTCAACCTTCAGTTGCTTTTTTTCTATCTTCTCCTCCACTTCCTCAAGCATCTTCATCGTTTCCCTGTCATAATATCGTTCACCGCAACTCATGCAGACCTTCACCTTAACAGGCACAATGATAATATCATTCCCAACTTTTATCTCCTCCTCCACTTCCTTGTCCTTGATATCACGACCACCGCAAATAACACATCTCATTTCCCTCTCCTCCACTTATAATCTAGCCATAAGCTTGGGTCTGGCTGGTATGCCGTTATAACTATCGCAAGGTCATCCTCTCCCGAATATGCACAGACTACATGCACCGGTCTCTCATTTTTCGTTCTTCCACAGATCAGCGCACTCGGATATGGCTTGTCATCCCTATATTCTTCGATGATTCCACCTCTCATAATCGATTCAAACACCTCTTCTTCTCTAATCCTTCCGGATTCTTCCGTTCGCATCTCGTCCCTCGCATGCCTCGTATATAACACTTTTCCATTCCTGAAGCATCTCTGGATTTTATTTAGCATGAAGACATAAAAAAATATTTCCGGAGCTGTTTTAAATTTAACTCAACTTGCATATTTAAACTTTTCCAATCGCTTGTCTTCCGAGTTTATATTATCAATCCTCCTTTCCAGCTTTACCCCTTCGTTTTCTTCTCCTTAACTTCCGAAGTTGCTTCTCCATCAGTTAATAATATCTTTAACGCATCACCAACCGAAATATCCTCCACACTCCTCACCACTATCTCTTCCTTCAAGCAGATACTATACCCCCGCTCAAGGATTGCCAGAGGACTTAAAGCATCCAGTTTGCCAGTAAGCCCTTGCAAGCTTTTCCTATGCAACGCCACGAGATGCGTAATCTCTGCAAATATACTCTCCTTTATTCCGTCCACCGTCTGCCGATACTGATTTATCCGCTCCGTGGGCTTTCTAAATAAAATACTCTTTTCTATGCTCTCTAACCGCTTCCTGTGGTACTCAATCGCTTTAAAAACGTTCTGTCGCATCCTCAACTCCAGAGAACTCAAGTTCTTCTCTATCTCGCGCTTGTCCGGCACAACAAACTCGGCAGCTTCTGACGGTGTCGCTGCTCGTCTGTCCGCAACGAAATCCGCGATAGTAAAGTCTGTTTCGTGCCCCACTGCGGATATTACAGGAATCTCAGATGAGAAAATCGCTCTGGCGACTGCTTCTTCGTTAAAAGCCCAGAGTTCTTCTATCGAACCTCCTCCTCTTCCCATTATAAGTACTTCTATCTTCTCCCGTTCTGCACTATAACGGTTCATCAACCGAATAGCGTTTACGATTTGCGGAGCGGCTTCTTCACCCTGCACTGCAACTGGCGCCAGCAAAATATGCACGTGTGGAAATCTTCTTCTGGTGATGTTTAACATGTCTCGGATAGCAGCACCGGTTGGCGAGGTGATAATGCCTATTCGGCGTGGAAAACTCGGTATCGGCTTCTTATACACTTCATCAAACAACCCTTCCGCCTTTAACTTCTTCTTTAACTGCTCAAATGCAAGATATAGCGCGCCTATCCCTTCCTCCTGTATCTCCTCCACGTATAACTGATACCTTCCCCGCTTCTCATACACACTTATATGACCCCGGACTATCACACTCAACCCATCTTCAAGGGCAAATTTCAGCAGGGCATTCCTGTCACGGAACATCACGCATTGCAACTCTGATGATTTATCCTTTATCGTGAAGTAGGAATGACCGGAAGTAGGCTGGTTGAGATTAGAAAGCTCGCCCTTTACATAAATGTCTTTCAGCACTTCATCCCCGTCCAATTTCTGCCTTATGTATTTCGTGACCTCATGGACGGTAAAAATACGAGGAGTTCCTTCCTCTTTTATTTCCTTTTCTTCCTCTATTCTTTCTATTTCTATTCCTCCTTCGCTTTCGCTTTCAACACCAAACTCCACCTCATCCTCACACTTTTGCTCTTGCTCTTCCCTTTCCTCTCTATCATTTTTTAAATGCAAGAAATCCATTAATGTAATCCCCTTTCCCTGCTTTTCCATTTCTATTACCCCAACCTTTTCACATATACGTCCTCATAAATAGGACCTTTGGGCGTAAGCGTGCTCTTCTTTAATTTTAGCTCTTCTGCGAGCATCTTCCCCACCTCTACATCCCTCAGCTCCGCTATCTTCTTCAAAACCCGCCCTATTTCACTCCGCGATAATGACTTTTTCACCCTGCATATCGTAACGTGTGCACTGAACCGTTTTTCAAATGGAAAGCCCAATGCATTCATCTTCGATTCCACTTCCTCCTGCAATGCCTTCAACTCCTCCTCTCCTTTTTCGATACCTATCCATATAACCCTTATGTTTCTTGCTTTTTCCGGCGAAGCCGCAGGAAAGAAACCCACACCTCTCAGCTCTATATCAAACGGTTTTTGACTTATTTCTGCCAATGCGCTCTTAATTTGTTCTACGCTATCTTCTGGAACGTTTCCCAGGAATTTTACCGTTTGATGCGCCTGCTTCGAATCCACAAATTTCAGTCCTCCGTGTAACTTTACAAATTCCTCTTGTATTTCCTCTATCTTTGTTCTTATTTCCTCAGACAGGTCAACTGCGATAAAAGCTCTCATAAACTTTTTGCTTCGCAAAAACCTTTACTAAAACTTTATTTTTCTTTGATAAAACTTTCTTTCTAAGAAAAAGTTTTAAGAAAAGGTTTTGATTAATTTTAAAATCCTTGCAATAGAGCGCTGCCTCTTCTCCTCCTCACGCTCCTGATACGTCCTTATTGCCCTTAATAGGTCTATTCTTCTGAATTCAGGCCAGAAAGGAGCGCTGAAATAAGCTGCACATTCGTTCCCCAACGCCTGCCAAGGCACGAAATTACTCAATCTCTGCTCACCTCCAGTCCTTATTATTAAATCCACACTCGTTTTTGCTCCAAAAGCCGAAGCTGAAGCAGAAGCTGAAGACCCGTTTTCTATTTCGCTTATGTATAAATGATTTGATATCGTCTCCTCATCTATCTCCTTCACGGATAGCAAGCCTCTTTTTACCATATTCGCTATTATACACACCGAATCCACTATCTCCATCCTTCCACTATATGCTACTGCAATGAACAACTTGAATTTATTATATTGCTCGGTTGCGTGTTCTGCTTTTCTTATTGCCTCTTTTACTGATTCCGGCAGCAAATTGACATTCCCTATTGCTTTCACTCTTACTCCACGCTTATGAACCCTTTCATCCTCTCTAATCTTCTCGAATTCCACACGCATTAGCTCAAATAGCTTCTCCTTCTCATCATCCGTTCTGCAGAAGTTTTCAATAGAAAAAGCATAGATCGTGAGCTGCTTCACCCCAATATCAAAACACCACTCAATCACACGCTCTGTTATCTCCGCGCCATAGCGGTAACCTTCTTCCGTTGAAAGCCCTATCTTCTTCGCATATCTTCTATTCCCATCCATGATTATCGCTACATGTTCGGGCAAATTCCGCTCTAATACCGCCTCTTCCAACAATTTCTCGTATTCTCCATAAGCCCTCCCTCGCAACCAGTTGCATACCCCCACCGCTTTACGCAATGCAAGGAACTTCATTCCATTCTTTTTTCTCTTCATTCATCCCGCCCCTTTATATCTTCACGCTCCTGCCCTGCTTCCGAAGTCCATTACCTTTGCCTTCATCTCATAAAGCTCTACAAGCGTTGCACATCCTGCAACAGGATTTATATTCCTCTTTTTTTGATACGGCGTTTGCGATTGCCATGTCCCGGAATTTACAAGTAGCACGTTCCGGTATTTAGAAATGCCAACGGTATGAGCATGCCCACAATGGAATATCTCAGGAACCGGGTCAATTACACCATGGTCATGTCCATCAGGAACAATAGAAACGTTATTTCCATATATTGGAGCAGTATGCCGTCTTTTTAGCATCTCTACCATCATTTCCTCCGGCTTTGAATAACTCAACCTCGATACCGAGTTAACAAAATCATCATACGATTGCCCATGATATATCAACACCAGCCTGCCACCAATTCTTATGTAAGAGGGATTGCTCACAAAGCACGTATTATCGGGGAAGAACTTCCTGAGGTCCTCTGGTAAGGGGGGCTGTGGCTCTGCACTCCTGACCGCATCATGGTTTCCAGGCGCTACCACCACGTGTATATGAGACGGAAAATCGTGAAAATATCCCGCTGCTATTTTGTATTGCTCCTCAATATCTGTAATTGATAAATCCCCCTCCTGACCCGGATATACCCCTATCCCATCCACGGTATCGCCAGCAACAACCAGATATGCAATATTTATACTTCCCGCTTTCTCTTTTAACCACTGCACGAAACTATCCCAGGCTTCTTCCAGAAATGTGTTGCTTCCTACATGCATATCAGAGATAAATACTGCATATACTGACTTTTCCCTTTGCTGTTCCTTTTCCTGTTCCTGTTCCTGTTCGGAAAAAGGTAACGATAATTGCGAAGTTGATGAAGAGATGGGCACGTCTGGATATACTATTCTATTTGCAATTAAATACCCCCCGGCAGATAAAGAACCAGTAACGCCTATTATCTCATCCGGTATTATCTCCTCCTGATGCGGCAGGATTACCGATAGATTTCCGGTAGGGTCTTCCAATTCCACACGGATATTTCCTTTTGCCGTTTTATTTATAGAAGCGACCATTCCCACCACTGAAATCTCTTCACTTCCTCTTCCATTTTTTATAAACCTTATCTGCCCGCAGTTTAGCCTCTTTTTTATTACACCGCTTATTCTCTCATACCTGTCAATGAAATACGGTAAGAACTCTTTGTGGTCTGCACCTCTACCATGCTCAGGGAACGATTTTATTATAGCCGGAGCTGGTGTTTCCGTTTTCATCTGCGCATCAATTTTTTCTTTTTCGCCTTCTCCTGCACCCTTTTTTTTGATAAATTCGGCTATCTGTTCTGGCGAAATCACAAAAATTGAATGGTCTAACGAATCAGTCACGCTTTCTGCTATCTCATTTATGTCGAAATGCCTCTCGCTTTTGCCTTCACTTTCGTAATGCGTGAGCAGTTCAATTGCCTCAGGCTGGACCTGAAATCCCAAATCTGCAAACCCCTTCACTATTTCTATTTCCTTCTGCTTACCAGTTCTCATAGCCATTCCTTTACCTTTGCTTCTAAATACGGCTTTGGCAGAGCCCCCTGAATGACGTCCACAGGGTCGCCATTTTTAAAGATGAACAGCGTGGGTATAGCCATTATAGCAAATTCCGAGGCTATTCTCGGATTCTCATCCACATTCAGTTTTCCAAACACGACTTTCCCTGCGTATTCCTTCGCCAATTCCTCTATTACCGGTGCAATCATTCTGCAAGGACCACACCAGGGAGCCCAGCAATCCACGACGAGCAGTGGATATTTTCTTACCATTTCTACAAAGTTATTGTCGTCTATTGTCAGGGGATGGTCTATTACATCCTCTTCCTTTTTACCCCCCTCTTTCATCGCTTTTATCTCTTCTTCCATCTCACGCATCTTTCTCTCTTTTATCCTATATATCTCCATTTCTTCTTCTTCCTCCTCGTCAAATCCGCTATTTTCCTTTTTCTCTTCTCTCATACTCATACCTCCTTCACTGCATTGCATCCGATTGAATATTTAAAAAACATGAAAATCATTGATAGATAAACTTTGTGCTTAATTTTTGTGCCGTATTGTGGTTGCCTCTTAACGGTCATCGCCATCTTTCGAAGGAGGCTTACCGCAGGGACCGTGCAATACGGCTTTGTTTGTAGCCCTTTGTTTGCAATAGCAATCATCCTTCGCTTGTTTAGCGAGGTCACACTACTCTTCGTAAAGGGCATTTATATATTCGCTCTTTTTATATTTAAAGTTAGCGAGGAGGGAAGGAGGAGGCTATAACTATAACAAAGATGTTTGATTTGAATGTCCCCGAATAATTCGTTCTCATCCCGAGTGTGATTTATGAAGAGGCGTAGAAAAAGCTTTCTCCACTGATGGTCGGTGGATGGCATTGTAAGAACAGAAAGGAATGATACGAAGGTCCGGTGTGGCATAGTGAATGCCGCATCTCTTAACCCGCTCAAAGTCGAAATTATACGCATCCTGGAAGTGCATTGCACCGATAAAAAGCGTTTTTCGATGGAACTCCGCAAGAGAATCTCGATTACCTTTTCGTAATATGCCCATAAGTGATAGAGCATCGAATTCCACTGGTGCCTTGTCCTTATCTATGAACTTCCCTAATATAGATGCAGATAATATCCTTGCTGCCGCCTTCATCTTGCCAACCTTTGACTTCTTTATCTCTTCCGACTCCTCCATCAGGAACTCCATCAGTCCTTCAACATCCACGAACTCGGTTATTGGCGTAAACCGTCCATTATCAACAAATACGTACGTCGCGGCACCACAATGAGGATGCACCGTGAGCTCTAACTGAGGTATCCCTTTCCACGCCTCTACGAAATAAGAGAAGGGAGCAACAAAAGGCACGGGATAGAAACTCTCACGTGGTATTTCGCCCTCTGTCTGCTCTTCCAGGAGGTTTATGAAATCAGGAATTGTTATTCTGCCCTTCTTCCTCTCTGATTCATCTACTCTTCCCTCGAAAGCGATAGGTTGTGCATTCACACCCTTTACAATATCCAGGTTCTCAGCCGCAAATCTTACCATGTCTCCCACCTGGTCGTCATTCACACCCTTCACAAGCGTGGGAACAAGCACTACACTTTTTAATCCACCCCTCCGGCAGTTCTCTATTGCCTTTAACTTCGTTTTTAACGCCGGGAAACCCCTTAATATCTTATATGGTTCTTCCTTTGTCCCATCAAATTGCAAATAAACAGTATGCAAGCCCGCTTCCTTTAAACGATGACATAATTCTTCGCTCTTTGCCATCGCTAATCCATTCGTCGCCACTTGAATATGCGAGAAGCCAAGGTTACGTGCCATTTCTACAATGTTCACAAAACCTTCCCTTATCGTTGGTTCACCGCCCGCAAACTGCACCGCCGGGCAAGGCGGCACCTCACTTCTGAGCAGTTTCATCATTTCCTCCAACTGTTCCATCCTCGGTTCATAGAGGTAACCAGAGGCGGCGGCATTTGCAAAACAGGTTGGGCATCGTTGGTTGCACCTGTTCGTGAGGTCTATAATCGCGAGCATTGTAGAACTCTTATGCTCTGGGCAGAGCCCACAATTGAAAGAGCAGCCATTATCGCTGGTTTTTGTTATTTGAATACCGGGATTGCCTTCGTATCGCCACTCCGAGAATTTGTGATACGACGAGGCATCCGACCAGTATATGTCATTGAATTCACCGTGCTCCTCACATCTCTTTTTTATCAGTATCTTGCCATCTTCTCCATACAATTCCGCATCTATAACTTCTAAACACTGCGGACACAATGATTTCGTTTTCATTTTCATCTCATCTATCCGCCATCCATATCCATCCATATCCATTAATAGTTTATAAAAAGAGGGTGTGTATTGGTATATAAAGCTAACTAATAAGTCATGGGTGCTTGAATGAGAATGAAAAAGAAGTCAACTGCGATAGATCTCGTAGAGGAGATAAAAAGTGGAAATATATCGTGTGAGGAATTAATATTAAAAGTTTATGAGAGAATAGAAAGAAGCGAATTAAATTGTTTTATCACTTTGAATAAAGAGAACGCACTTGAAGAAGCGATAGAAGTGGATAAGAGAAGGAGCGGTGAAGAATGCAGGCGAAAGAAGCTGCTTGGCGTGCCCGTAGCCATTAAGGACAGCATTTCCACACGCGGAATTCAGACAACGTGTGCATCAAAGATTCTTACGGGTTATGTTCCTCCCTACGACGCCACGGTAATAGAGGCACTGAAGAAGGAAGGAGCGATAATCATAGGAAAAACGAACATGGACGAGTTCTGTATGGG
>JAFNKG010000028.1 GCA_017883965.1 Candidatus Methanophagales archaeon | reverse complement strand
CCCGATTCATGTGCATCACCTATTTATAGAGAAAGATGCCTTCATGAACCAGGTGTCATATGACACAAAGGGCAAATGACCAAAAACCAAAATTCAAAAACAAACCTTTCTTTTGAACGGCTTCGCGGTTCCATTGCTTTAGCAATGTGAAAAGAAAGCTTTACCAAAGAAACTTTTATTTCCGCGAAGCGTTTTTGGATTCATACAATCTCAACTATCTTTCTTTCCGGAGCTTTAAGGATTTCAGTTAAAAACCCGCCGAGAAACTTGCTGGCGTTCAGTATCTCTACCTCAACTATTTTTCCCTTTTCATCATAATTCACTATTATCTGTCCGTATTCTTCTGCATGATGTATCTGTCTATCCTCTAAGAGCATATCCAATGTGTCCCCTTCCCTATCATACCTAACCTTCATTCATATCTCCTCCTCTCGCCCGGATACACGGTAACCACCATAATTCCCCTCTCACTTTCTTCATATACTAATTTCAAGCGCTCTATATGCATAGCATTTTCTAAAATTATTTTTTCTTGAGCATATTCTACAAATACTACAAAAGTTAATGCACTTCTTATTTTATTTATATGCTATTTTGCATATTTTTATTATACATAATACAAAAATAGGGAAGCAGCATGATTCGCATTACGCAGCTTGTTCACGGAGAAGGAACCGTTAGTGAAGCGCTAAAGCACAGAAAAAAGCCGCCACATCAGGTTCCAAGCGGATTAATAGCATTTGCTGAAACTCACAGACCCGTGGTTTTCTGGAACATCACGAACAAATGCAACTTAGCGTGTGCCCATTGCTACATTAATGCTGGCTCTGGCTCTGATTCTGATGGTGAAGACGAGTTATCATTGGAAGAGGCGAAAGCATTCATCGCCGACCTCGCAGATGTGAGAATCCCTTTACTCATGTTCACCGGTGGCGAACCGCTGGTAAGAAAAGATTTCTGGGAACTTGCGGATTACGCAACTGCAAAAGGGCTGAAGACCGCATTGAGCACCAATGGCACGCTGATAACAAAGGAAGTCGCTGCAAAAATAAAGGCGATTGGAATCGAGTATGTTGGTGTGTCGCTCGACGGTGCAAAGGAGGAAACGCATGATGCCATCAGGAATCAACCAGGTAGCTTTAAGAAGGCGGTGCAGGCGTTGAAGAATTGTGTGGAAATCGGGCTTACGTCTGGCATCAGGATTACCATTACGAGGGACAATTATCGTGAAATAGCCAGCCTGATTGACCTTTCGCTCGAGTTAGAAGTTCCGCGGTTTTGTGTTTACTGGCTTGTTCCGAGCGGAAGGGGTAAAGAAATTTATGAACGGCAGTTAGAGCCACACGAAACTTCTCCTATCTTTGACCTGCTGTACCAGAGAGCAGATGACATGGACCAGGGAAAAATGGAATTCCTCACGGTTGATGCGCCGCAAGACGGCATTTATCTGCTGAATAAACTGAAAGAGGAGGACAGCCAGGGATATGAAAATGCACTTAAACTGCTGCAATTTACCGGTGACTCGTGTAGTGCCGGTGACCGCGTTGCGAACGTGGACCCTGCGGGAAATGTCTATCCCTGCCAGTTCGCCCAGTTAGAAGAATTTAAAATAGGGAACGTTAGAGAACGGAAATTCAGTAAACTCTGGATTGATTCTGAAAATCCTATCCTCGCCGCTTTCCGCGAAAAGACGAACTTATTGAAAGGAAAGTGTGCTTCCTGCGTTTACAAAGAGTTATGCGGTGGTGGATGCCGGATAAGGGCATACGCAGAATATGGCGATATCTGGGCTGAAGATCCATTGTGTCCTTTTAATCCAGGAAGTTAGTAAATACAGCACCAAATTTCAAACTTTTCATTCATACCTCAACGCTTCTATCGGTTTCAGCCTCGACGCTTTCCATGCGGGGTAAAGCCCGCTTATCACGCTCGTTCCGATTCCGAATGCTGTACCAACGAATACATACAAGATGCTTGAAGGTGCAAACAGATAAGATGCTTCCTTTAAAATCAAAACGTCCACCAGGAAACCAACTCCAAAGCCAAAAATCGCTCCTATCACACCTCCAATGGCTCCAAGAATCAGCGATTCAAACAGGAACATGCGAAGTATCTCCCTTTTAGATGTGCCTATCGCACGCATCACGCCTATTTCCTTCGTTCTCTCCACCGTTGACATCATCATCACGTTAAGGATGCTTACGCCTGCGACCACGAGCGAAATAGAGCCTATTCCAATGAGAAACATGGATAATATATTAAAGAATTCTTTTATACCCTCCACTATCATCTTCATCTCCATTACTAACACGACCTTCTCTTTCTTGTTCAACCGGTCTTCAATCTCCTTCCTTACTTCTTCCACATCCTCTATCTTGTCCACCTTCACAACCACAAGGTTGTACCCGGAGGAATTGTATAACGAGGAAAACATCTTATCGGAGACGATTATAGCGTTATCAGGATTTATATCGAACCCTATTCCTCTTTCCTTCAGGATTCCAACGATTCTTGGCTTTTGACTTTTTATTGTTGCCCTTTCCCCTACTCTCAGCTCATAATTGTCTGCGAGTCTTGACCCGACCAAGCAGTTTAAAGAGCCGTGTTTAAGAAACTGCCCATCCTCTTTCTCCAGAAGTTTCGGAATGTCCTCGCTACGCATCCCGTATATCATTACGAGTTCCGATTCTCCGTTTAAAACTGCTTTATCCGTCATTGAGTTGATTGGGATAGCAACATCCGCTGTTTTCTCTATTAGCTTGAAATTATCCTCGGAAACTGCCTCTTCGCCATACGGAAAGACTACAACTTCATTTCCTATCATGTACAACTGCTCTGAAGCCGCGAGCCGAACACTGTTTCCGAGGATACCAAGTGCCGTTATTGCCATCACGCCTATTACAATTCCAATAATTGCGAGCACGGACCTGAACTTATGTCTTGTAAGGTTCCTTTTCGCAAACTCGAAAAAAATCA
This sequence comes from Candidatus Methanophagales archaeon, assembly GCA_017883965.1. Classification (GTDB taxonomy): domain Archaea; phylum Halobacteriota; class Syntropharchaeia; order Alkanophagales; family Methanospirareceae; genus JAFNKG01. The sequence goes on along the minus strand of JAFNKG010000028.1, from coordinate 26,793 downwards.
TTTTCTCTTTTTCACCACAGATTACACAGATTACACAAGATCCCTCCTTTCACCTCCAATCCTCTCTTACCAAAATTTAATAATAAACCAACATGCATTTTTGTCGCTTCTTTCATTTTTTTCTTCTGTGTTAATCTTGTACACTTTCGTGGTTCTATGCAAATACTCCTACTCTATCCACCCTCCCGTCCACAAGCTTGAAAGTGCGCTTCGTATATGAGGCAACCAGCGGGTCATGTGTCACTACGATAATTGTCTTTCCACGTTCATTTGTCGCTTTCAAGAGACCCATGATGTCTTTGCTCGTCTTTGTATCTAAATTGCCAGTAGGTTCATCTGCGAGGATTATATCCGGGTCGTTTGCCAGTGCACGAGCGACCGCAACGCGCTGCTGTTCGCCACCCGAAAGTTCGTTTGGTTTGTTCTCTCCTAATTGCTCATCTAATCCAACGGACCTCAAGAGTTCCTTACCCCTTTCCTCGTGCCCGTTCAAGCCCTTCAGTATCATTGGATACTCTATGTTCTCAAGTGCGGTTAACGTAGGTATAAGGTTAAACTGCTGAAATACGAACCCGATTTTATCTCGCCTTATCTTCGTTAATTGGTCATCACCCAGTCCATTGATATTTTCGCCACCGATAACAACCCTCCCGCTTGTCGGCATGTCCAGACACCCGATGATGTTGAGCAAAGTTGTCTTTCCAGAACCTGAAGGTCCCATGACAGAAATAAACTCACCGACTTCTATGCTCGCACTCACGTTATCAAGCGCCTTAATGCTCCCTCTTGGAAGCTCATAAACCTTCGTTACCTCTACAAGCTCCACTACTTTCATCTCTTCTTCCACGAGTATGCAATCGCTCCAATAACAAGTATCGCAATCACAACGAGCACAGCACTCATCGAAACAGGCATTTCTCCAGAACTTGTCGTCTGGCGGCGTTCAATCGAAACGTATTCGGTCTTTGAGAACAGATTTCCATCTTCGTCCTTGTATTCTATGATGAGCGGCACATTTGTCACATTTTCTCCCACCTTCACATTGAGTTCAAAACTGCTGAAGTCGTCAGGGCTGAGCAACCCCACGAAATAGGCTTTGTAGGGGTGCACTGCTTCTATGCCTTCGGTATCGCCTACCTTCATAACCACGCTCTTTGCCTCTTCCAAGCCTGCATTGTTTATGTCGCCAGTGATTTTATACACGTTCATTCCAAGCATGGATTCCACTTCAAGCCCGGTGAGGATGAGTTCCGCGCTCTTTTTGCTCTCCGTTACGTCCAAAGGGACGCTTAAATCGGCTGAATGTTGGTTATCGCCGTTTTTAAACTCTAACTTGAAGTTCAGGACATGAGCACCCTTCGTTTGTGGTGTGAAGTTAAAAGAAGCAACTTTTGATTCGTCTGCCGATAGCGCTCCTATGAAGACTTCCAAAGGTATCACTTCTTTCTCCTCTGTAACGATTTTCACGCCGGTAACGGTGTTTTGTCTGGGATTTCCAACAACGAACTCGATTCTTGCTCGTTCTCCTTTAAATATGTCCTCAGGAATGTTCTTAACGCCGATGGTTAATGGAGTGCTGTCCACCTTCACTTGAATGCGATATCTTATGCTCTGAGCACCTTCCGCTTCTATCAATACCTTTGGATAATATATGCCGTCGGTGTAGCCCGCCTTTATGGTGAAAGAGAGATTCAGGCTTTCTCCAGGTCCCAACCGCCCGATGTTGAAGTAAGAGCCGCTCAGCACTTTGATGTCCCTGCCCAACATCCGTGCCTCTTTGATGTTTATGCTTTTCACCGGTTCCATGTTCTTTACGGTTACGGTTACCGTGCCAATATCATTGCGCATTAGCACTTCCGGGCTTATTTGATAACCTGTAATCATAACTGAAGATTTCTGTTCTTCCGCAGCGTATGCGCAGGATATTCCTACCACGAACAATACTAAAAAAAGAAAAAGGAGAAGCATTTTTCTCATTCACATCACCCCCATCTGATATATCGAAAACAGAATGTAAGCAGCTACTGGAATTGCCACGGTAATCAATGCGTTCTTCGTCGAGAGATTCCTCGCATGCTTCAGCCCGAAAACCCAGATGTTCGCACTCCACAGCATGAAGAGAATACCGATTGCATATGAAAGCTGCCTCATTGGATTTTTCATCAGTGGTTCGAGTGCGTCCTCTATCATTGTCGGGTCAGTTACTACTGGAATATGCGCGGTTGAAACGAAATTGTAAAGAAGCACTGCACCTATTATTCCGCTAAATATCATCGGGATGTAGCCATATCCAACGAATTCGAGTGTTCGTTTGAACTTCCCCTCACCTTTGAACAAGTAGGATATGCCGAAGAGTATAGCGGCAAAGACTACCCAGAAGATGAGCGAAAATATCACAAAAGCGATAGCACTGCCAATAGGCATGAACGAAATAAAGCCTTGTGCCTCAGGCGGAACCGTTCCTCTGAGCATTTCCGCTATTATACCCCACATAAAAAAAGCGACTATGCCGCCGATTATTCCACTTATCAAAACGATAATCGCGGGTATCTTCAGACTCTCTTCCCCCTTCATCCTCGCTTCAAAAAATTTGTTCGGATTTGTCAGGACTTCTATCATTTTTTCCTCCCACTTTATACATGGTGTTTTTCGTATATACGTTTGACTTTGACTGTTAATGTTGGCGCAAAATTTTTATTCGCCGTTTCTTTCTCTTCTACCGCTCCCGTTCGTTTTTCATTCCCAGTGTGTAACGGATACCTTGCCCTAACATGTGCCGCTCCACGCCTTATTATATCGCTGATTGCATCGCTTCTGCTCTCATAATATCCCTCTCTAACGAGCCCATCTATGTTTTCGACTTCTTCTGCGGGTATTTGCAATTCTACCAAATTTTTACCATTCATTCTTCCCACTTCGCCTTCCTTATTTTTCTTCTATCTCAGGGTTCGCCTCTTTACCAACGAACCTGTTTATAAATATACAGGTATCCCTAATTAAGTTTTTCGATTTTTCGCAAAACCGAAAAATATAAAGATAGGTGATGCTAAATATTGACTACACTTAAATATTTATCGCTAAATCTTACTAAAAACAAATAGTTTAGAATAGACATGCAGACATGCTAAAGGTTTACACATGAACGAATTTGAATGATTTAAGCAAAGTGCTCACGGAGTGATTGCAATAAACTCGCAGTACCGGTCGCCTTTTGCCCTGCACTTCTTTTCTTCTACATCCACCGCCGTATTGATTAGCTCGGTAATCAAGCTGGCATTGTAACCGCACAAGAAGTGGCAAACTGGCTTTTTGGCTTCTCCTTTTCCATAGCCCCTTGCAATAAATGAGTTCTCAATGCTAACGGTAAGGTGCTCAATATCTATGCTGAACTTACCCCAACCAAGCTCGGCATAGAATTCTTCTGTCGCCTGAATAAATTCACGCTCACTCTCTTTTAACCCCCACTCCTCGTGGAAACGAGAAATCCATGCTTTACCGGCGGCTTTTCCTGCTTCGTAAAGTAGTACCGCAGCGCCTTCCGCACCTAAAATTTTCTCCGCATCCTTCTGAATCCTTGCAAATGTTTTAAGGCTTATTATTGCTGCGGGGACGGTTATAACCGAGAACTCACCACTGTCTCGTTTCCACTCCGCAGTTTCTTTTACCTTTCTTGGCAACATCATAATCATTATAATAGTTCATTGCATTAAAAATATACTTACCGTATCGTATTTATTCAGGTTGAAAAATTTTCCGCAGCCCCCAACTTCTTCTTTAATATCCCGACCGCTACCACCAAAAATATCAATATCCCTGTAAGTCCTGTCATTCCACCCATTAACTGATACTTTAGGTGTAAATTTCACTTTTGTTATTTCAGCATCAGCAGAAGCTATAAACTTATTAGGTGCAGACATTGCCCCAATAATTTCACCTTTTTCAGAAACCCAGTTTAAATTTTTATTATAAACTTCCTTTTCTGCTTCGGATTCCCCATAAGACAGGTGCAGACCGTCATTTTTCCCGAAGTATTTGCTGGAATATGCTCCTGCTAAATTGGCCCAACTGGGGTCTGCCATCTCCCAACCGTTCTCGGAATAGAATTCCACCCATCTGCCCCACCGGGATGCATCCATTCCCTTGACTTAGCCGGCAAAAATGGTGGTCGAAACCGGAATTTACTAAATGACAATCCAGAAATTTATTTCTTTGGTTTAACACGTTTGCCAGATCTGGCTAAACCATAAATTAGTCCTATAACACCGCTAAATGATAAAACTGGCAGAAACCCTACGAAAACTTCATAACCTTCTCTTTCTATACCTAAGTATTTAAATATTATAAAACGACTATTTTCAATACCTAATACAAATGAATCCACATTTAAAAAACCAAAAAATATTGGAAATATTAAATAAAATAAAATTATTAAAAAAAAGAACCAAACTGAAAATCCCATAAAAAAATCGCTGATAAAACCCTTTGGTGAAGTATTCACGACTTTATCTGTGCTTTTACCATAAATTGTTGTCCCTGTACGATCATCTTCTAATACTATATCTTCAGGATATTTTAATAGTGAGAATACCATCCACAAATCCCCTATTGCCCCAGCAGCATTTATTGTAAGTGGAAAAAGGAACCAATGGGCGACAGAGGAAAAAATAATCATTAACATAATACCTATTACAGAGATTACTATTAGTGGTGATATCGCAATAAGAATGAATTGATTCCTGAAAAATTTTGTTTCTGTAGTGGTATAGAGATAAGGGAGTATATAGTGGGCAACTCCCGCCCCATATCCGGGTTTACCGCCATATATTGAAACAACAATTCCATGGATAAATTCATGGAATAACAGTATAAAGATGAAGAGGGGTATAGCTATTAAAATTGTGCTATACGTCAAATTAAAAGCAACTGCATTTCGAGTTATTAACGTATATATAACCGTAAAGAAGTGTCCAAATATAAACAGAGATAATGTCCCCATACCAAACAATATAATTGTCATTTCTCTTGACAATTCTATTTTATCAATCTTCTTATAGCCAGTCATATTCACTTCTTCTTTCATATTTTTTCACCTCCTTTTTATGGAATAGTTGTAACTATCCTCTCCTTGCTCAGATATCTGGTTAAGTAGCTTATGGGTGCCAGTAAAAGCACTGCTACGATCAGCAATACTCCAACCTCGACCCACGAAACTGCATATCCTCCGCTAATTACATTTTTAGTAAAAACGAGTGCGAGAAATATCACAAAAAATATTGAGATGTTCAAGATTTGGCTTTCACGCATGCCCAGCAGAAAGTGCCCGAAACCCAGAAGACCTACGGCAGCAGCTATGAACGCTGGGACAACAAGAAAGATATGAAGGAAAATAGCAGGCGATGGCAGCAGCATTGTAGTTGAAAAGATGTTTGCAATTATAGTTATCAGGGCAGCCGTCAGTAGGGCGATTAAATAAGCAGGAATAGTAACGCCAACTACTTTTCCTGACCATATTTGTCTCAGGCTAAGAGGCGTACACAGCACTGTTTCTATAATACCTTCCCTTTTCTCGTTGAAAAAAACCTTCCCCGAGAATAGGTATGCCACGAATATACCCACCACCAGCACAAAATAGAAAATCAGGTTGTTGAATTGATCAACCAATGCCGATTCCTCAACCGTTTTGACCACTGGTGCTGTCATTACACTGAGGTATACGGCAAAAGATATGCCCACGAGCATCTGGCTTTTTGTTTTTACAATTCCCTTCATTTCCTTTCTTGCAACAGTAAATATTTTATACATACTCATCTTTCTCCCCCCGAATGCTTTACAATGTCAAGATAGACGTCTTCCAAAGACTTAGCCAATCTTTTTGCTTCTTCCACCTTTATGCCATTATTCACCAGCACATTGAGAATCGTAGAGGATTTCTCTTCTTTTAGAGTAACAGTAATTCTCAAGCCATCTTCTTCACAATTGGACACGTAATCCAAAGAATGTAAGAGGTCTAATGCAATCCTGACGTCTGCAGTATCAATAAGAGTAATTTCAAAAATGGGCTTACTAAACTTGTTTCTTAAATTTTCTACCTTATCATAGGCTTTTATTGTACCTCCATGAAGTATAGCAATTTTTGAGCATATCTTCTGGACTTCGTCAAGGTCATGAGAATTAAGAAATATTGTTCTCTTCTCTTTTGAGAGCTGGAGTATAAGGTCTCTGACCATCCTCTGAGCTTCCGGATCAAGCCCTGATGATGGTTCATCCAAAAAGAGAACCTCCGGATCATGAATAATTGCCCTTGCCAGACCAAGCTTTCTCTTCATCCCCATAGAAAAAGTTCCAACCTTGTCATCCTTTCTATCGGAAAGCCCTACAAAGTCCAGAAGATTTTTTATCTTCTCTCCTCTATCAGAAATACCGTAAAGCTGCGAATAATAATCCAGATTTTCATAAGCCGATAATCCCTCGTATAAACCATCATTTTCTAAAAGAATCCCGACTCGCCTTCTGAGATTATCATTGCTGCCGAGGTCTTCTCCAAAAACCAATGCATTCCCTGACTTAGGCTTCAGAAGTCCAAGAATAATTCTCATTGTTGTTGTCTTTCCGGCTCCGTTTGGACCTAAATATCCGAATATCTCTCCCTCCTTCACTTCAAAGCTGATGCAGTCAAGCACGGTTTTTCCGTTAAACTCCTTTGTTAAGTTTTGTACTTCTATCATTTTTCATTGCCTCCTTTTGTCTGGATTATCTCCAAAAATATGCCGGGGGAGGAATCTTATCCGTTTCTTCGCTCTCCCCCTTACCCACTTCCATTTTGTGGTCATCCATCATTCATCCACTCTCCTTTTGCAATTCGATATACAGTCTCAGATATGTTGCGCCGCGTCTGATTATATCGCGGATTGCATCGCTTCTGCATCCATAATATCCCTCGCTAACGAGTTCATCTATATTTTCGACTTCTTCTATCGGCATTTGCAGTTCTACCAAACTTTTACCATTCATCTTTTTCCAGTTCACCTCCTTCATTTTTAAGGAATTGCTGAAGCTGCCAGTCGTTCCTGAACAATCTGAGTGTCACTACGTTAGAGGATATGTCTAACCCCTGCGCAAGGCCGCCATTTCCGGATGTCTCCAGCCATATCAGATATTCGCCAGTTCCCATGCGCTTTGTATCCAGCTCAAAACTCCTTACTTCGTTTACGCTCACATTCTCCGCAAAAACGCCATCAACGTTGACCTCTGTCCCGTCGAAATCAGTCACCCGGATGTCCACACGGTCATCATAGTCTAGGTTCGTGACCATGTCGATCGTTATGTTCGTGCCTGTTATTGTAGCATCTATCGCATTCCCTTCTGCATCACGAAGTTCTATCTCCAACCGCGGCTCCTGAACGTATAGTTTCGTATCAAAATCGTCACCCCAAACGCCGTTTCTGTTCGTATCCACGTAGTATATGCCTTTTCCCGGTAGAATGCGCGAGTCGAAATCGGTAGTATCACTCGAAGGTGTCCGCAGAGCGAACCATCGTATATCCTTATTGTCCTGACTTCCTTTAATGATATTGCTCAGGTCTGCGTCTTCAAATCTCAACTCCTGACCTAATAGCACGACATTGTCTTCTGACGTGATTATACAGTTGTATCCCCTCTGTGCGCCTGCCACCGCGGGAATCATGCTCAGAAGGAGAATCCCCAGCATCCCGTATGCCACCATTCTTTTTTTCTTCTTCTTTTCTTCTTCTTTCACCATCTTTTTTTATCGCTTCCTTTTTACCTTACACTTCGCTTTTTTTCGACGAACTTGTTTATAAATATGTAGGCATCCATATTTAAACTTTTCGATTTTTCGTAAAACCGAAAAACATAAAAATAGATGATGCTAAATATTGATATACTTAGCTATTCATCGCTGAACCTTACTAAAAACAAAGAGTTTAAATATAGACCTGCTAAGGGTTTACGCATGAATGATATCGTGAAGGAAAGCAAAGTAGGCAAGCAAATAACAAGAACTTTACGTTAAACGAGGATAGCGAACGAAATAACGAGGCTATTGATAGTTCATTACAATAAAATTTTCATAGTCACTTATTTTCGGTTATATTCTTCCCTTTTCCAGGAGTGCCGGTTTTAATGATTTTTTCCAATCGTTCCTCTCTTTCTTTTGCAATTCGGTTTCTGTTAAAAGCTATTAGTTTCTTTTCCAGTTTCTTGCTTTTAAATAGAATCCTCATAACTGCGGCGCTTCCTCCAGTTGCGGGATAGTCAAACATTTTATTCTTCTTGTGAAAATCATAATTCGCACGAAGCATCATACCATCAATAGCAGCCAGATTACGAAATGTCCAGGTTATACCGCGAGTAGTAAACCTGTCTGCAATCTGCCATTTTTCCTCCACGGCTCGATCCAAATCTTCCACTGTTTGACGTACTGTATTTGCAAAATTTGGGTCATTACTATCGCCTTCAGTCAGAGCTGCAATACATTTCGTCCCTTTTTTATCCATGACAGCCCCTAAATACCACGCTGCGTTTTTACCCAGATGTCCTCCTCCGGTCGCCACAGCGAAGCCGTATTTACCCTTTAACGATGGACGGTGATCCATCCCCCATGACCGATCGAGAAATGCTTTTATGTGGCAATCTACCATTCCTGAAGCACAACTACCTATGTATATAATACCGTCAACTTCGTGCGTTCGCGTTTTTATTTCCTCATACACATCTTTAAGAACACAAACGCCTTCTACTTTGAAGTCACAAAGATAGCATCCAATACAGGGACCAACTTTGTGATCTTCTAATTCTATAAGTTCCACCTTATTTCGTGAGTACCTATTGATAGATTCAACTATGGATGCACCAGCGGGGTCTTCAGATATCCTGTTACCCGTTATAACCAGGATGGTCTTATCACCATCTTTCCCTGCTTCGGGACCATTTACTTCAAAGCCTTTCCCACGATTCAACGGAGAAAGATAAGCACGGTCTAAATAAGCACTTTCTTTAGCAGGAACATATCCATCTTCCAGAGCACGGTTAATTTTTCCCGCAAGAACCCGACAGCTATCCTCCGTTTCTTCTCCATCAACGTAGCCAAAAAGGGGATTGCCTTCCGCGGATACATCGCCAATATAGCCAAACCCCAACTGCTCGCTTACAAATCTAACTCTATTAAAAATGTAATCATCCATGACACGAACAGACGTCATGACTGAAGCGGCGATTTTACCCGTGAAATCATAACCTTCCTGGGTAAATAGTTTATCAAAAAGATACTGCATCTGAACAGGAACAAACCAAATCCATGCTCCAAAAGTCCAGACAACCACATCGGCTTCCTTCATTTTTTCCACAATTTTAAGGAAGGCAGGTTCCGCTTCTGTTGGATCTGATGATAACCTTGCTTTTACTACATCTACAAACTCGTAGTCGTAATCGAGGAAACGTGACATGTACAACGCAGTGGACAAACTTGCGCTTTTCTTGCCCCTTGGACTGCCACAAAGAAAAAGTACTTTTTTCATAATTTTTACCGCCTGACTTTTGGATAGATGAGAGCGTATAAATAAGTTCCGATTTTTTCCTTCACCTGTGCCCTTCTAGCTTTTAAATCCCTGCGAATCGGGCGATGCCCATCAGGAAGAAGAATACACCAGAAAGCAGCGCCGTCATCAAAGCGATCAGACGTAAACTCTGCCACCTTCCCAGATAGCCAAGAGGAAGCAGTAGGACAAGGTAAACTGATGTCCCCACGAAGAACCCACCAAAAACAAGCACTCCCTTGACCATACCTCCCATGCCGAAAGCATGAGTGATCGCCAGCAAGAAGGGCGGGCAGATGTTGATGCCAGTGAGAAAACCAAAAGCGATTGGAAAGCGAAAATGACATCCGCTCAGCCGACGACAAATGGACAGGTATGGCCGCCCTCTGGTTGCCGCGTAGAGGAGCAAGAGGACAGATAGAACGATCATTGCTGCTCCAATTACGATTTGGAAGAATGGTCCCTCCAGCCGTACACCAACATAGCCAGCCGCTGCCCCAATAGCCAGATAAGCCACCAGACGCCCTAAAGCAAGTTCGCCGACTACCTGTATGCTCTAAGCTACTCCCTCATTCCTGGACATCATCAGTGGGACAAAAACCGGCGCACAGTAACCCAGGCAAAAGAGCCCGGTTGACAGGCCCAACACGATACCTTGTAGCATGACTTCCATCATCGGTATTTTACGTTGGCGAGTTCAGCATGAGTAGAGCGAAGGCGATGAGAATAATGAGGACCATATAGATATAGGTCAATACCAGCATGATCTTCTCCCGGTTCATCGTCAACCACCCGTGAAAGAGCTGATCTCTCCTGTCAGCAGGAAATGCACGAGAGCCATTACAAAACCGCTCATAATCAACAAGTTGAAGACCACAGCCAGGCTGACGAAGATAGGGCGAACGCTGACGTTTGTGCCGATGAGACGATAGTCAATAGCCCCCTGGGGACAGTTATCCATGCATCTGCCGCATTTAGCACACTCCATCGTCGTCTCGCCTTTGGCTCGTAAATCTTTAGTCATGGAAAAAGTCTCACATACTTTCTCACACGCCCCGCAATCTTTACACTTGTCCCGATCCACCTTTACCCTGAAGGGACTCAAGCGACCGATGATGGCATTGGCAGGCAAGAGCGGGCAGATCAGTCTGCAATAAAGCCTCTTCTTCGTAAGGAGAGGACCGCCAATGAGAAAAACTATACCTCCGCTGACGAAGATTACCGCCATCAGCCATTCCAGCGTTGTGTTCACGGCGGGCGGGTCATAAATGATGCGCAAGGGACAAAGCCAGGCACAGTAAAGGGGGTACAAAGCGCTCAAAGCCACCAAGATCAAGAAGAGCAGAAGAGCATAGGGAAAGAGCCTCCATAATCGGCTCAGACTTTCCACCTTCAGCCGTGGTCTCTTAGCTGCTGCCGCGCAGGCCTGGTCAATCCCGCCAAAGAAGCAGAGCCAACTGCACCAACCCCGGCCGAAGAGCAGGGCGAAACCCAGCCAGAAGAGACCAATCCCGTAAAGTGCCTCTACGCTGGCAGGGAAGATCATCTCTCCTCTAATCACCAGAGGTGGGACGACGAAAGGCACAGTAATGGGACAGATAGGCACATCGGCACTCTCCAACTGTGCCTCGGTAAGGAGGATGCTTCCTCGGTTAACTTGATAATAGAGAGAAAAGGCAATTGTGAAAAAGAGCATCATGCTGATGAAGAGGATCAAACGTGGATTGTTAATCTTGCCAGTACGCAAAATATGGAAGGTAAACACCCCGCCAACGGCAGCAAAGAACAGCCCTGTAATCAAGGCTTGTGGTGTACGTCCTCCCCCTCCGATAAGAAAGATCAGCAGGAAAGCTGTGATGCCACCGGCGATCAAGCTTGTGCGCAACGACTGACGCAAAGGAGCACCCTTTGCAATAGAGTGCTTGTCGCCTTTTGATAAGCTCACTCTCGCACCTCCGTTGTTAGTGGTTAAGTTCGCCTATACCTCCCTTTAACTGAAACTTCTCAATCATTTTTACCGTCTGACTTTTGAATAGATGAGAGCATATAAGTGACTTTCGATTTTTTTTGTAATAGCGTATAGCGTCTCGCAAATAAAAGCCTCCGCTCATTTGCGGAAATCTTTGATTTCACTTTTATCCGCAGTTATATGAAGTTGCCAGTCTTCAGTTGAAGGATTTTTTATTCACTGAACTGTCACCTCCCGTATCAGTCTTCTCGGTGTATGCCTTCCCTGTTTCGCATAACCGAGCCGGAACAAAAGTTGAGGGAACTCCTCTATCTTCAAGAGAGATTTTAACTTCGGACGAAGCTCCGGGACTTCTATCGGCTGGTTTAAAAAGGCGTACTGGATACCTAAATTAGTCGCTGTAAGTGCAATCTTCTCGAACAATATCCCTGTTTCAACCCAAGAAAGCTTATCATCCTTAGCTGAACTTAAAATTCCAAGCAATGGAGCCTGGTTGGCAAGTCTCCTGTCTTTTTCAGATTGCAATTTGCTCATATTGAACGATTTAATAAAGAACGGCCCCAAAAAAGAGAGTACGTCTGGAATGCCGAAGGCATAGCAGGGCATGCCGTCCCCCGATTTCGTCCAGTTGTGCCTTATCCAGGACGCCAATTCCTTGCGAAAAGCCTTGTTGCTCATCTGGATTACGTCACCACGGGCGATAAGCTCGGCGACTTCGGATTTTGTCTGCGGCTCTTTTATCAGGTCTAACCTGAATCCCTTTTCGTCAGCACAGACTTTTAACTTCTGCAAACGCTCTTCATTGATTGCACGAGTCTCATACTCATTCCGATTCGTATGGCGTAGAATGACCGATGCAAATAGGTTTTCAGGAAATTCTGGCTTTTCAAGTTCTTCTACAAAAAATTCGGCGACTGCCACCAGTTCATCTTCCTCGCCTTTAGGGAAGTAGTCGAGTTTGTATCCCAAATAGAAGTGTTCGGCAGCGATGAGCAGGTTTGCTAAAGCACATCCAGCACTTATATACATCTCCCGATTGTCAGGGTCTACAACAGGCAGGTTTCTTGTCCTGTCCACATAAACTGAAATTTTATTCGTCCGAATTGAAAATTTCCAGGGTTGGGTATTGTGTCCTGAAGGGGCAAGAATGGCATACCGAAGCAAAAACATGAGTTTTTCTTCAATTGTGCCCGCTTTTGGGAAATCTTTCTCCTTCACTTCCCAATGCGCGAGGTTTTTAGCGATATTCCTATCGGTTCCCCTCAGTATCATTTTTCTTCTTTCTTATCCTACTCCTCTATTCATCCTGGTAACGGCAGTGGCGTACCCTTGTGTCTGCGCTCAATAGTGCCCATAAGCAATATACAAGACAATGGCACACGACGGTCAAAGTCCAGAGGTATATTTTGGCAATCAATTTCCCAGATATCGCCTACGATTTTGAATCTCTGGTGAATCTCAGCTACTGGTCTGCCGTCCAGCTCAAGAATCACTTTTTCCGGTATCAGCACTCCAACATACGGTATGTATTTTCTGGCTAATGCACGTCCTAAAGATGATTCGTACATCCTCCCAATAGGTTGCTGAGCCTCATCGTAAATCTCCCACTCGTCCTTGGCAAAAGACGACTTCAACCCTTTCCTCTGGAAATAGCCCAAGTTGGCGTTCGTATAAGCGTCAATTACTGCGAAATTACCCCATATATCCGTCATTTGCTGCTGCTTAATGTGGAATAGCTCTTTGCTCATGCTCTCATCGGAATATATCCTTATGTCCTCCTTTAGTCTAAGAAGCTTCTGCTTGCAGAAGCCCATGACATTCCCGGCACTATCTTCAATCCAGTATTTACTTCCTATAGTCAATACTTTCTTCCTTATACGATAGAAATCCTCCTGATGCCACATATCGGTTATCATGTTTTTTCACCTCTTTTTTATTTTACCAAACGATATCTCGATCTAATATGCGCTGCTCCACTCTGAGGATATCCTTGATCGTCGTCACATCTACACCCATGATATCCTTCTCTGAAAGCGCATTCACGTTTTCTATTTCTTCCACCGCTATTTGCATATTTACCAGAATTTTACCGTTCATTTTCTTTCCCACTACCTTTCGTACTTTAAGATTCACCGATTCGTCAACGAACCGGTTTATTGATAGGAGGATGCCTTCAGTTATGTTTTTCGCATTGCCTCGGCTTTCATAATACCCCGCTCTAACGAGTTCATCTACGTTTTCTACTTCTTCTACCGATATTTGCAGGTTTACCAAACTTTTATCGCTCATTTTTACCTACCACCCCCCCTTTATTTTCTCACTCCCAATGTTCATCATTCATACCTCACCGCCTCCACAGGACTCATCTTTGATGCCTTCCTCGCGGGATATAACCCCGACAAAACACCTACGAGCACCGCAACCGCTATTCCACCAAGCAAAACTTCGGCTCGCACAATCGCTGAAATTCCTTCTCCAAATGCCGCACCTATTACGAAGCTTACGACGTTTGCGCCGATGACACCCAATACACAACCTAAAACGCCACCTACCATGCTCACCATGCCTGATTCCATCAGGAAGAGGGAAAGAACATTCCTGTTTTTTGCTCCTATCGCTTTCATTATTCCTACCTCATGCGTCCTCTCCATCACGGACATCAGCATCGTGTTCATTATGCCAATAGAAGCGACGATAAGCGATATAGAGGCGATGGCGATTAAAACGGCTCGCAGCAGTGCGAAAACGGTTTTTAACTGTTCTATAGCACTGCCCATCGTCATTGCGTTCGTGAAATCATCCAGCTTATGGTTCTCATCTATTCGCTCCTCTATTTTATCCGCTATCTCCTCCGCTTCCTCTATGTTTCGAACCCTTACCGTTATCTGCGAAACATCATCGTTACCAAGAATACCTTTTGCATCTCCGCTCGTCACGAATATCTCCGAATCAATGCCCGATTTGAACCCTCCCTGCTTCTCTAAGATTCCCACAACCCTGAATTTGCTTCCCCCTATCTTTATCCTATCGTTGACCTCAATCTCTTCATCAAAATAGTCCTTCGCAATGCTATGTCCAATCTGGCATGTTTTGTGGTCGTTCTCTCTTAAACCTCTTCCTTCTTCTGTCTTCACTATATCTCCAAATACTGCACTGATTTCTCGTGGCTCAATACCAATAATGTCCACCACGGTCTTTTCACCGCGGTATTCCACCTCTTCCATACTGCTTGCCATTGCTACCGCCTCTTTCACACCACTTATTCTTTCAATATCTTTCAAATCCCGTTCGTTAAAACTGCCAAGTTCTACATAGTCACCCCCCAAACTCGCTTTCCCCGGCAATATCATTATCAGATCCGCCATCTCCACTAATTCCCCTGTTACTGACTTCTCAAAGCCATAGCCAACGGACATCAAGGCGATTACCGCCGCTATACCTACTGCGATGCCCAACAGGGTGAGACTCGTGCGAGCTTTTCGTTCCTTGATATCCCGATATGCCAACAGAAGTACATCCTTCATTGTTCGAGCAATCTCCCATCTTTCATCCTTTTTACTCTATGCGCGTGAGCTGCAATCTCCGCATCGTGCGTCACTACGATTACCGTCCTTCCTTCGCTATTCAAACCCTTTAAAATGTCCATTATTGCATTTCCCGTTTCGCTGTCCACGTTTCCAGTTGGCTCGTCGCCGATGATGATTTCGGGATTATTAGAAAGCGCTCTTGCAATAGCCACTCGCTGTTGCTGTCCACCACTCAGCTCCGAAGGTTTGTGATGCATACGCTTTTCAAGCCCAACCTTTGCCAGCAGCTCAGCAGCCCTCTTCATCCGCTCATCTCGTCCCACACCAGCGAAGAACATGGGTAGCGAGACATTTTCCAGCGCATTTAAAGAATGAATGAGATTGAACTGCTGGAATATGAAGCCTATCTTTTCACGTCTTATCTCCGCAAGTTCGTTCTCGCTTAGCGAAGCGGTATTCACATCATCAATGAATACCGCACCGCTTGTCGGCTTATCCAGGCATCCGAGCATATTCAAAAGCGTAGATTTGCCAGAGCCTGAAGACCCTACGATAGCGAGAAACTCGTCTTTTTCTATCTCTAAGTTCACATCTCGCAGCGCCGGAACCTCTATCTTCCCCATCCTGTAAACCTTGCTTAGATTCTCCGCTCGAATCATTCTATCCTTTCCTCCTTTGCTTTACTCTCACCCACATGACTGCAATAACCGATAAAAGAATTGCCGGAAATGCAATACAGGACATAGACATAGCTGGTAACGCATCCTTCTGAGGCTCTTTTACTTCTATATGCACTTCGTAACCCGCTGTTTCGTATATTCTGTCGGTGTCTATATCCCGGAACGCCAGTTTGAACGCAATTCTGTTATCTCCTGCACTTAGTTCGCTGCTGTCAACATCAAAAGAAGCGGAAAAGACGTCCCCGGCTTCCATGTCGCCAATGAAATATTCTGAAGGCAATATCCTCACTTCCCACTCTCCGTTACTCACCGGCACTACGGATACCGCTTTAACATCCTTAGGCATTCCATTAGCCACGTCAAAGTCTATCTTAGCAACTTCTCCCTTCAAAACCGATCTCGGTGCATCCACCAGGATAAGCCTTAGGTCTGCGCTGCTCCTTACGAATACAGACGATTTTAGCTCGCTGTGATGTAAATTTTCGCCGTTTTTGTACTCGACTTCGAACGAGATGTCTTTATTCCCCGCAGAAAGTGGTGTAAGGGTGAAATTCACCTCTCTCTTTTCATAAGCCGCTAAATCACCTATGAAGATTCGCTCTGGCATAAATTCCAACTCCTCGCTTTTTGCTTTTACGAGCACATTCACACCGCTCACTGAATTAGGTCTGTTATTCGCCACTACCATCACTATCTCCTTTGACTCGCTGATCGAAATCTCTGAAGGAACGTCTTTCTCAAGTATTTCTACGCTACTGCTCTCCACCTTCACGGAGACCGGAAATCGCACATTTTCGCCATTTTCCACTTCTATGCATACTTCGGGGAAGTAAGTGCCTTCGCTGGTATGTGTGGCGGCTTTTATCGGTAATGAGATTGTTATGCTTTCACCGGGTCCTAAAGCTCCTACGTTGTAGTACTCTGAGCGTTGGAAGCCTTCTCGCAACCATTCTATGTCCTTGCTTCTGCTACTCAGCCTTATGCTTTCTATTTCTGCATTTACCGTTGATGTCGTCGTAGTAGAGGATGTGTAACTCGTAGTCGTAGTAGTCGTTGTCTCCGTCTCTGATGATTGTGTGTCCATGTTTTGTATGGTTACGGTAATAGTGCCGGTGTCGCCTGGCATCAAAGCTTCCGGCTCCACTTTGTAGTCCGTAATCATGACCGCAGGACCATCTGCGGCAGATACCGCGGCTGTTGCAAACAGTAACAAAGATGCCACCGCAAAACTCATTGCAATGGTTTTCTTCGCACTTATCATTTTCTATCACCTCCTTCTGCTTTTACAAACCAATATCTCGACCTGAGATGCGCCGCTCCACGTCTGATTATGTCGCGGATTGCATCGCTTCTGCATCCATAATATCCCTCGCTAACGAGTTCATCCACGTTTTCTACTTCTTCTACCGGTATTTGCAATTCTACCAAATTTTTACCACTCATTCCTACCACCTCCTTCATTTTCAACTCCTGAATTACGCCACACATTTACCACCTTCCCTTCATCAGGGTCAACCAGAACAGATACAACCGCAGGATTCTCTCCAAACAGCGTCCACGTAACGCTGAGCAGTGTCTTTGGCACGTAAAACTTCTCCGCAGTCTCCGGAAGCACTCTTCTAACCGTTGGTGTCACACTTTCCAAACCGTTCGCCCTCAACAGATTCGCAGCCTCTTCATTCTGAAGTGCTACTGATATTGCCTCGGCTCTGTCAGTCTGCGGTATCGCCTCCAGCACGTATCCGGTTTGAACTAACTGTTCACTCGCATCGTAATACGTGAAATCATAGACATCCGGATATTCGCATTTATCCGAGAAGCAGACGACCGTGAGGTCATAGTCTTCGCCATTCTCTGTGGCTGCGATGTTCACCCTATCGTACTTAACGCCTTTGTAAGACATCATTTCAGCCGAAACCACTGATAAAATGCTTCTTTCCGTTTTTTCATCGAGTTCCGTGCCAGAAAACTCTACTGTCGTGGACAAGTCCGAATCTAAATCGGGTGCAGGCTTAGTTGCCGTCAGCACTAAATAAACACCGCCAGCAGCGACCACTACTACCGCTACAATCTTCTTTGCACTTATCATTTCTTATCACCCTTTTTGGAAAAAATAAAAGAGGAATGAGTTTTTTTTACTCATTCCCCTATCTCTATTGTGTACTCAAAGCTCTCTGCGTTCTTCGGCAGTATATCCAGCGTCCAGACGCCACCCGTTGCGTTAGTTATCTCGTATGTTTCGCTGTACTCCGTGCGCATCACGTGATACATCCCCTCGCTTGAAGTTTCCCAGGGCGGTAAATATTCCATACCCAGGCTTACTTCTCCTTTTTTGACTGTTTTTGATGGCTCAGGTTTCAGTTTACCTCCTTCGCGAGTTGTCAGTGCAACATCGAAAGAAGGCTCTTCTCTTTCTTCCGCTCCACCATATCTATCGTATGCATGCTGTCTGGCAATGATCTCAACACGAATCTTTTCACCTTGTTTCACCGTAAAATCTTCTCGGTATGGTGTTGTGGGTTTTTTCCATACTTTTATGTGCATGCGCACTTCCTGGTTCCATCGCTCTATTGATGGGTCGTCTATGTTCAGGTTGATGCTGCCATCGTACATCCCTTTTGCATCCGCAGGTACATTCACGGTCACCTTTACCGTTTCTTTTGACAGTGCCCCCACCTTCGAGGGCGCTTTTATACTTATCCAATCTGCGGGTATCTCACTTGGACAGTCGGGACCAATACAATGTAGCCGTCCTCCATCTATCTCTGGATTTATTGCAATCGCGTTGTCACCTTTGTTTTCAAGCTGTATCTTATATTCGTGGCTCTGTCCTGCTTCTATCCTATCGTGTATGTATTGTGGCTGTATCAGAATCTTCGGTGGTGTCCAGACCTCCATCGAGAACTTAAATGCGTTCACGTACATCGGAAACGGTGCTGGATACGGTGTTGGTATCGTATCATTACTAAATAAGACCTGTGCGCTGTAATGACCGATTTCCGCATCTTCTGGTATTTTCACCTTCACTGTAAATTCTTTCTCCTCATCAGCCTTTACCTCTGCGCTGTCTGGTTCAACGGTTATCCAATTCTCTTCGAGGAAGTATTCACCGTATGGTGGAATCTCAATGCGTGGGCTCGCGGATACTGTCTCTTCTTCTTTGTTTTTTACCTTCACCGTAAACTCTTCTTCATCCCCGGGTTTTATCTGGAAATATTCATGTTTCGGCGAAATCTGCAATTTCGTGTAGTTACCGTTTACTGCGTGTTCAACAGCCCCCGGTATCGGCACTGGCGGCGGCAGCGGCGCTGCCTGAGCAGCGACACCTGCCTCTAACCCTACTACGATAGCTCCGAGGTGTAGTACCGGTTGCGGCGGCACTGCCTGACCGGCGACAGCGGCGACTGAAAAAACGCTCAGGAGAAACGCCACGAGCACAAACACCGCTTTTGATTTTATTTTTGCTTCTTCTTTTCTCATCTTTTCTTCTTCACCTCCATCTTTTCTATCTTAAGCTTCGTCTTTTTTTCAACGAACCTGTTTATAAATATGCAAATGCCCATATTTAAACCTTTCGATTTTTCGCAAAATAGAAAAACATAAAAATAGGAACTGTTAAATATTGGCATATTTGACTATTTATCGTAAAATTATTAAAAACAAATGTTCAATAAATACATGCAGCCACAGCCGGCAGCAAAAAATAAAAGAAGGAAGAGAGGCAGAGTCTTCTTCAAGCCTCTCAACCTCCTATCTTGTATCTATTTGTACCCACACATCTTAGCCTTATGCCGGCAGGTCTCAAGCGTCCAAACTGCGTTGGCACAGTGGATAACTCATCCTGAGATACACCGCTCCACGCTTTATTATATCTCTGATTGCGTCACTTCTGCTCTCATAATAGCCATCTCTAACGAGCTCATCTATATTTTCGACTTCTTCTGCCGGTATTCGCACGTTTACCAAACTTTTACCATTCATTTTTCCACATCACCTCTTTTTTTTCTTCTTTTTTCATCGCTTCTTCTTCGCCCCTTTTTATCTTAAGGTTCGCCTTTTTTTCAATGAACCTGTTTATAAATATGCAGGTATCTATATTTAAACTTTTCGATTTTTCGTAAACCCGAAAAACATAAAGTTACATAATCTCAAATATCAACAAATGTAGATATTCATCGCTAAACTTCAATAAAAACAAAGAGTTTAAATATAGATATGATAAAGGTTTACACATGAACGAATTCAAAAAGATAGAAAAGATATTTGGAAGAAACGCGCAGCTTGTTGTTTTAGAGTATTTAATAAGAAATCGTGGTACGACAACGTATCTGTCCGGGATTGCAGAGGAGACTGGGCTTTCTCACTCCAGCGTTGCACGAGTAATCGAGCCGCTTTTAGAAATAAATATCGTGAAGGAAGGCAAAGTAGGCAAACAAATAAGAACTTTTACGTTAAACGAGGATAACGAGGTGACCAGGTTATTGATACGGTTTTATGATGATTTTGAGAAGATTTTTGGTGAATGATTATTCAACGGGTCTCACCATAAACTCGCAAAAAATGAAAAGGGTTTTATTTAAATTGCGATAGATGTCATAATTAGATTGTGATGAAATCCAGCAGCAGCAACAGCATTGACGTTGATACTTATGTAAATATTTTTGAAGATGCGTATAAAAAGAACCTTGAGGGGCGAGAGCCTGATACGCTTTATAAGCCCATAACTGACCTATTGGGGAGAGGAGGGAAAAGATTAAGACCTTCTTTATGTCTCATGGCTTGCGAGTTGGTGGGAGGCGATATAAAAGAAGCGATGCCAACTGCGATATGTATAGAATTCTTCCATAATTTCTCGTTAGTTCACGATGACATAGAGGACGATAGCAAGCTGAGACGTGGAGAACCGGTTTTGCACATAAAATATGGGCTCCCTATTGCGGTGAACGCTGGAGATGGGCTATATGCTTTGTGTTATGAAGCGTTGAAAGAGAACAAGAGCTTGTTGGGTGTGGAACGTGCCTGGAAGATATTTGAAGAGATTGCAGGGCTTAGTGTTGTGCTTGTAGAGGGGCAAGCGATGGACCTTGAGTTCAAGGAGAGAAAGGAGATGAGCGAGTCCGAAGTAATAGAGCTGCTGGGGAAAAAGACCGCGGAACTATTTGCTGTTTCCGCTAAATGCGGCGCTATTGCCGGTGGTGCTTCGTATGAAACCGCGGAAGAATTAGGCAGTGCATGGGAAGAGATTGGAATCGCATTCCAGATAAGAGATGATATTCTTAACGTGATAGGAGAAGAGGCGAAATACGGGAAGCGGATAGGGGAAGACATCGTGGAAGGAAAGCCTACTTTGTTGCTTATCCACTGCTTAGAGCACTGCGAAGTGCATGAAAAGGAAATAATATATAATTGTTTTTATGATTATGATATACAAAAAATAGAAGAAGTCGTTAATTTGTTCAGGAAGTATGGGTCAATAAAGTATTCGGAGGAAATAGCGAGGCGATACCTGCGTATGGGGACGGATAAGATAAGTGGGATGGAAGGTAAAGAAGCGATAAAGGAGCGTATGGTAACTTTGGCAAAATATTTTGTGGAAAGAGAGCGATGAGGATGAAGTGAAGTGAAGTGAGATAAGATGGCGAAAGAGAGGACGAAACGATTTGGAAGAGGTGCAAACACTTGCAGGCGATGCGGAAGAAGGCGGGGTTTAGTTCGTAAATATGGGATTTATCTGTGCAGACAGTGCTTCCGGGAGATAGCACGTGAAATAGGGTTTAAGAAGTATAACTAAAACAAACCTTTCTTTACAAAAGAATGATTTACCAAAGAAAACATATATTAAAGAAAAAATATTAAAAAGAAAGGAGAAAAAATGTCGCTAAACGACCCGCTTGCAGATGCTCTTTCGCATATAAAGAATACGGAAAGAGTCGGGAAGATGGAATGCATGATAAAGCCAGCTTCAAAGCTGATAGGGAACGTGCTGGGTGTAATGCAAGAAGGCGGCTACATAGCCGAGTTTGAGTTCGTTGAAGATGGAAAGGCGGGGCTCTTCAAGGTGAAGCTCTGTGGTAAAATAAACAATTGCAATGCGACAAAGCCGAGGTTTTACGTCCGTGCGAATGAATATGAGAACTGGGAGAAGCGACTACTACCCGCAAGAGATTTTGGTATGCTCATAATTACCACTTCAAAGGGTGTGATGTCGCATGGAAAAGCAATTGAGATGGGTATAGGCGGGCAATTGCTGGCTTTTGTGTATTAAATCGAACCTTTCTTTATTAATCCACGGCTTATCAATTTCTTTCTCCCATTTTTCCAATAGTTCTTCTCCCGCTTTCATAGTAGTATCCGCTTTGTTTTAGAGGATTTAAAATATTGCTATTTCAATCGTCCTCAGATGAACTTTTCTTCAAACCGATTCTATTTCCCGCTCCAGAACCTCGATTAAGGTAGCTGCTAAACGGTCGATGTCTTCTGCATCTTCCTTCGTTATCTTAGCGTGGTAATCATACCTCGTTTTATTCCTATTCTCGAGAGCGATGGTGAGGCGCCGTCCAGAGAGATCAGATCATCGGTGCCCCTCAGTCTAAACCGCTATCATTTTCTGGCATAATCAAAATCTTTTTATCTTTTATTTTACCATAATTTCTATGACTTCAAGTCTATCGTAGCCTTAGATACATGCTCCACATAACTTATCAATTCTGGCAACAGATTTTTTCTGGCTTGCCACAGTTCTATACCAGCAATTTGATTATTTTCATCGTATTCCACAAATAAATCATCGCTAATCTCTATCGTATCTTTAATGCTTCCTTCTTTAACAAAAATGTAAAGTATATCCGCTTCCGAGTCATATCTCACCTTCATTTAACCCTCACCCATCTCCCTTTCTCTACTCTCCTATTGACCATTTCCATCTTAGTTGTATCAATAATTGTTATAACTTTAACTTTATCTTTTTGAGCTACATAAATCACGATAAGGTAATGGTCGGGTTTAGATGCTCTCCCGAGAGCGATGAAATATCCCGTTTCAACATCGAGAAAAACTGCTAAAGGTGTTTTAAGGATCGTTGATACTTCCGAATGTGAAATGGTCCGTTCCTCGATTTTTAGCTTTGCATGTTCTGAGAATTCCAATTCCGTTATATGAAAAGACATATCTGTTTAGCTCCTTTTCATGTTAATCTCGTGAAATCTCGTGGTTTTTTCACCTATACAAATACTTCTTTTATAAGCTCTTTTTCCTCCATCTTATACACCTCTTTACCTTTTTTTCAATCACCCCTTTTGCAATTAATGATAGTCAGCAGATAGTATAAAACTCTCTTTTTTCGTCATCTCAGCGCTCTCCGCGTTCTCGGCGGTAAACAAATACCATAATTCGTTTTTCGCTCATACCGGACAACTCATACCTCATACCGCCCATAATTCAGCGTAAGCATACCAGAAATTCCGCACTCCGCGAGCAACGCTAAATCTTCCTTTTCAAGTTTTGTTTCCATAACCGGCGGAATTGGCTTCGTCTTTCTGCAAATAATTCTTCCACCGGTCATTTTAGCACCGACATAGCCCTTACATTTTCCCCTCACGAACACAACCCCTTTTTTCAGCTCCACGCCTAAGAATTCCGCTGCATCTCCTAATACCACAACGGTACCGCCGTTAAGCAAAGCAGCAGCGTTCATACCCGCGTTACCTTCTACTAATACACACCCTTTCCGCATTAATATGCCCACGCTTATCCCGACATCTCCTTTTACATGCACCTTCGCCTCTTTCATGCATCGTGCAGCAAGCGTATTTCTCAATATTCTGTCAGCAAGAAACAGTTCTTCGTCTTTGAACTTGTTAGGTGCAAGAACGGCATCTATTTCTCGCTCTTCCGGGTGATGCAAAAGCCACGTTATCGAGACAAATTTCTTATACCCGTCTAAATCGGATTGTACCTGCACCACGTTGCCAAGCGGCTCGGTAACTTCGCCCTTAACGTAAATAGCGCCTGAAAGCATGCTCAATCCGAGATGAGAGCCGGCATTTCCATCTACTATTATTGACCCTACTCCGGGCAATTCCTTACCGTTACCGCCGAAAAAAACGAGGTCAACGCCCAAACTCGAACCGAGTCTCGTGCCTACATCGCCCTTAATATGCATGTCTTCTCCATTTCTCAACGCCTCCACTACATCTTCATACGAATAACTCGTGCCGAGCTGCGAAGGGATTGCATCGGTAGGATTGAGCCTTGCTCCGCGGTGCTGCCAGAAGAAGTTGTAAGTGAAGTCGCCGATGCAGCCCTGCAGTGAACTCAGTTTTAGCTCCATATTTATCAATACTCTAAAATAGATATACTACTCAATTTCTAAATTTTTACACGTGAAGAATACGAGACATTGGAAAAAATCCTGAGACGAGAAAGTTTTTAAAAACTCTTTTTATAAAAAAACTTCTTTTTTAAAGAAAAAGTTTCGATATAGATACCCCTTTAGGTTAAAAAATGGCTTCGTCGGAGGAAGAGGAAATACGGAAGAAATACGAAGATGAGTATGTTGCATGGGTGCAGGCAGCAGCAAAGGAAATAACAGCAACGCTAAAGAATCTCGACTTCGATAAAATAAACAAAATCGTCGAATTTTACGAAAAAAGCCTCGAACATCCCGCTTCTATGCACTTTCCACTTGAAAGCGAAGAGGAAGAAACAATCGAGAAACTCGTTGGCAAGAACCGCCTCAAGAACACTATTTTGCTAAAAACAAAAGCTCTTATTTTCGCACCTTCCATTTTAGCACCTTCCACATCTTCCTTAGATTATGGCACTGCAATGCATCGCAGGTTTTTCCTCAGGGGGTTATGGTTTTCCGTCATAGCCATGAACGAAGCTTATATTAAATCGGCAACCGAAACGATGCTCAGGTACATGATAGAACATGAATTAGCCCTTGGCGAATACTATAAAGAATTAGCAATGCGCAACGTAAAAGTCCTCACTTCGGTAATGAAAGGCGTAATCCACGAAGAAACGAGGAGTAAAGCTATAATCCGGTCTGGAATTTCTGATGACGAAGTGAAACAAGAGAGGCAATTGATTCTTGACCTTTCTGCACAATATCCGCTTATTCCAACGCATTTCGCATCTGCATCTCTTTTCAGATATTTAGAGGAGAATTGGGAAGAAGTAAAGCGGTTTGGACTCACCAGCGAGAATGAATTGGAAAAAGAATGGGAAATTCCCGCTGAAAAAATCGCTGAGTGGACTGATTTTTCCCGCAACACCTTTAAAACTTTTTTAAAGGAGTTA
The DNA here is from genome assembly GCA_017883965.1 of Candidatus Methanophagales archaeon. Classification (GTDB taxonomy): domain Archaea; phylum Halobacteriota; class Syntropharchaeia; order Alkanophagales; family Methanospirareceae; genus JAFNKG01. The sequence goes on along the minus strand of JAFNKG010000028.1, from coordinate 1,760 downwards.
AAAAGAGAAATAACCATGACAGGGGCAGAATACGGTGTCGAGATAATTTAGTATATTTTTCTTTTGGTAAAGCTTTTCTTTGTAAGAAAAGGTTTTATTATTTCTTTTGGTAAAGCTTTTCTTTGTAAGAAAAGGTTTTATGTTGCAAATAACATTTTTAGGAACCGGTGGCTCAACGCCAACGCCGAACAGGAATCCATCTGCGATAGCTGTGAATAGAGAAGGTGAGTTGATGCTGTTTGATTGTGGCGAAGGTGCGCAACAGCAGATGATGCGAACAAAGACTGGTATGAAGATAAATTCTATTTTCATCACGCATTTCCATGCAGACCATGTGCTCGGCATTCCTGGTCTGTTACAGACGATGGCGCTACAAGGTAGAGAGGAGCCTCTGGAAATATACGGTCCGAGGCACGTGGATAAATTCCTATACCATCTCCTCTCGCTGGGTTATGCAGGCAGGAGTTTTGAAGTGAAAGCGATGGAACTAAGACCCGGCGATGTCGTAAGAAGAGCGGGGTATGGGATAAGAGCAGTAAAAACGGTGCACAATGTGATAAGCATAGGATATGTGTTAGAAGAAGATATGCGACCCGGAAGGTTTAATAGAGAACGCGCAATAGAGCTTGGCATAAAACCAGGTCCTTTGTTTTCTAGGCTTCAATCGGGGCATTCTATTTCCGTAGAGGGGGAGGAGATACGACCTGAACAGGTCTTAGGACCGCCGAGACCGGGCAGGAAAATTGTATATACCGGTGATACGAGACCGTGTGAGAGCGTGATAGAGGCGAGTGAGGACGCCGACTTACTAATACATGATGGCTCGTTATCAGAGGAAACGAAAGAATATGCGATTGATTACATGCATTCCACCGCTTTAGAAGCTGCGGAAGTGGCGAAAAAAGCGGCTGTGAAAAAACTCATCTTAACGCATATCAGCGCCAGGTATTCAGATTTAGGGGGTGCAAGCAAGTTGGAAGAAGAAGCACGGTCTGTGTTTGAGAACAGCGAGGTTGCTAAAGAGCTGATGACGATAAAAGTCGGGTATAGGGATAAATAATCTCTTTTCTCCTTGCCCTTTTCTGGAACTTTGCCGTGATAAAATTATTCTTTTTCGTTTTTAATGGTTATCACGAGTTTTCGAGTTCGATTTCTTTTATACGGTCTTATTTTGTTAACTTCGTCGGATTTTTTTTCTCTAATTCACAAATGGAACTGTTATATCAAATTAGCATTCAATATGAAAAAAAATCGAAAAGCTTTTATGTTGATTTGCCGTTTTTAATAGTTACCTTAAAGAGACATGGGTGAAGTGGTAGCGAAGAGGGATAAGGTAACGAGGCATGAACTTCGGCATGACCGGCATACGGTGTCTCTACTAACGGACTATTTAGTTTTTTCGCCGAAATATCGCGGGAAGGTATTAGAAGGTGAAGTCGCAGAGGCGGCGGAAGAAATCATTCGGGAAAACTGCAAAGAGTTGGATATTGAGGTTATAGACCTGGCTGTGAACGTGGATCATGTTCACCTTTTCATTAAGTACCCGCCAAAATATTCGGTAAGCTGGATAGCGAAGCGGATAAAGGGTAGGAGTAGTAAACTGCTGAGGGATAGATTTCCACAGCTTAAGGAGTGGTGCCCGGGCCACCTGTGGGCGCCATCGTGCTACCACGGCTCGGTGGGGCAAGGATGGGAAGTGGTAGAGAAGTATATATCGGGGCAGAAGAATTACGAGAAGATAGATACTGTACCGGTGGGTG